>NZ_JBIBUO010000009.1:0-356941 GCF_043079545.1 Streptomyces sp. NPDC015171
CGTACCAGGAGCCGTACAGGGCGCGCTCCCGCTCCACCAGCAGCGGCATCGCGTCCGAGACCGTGACCAGCTCCCGCAACGGATACCGGGCCAGCGGCTCCGTCACCTCGGGGGCCAGCGCCGCCGCGAGCCGCCAGGCGGCCGGGCGGTCCTCGTCCCGCAGGGCCGCCACCGCGTCCAGCACCGGCCGCCGCCGCGCCTTCGGGACACCGGCGGCGGCCCGCTCGTACAGCAGCGCGCCCTCCGCCAGGACCAGCTCGGTGTCGAGGCCGGCCGGGATCTTGATCCCGGCGTGGTGCCGCCAGGTGGTGAGCGGGTCCGACCAGGCCTCCACCGTGTAGGTCCAGCGGCCGGGTTCGCCCGCGGTGACGGTGGCGCCCCAGCGGTCGGTGCCGGGCGCGAGTTCCCGCATCGGGGTCCAGGGGCCGGCCCGGCCCGCCGGGTCCCGCAGGACCACGTTCGCCGCGACGGCGTCGTGGCCCTCCCGGAACACGGTGGCCGACACCTCGAACGACTCCCCGGTCACGGCCTTGGCGGGCCGGCGGCCGTGCTGGACCACGGGGCGTATGTCGAGGACGGGGATGCGGCCCACGGTGGTGGCCGCGTCCGGGGAGGAGCGCTCCCCGGCGGCGGACGGACCGGCGGAGCCGGCCGGCGTCACGCCTTTCCTGCCCGTACTCCGCTTCTCTCCTGCCTTGGCCTTGCTGCTTGTCGGGGGTCCTGACGAGTGGTGCGTGGCGGGCATGACCGCTCCTGTCCGCTTCAACGTGGGTGTGGGCGGAGGAATATGGGGAGGTGGGTCCTGCGGATGTGCTGTGGTGCGCCTGTGGGGTGTGTACCGAGGAGCCTTCCCACCCGGTTCGGGTGGGCAATCCGGCACTTTGTTAACTACTCACGCGTATGTCTACACACAAGACCGGTCCTTTTCTCCGGGTGCCCGGTGACCGGGTTCTGACGCCCCCTCGACACCACCGGCGGGTATGTCCCCACCGACCGCGCGGTAACCACTACCGTCGAAGGTGACGACGAGACGCACCTGGCCGTGCGTCTCACCCCGCGACGCGTCCGAGGTGGAAGTGAAGGCGATCCGTCGGTTCACCGTCCGTCCCGTTCTCCCCGACCCCCTCCGGCCGCTGAGCGATCTGGCGCGGAATCTACGCTGGTCCTGGCATGCGGAGACCCGTGATCTGTTCCAGTCCGTCGATCCCGTGGCCTGGGCCGCCTGCGGCGGCGACCCGGTGCGGCTGCTGGGCGGTGTGCGGCCGGCCCGGCTGACCGAGCTGGCCGGGGACCGGCGCTTCCTGCGCCGCCTCACCGCGGCCGCCGACGACCTCGACGACTATCTGACCGGCGACCGCTGGTACCAGAACCAGTCGGACGGCCTGCCCGCCGCCGTGGCCTACTTCTCCCCGGAGTTCGGCATCACGGCCGCGCTCCCGCAGTACTCCGGCGGCCTCGGCATCCTCGCCGGCGACCACCTGAAGGCGGCCAGCGACCTCGGCGTGCCGCTGATCGGCGTGGGCCTGCTGTACCGGCACGGCTACTTCCGCCAGACCCTCTCCCGGGACGGCTGGCAGCAGGAGCACTATCCGGTGCTCGACCCGAACGAACTGCCGCTCGCCCAGCTGAAGGAGGCCGACGGCACCCCGGCAGCGCTCTCCCTCGCCCTGCCGGGCGGCAGGGCGCTGCGCGCCCGGATCTGGCTGGCGCGGGTGGGCCGGGTGCCGCTGCTGCTGCTGGACTCGGACGTGGAGGAGAACGACCTCGGCGAACGCGGGGTGACCGACCGGCTCTACGGCGGCGGCAGCGAGCACCGGCTGCTCCAGGAGATGCTGCTCGGTATAGGAGGTGTGCGGGCCGTCCGGACGTACTGCCGGCTCACCGGGCACCCGGAGCCGGAGGTGTTCCACACCAACGAGGGCCACGCCGGCTTCCTCGGCCTGGAGCGGATCGCCGAACTGTGCGCGGACGGACTCGGTTTCGACGCGGCGCTGGAGGCCGTGCGCGGCGGGACGGTGTTCACCACGCACACCCCGGTCCCGGCCGGTATCGACCGCTTCGACCGGGAGCTGATCGGCCGGCACTTCGGCCAGGACGCCGAACTGCCCGGCATCGATGTGCAGCGGATCCTGGCCCTCGGTATGGAGACCTACCCGGGCGGCGAGCCCAACCTGTTCAACATGGCCGTGATGGGGCTCCGGCTGGCCCAGCGGGCCAACGGGGTGTCGCTGCTGCACGGCAAGGTCAGCCGGGGCATGTTCGCGGGACTCTGGCCGGGATTCGACGCCGATGAGGTACCGATCACCTCCGTGACCAACGGGGTGCACGCGCCGACCTGGGTGGCGCCGGAGGTGCTGCGGATCGGTGCCCGGCAGATCGGGGCCCAGCGGGCCGAGGACGCGCTGTCCGTCGGCGGTTCCGAGCGCTGGGACTCGGTCGCGGGCGTCCCGGACCAGGAGGTCTGGGAGCTGCGCCGCCTCCTGCGCGAGCGGCTGGTGCTGGAGGTGCGGGACCGGCTGCGCGCGTCCTGGCGGCAGCGCGGCGCCGGCGACGCCGAACTGGGCTGGATCGACGGGGTCCTCGACCCGGACGTGCTGACGATCGGGTTCGCGCGCCGGGTGCCGTCGTACAAGCGCCTGACGCTGATGCTGCGCGACCGCGACCGGCTGATGGAGCTGCTGCTGCACCCGGAGCGGCCGGTGCAGGTGGTCGTCGCGGGCAAGGCGCACCCGGCGGACGACAGCGGCAAGCGGCTGGTGCAGGAGCTGGTGCGCTTCGCGGACGACCCGCGGGTGCGGCACCGGATCGTGTTCCTGCCCGACTACGGCATGGCGATGGCGCAGAACCTCTACCCGGGCTGTGACGTCTGGCTGAACAACCCGCTGCGGCCCCTGGAGGCGTGCGGCACCAGCGGGATGAAGGCGGCGCTCAACGGCTGCCTCAACCTCTCGGTACTGGACGGCTGGTGGGACGAGTGGTTCCAGCCCGACTTCGGCTGGGCCGTCCCGACCGCCGACGGCGCCGGCACCGACCCCGACCGCCGGGACGACATCGAGGCGGCGGCCCTGTACGACCTCCTGGAGCAGCGGGTCGCGCCCCGCTTCTACGAGCGGGGCCGGGCCGGGCTGCCCGACCGCTGGATCCAGATGGTCCGCCAGACCCTCTCGCTGCTCGGCCCGAAGGTGCTGGCCGGCCGCATGGTCCGGGAGTACGTCGACCGGCTCTACGTCCCGGCCGCCCAGGCGCACCGCGCGCTGACCCCGGACACCGCCCGGGACCTGGCCGAGTGGAAGGCCCGGGTGCGGGCCGCCTGGCCGGGGGTGAGCGTGGACCACGTCGAGACGAGCGCGACGACGGCCACGGCGGAGCTGGGCACCACCGTGGGGCTGCGGGTCCGGGTGGGCCTCGGCGATCTCGGCCCCGACGACGTGGAGGTGCAGGCGGTGTCCGGCCGGGTGGACGCGGAGGACCGCATCACCGACGCCACGGTCGTCCCGCTGAAGCCGACGGGCGCCCCCGACCTGGACGGCCACCGCCTCTACGAGGGCCCGCTGTCCCTGGACCGCACCGGCCCCTACGGCTACACGGTCCGCATCCTGCCCGCCCACCGCCTCCTCGCCTCGCCGGCGGAACTGGGCCTGGTGGCGGTCCCGCCGCAGGACGCGGTGACGGGGGCCGGGGTGCTGCTGAGGTGAAGTGGACCGGCGGGGCCGCTAGCGGGCGTCGAAGGGATCGATCGCGTACGACTCGTGGATGCTGAGCAGGCGGCACTCGCCGGTCGTGCCGTGCACCGAGACCTGACAGGGACCATAAAGGAAATACTTGCGGTCCCTTGTGTCGATGTATTTCGCAGACTGGAAGGCGAAGTAAAAGAATTCACCCTTCTGCGCCTTGCACTCCTCTTCTGGGAACATGGCGACTTCGTTGTCCCAGTCGGCGGTCAGTTGCCGAATGTAATCCGCTGCAATGCGTTCCGCTTGCTCCATCGAGTACATCAGTGCGTCCTCATCAGCTTGAAATCCTTGAAGTACATGGGATCGACGAAACCAGTCTGGACGTCGATGAAAAGTACTCGATTTTGATGGTTCACGACGTTGAACACATGGCCGGGAAGTCCCTGGATGGGAGACTCGCCCGCGACTATACCGCGGGCCCCATGGCCCGAGTTCCGCATGTGGTCGACCATGCCCCAGAAGCTCGTGTCGTGGAAATTTCCTCCGTAGACGCTCTCCAGCCTTTCGAGGGACTGTGCTCCTCCAACATGTCCTGGCGCGGGATGTATGCCCTCTCCGCGCATATATCGCTCGTATGCCTCGACGACGTATGTGCAGTTCATGTTCCCACCTTCAGGATTGAACTGCTTCGCCAGATCGGGATAATGCGGCGTCTCGTACGGCTTGGGTGGGATCGGTGACTTCTGTGGAGCGAGTCCGAGAGGGTCGCAGGAAACAGAGGGCCGGTCCACATAACCGACGGGATTGGCTGCCGGGGCCAAGCCGAGGGGGTCCAGGCTCACGTACCGGCCGACTTCGGGGTCGTAATACCTGAGGTAGTTGTAGTTGAGGCCCGTCTCAGCGTCGAAGTACTGTCCGGGGAAACGCAGCGGGGTGTAGGCGTGGCTGCGGACCGACCAGGACAGCTTTCCCCAGTTCGTGGCCCGGGCCCGCCAGGCGATCTCTCCGGACTCGTCGATCAGTTCGCAGGGAGATCCGGAGAGGTCGGACACGATCGCGAAGAAGCGGGTGTCGATCTCTTCCTGTGAGGCCGTCGCCATGGTCCTGCGCTCGCTCTGGGCGACCGCTTCGGCGCCGTTGAGGTGCCATGTCAGGGTGACCGAGTCACTCGAATCCCCCCAAGTGGTGGTCTGTTCGCACAGGGAGGTGCCGTCCCAGGCGAAGTCCACCCGCTCCAGTACGTCGACGCCGTTCTCGGCGATGCGCTGCTTGCCGACGCGCCTGCCCAGAGCGTCGTACTGATACCGCCACACCGTGCCGTCCGGAGTGACGACCTGGGTGAGCCGGTCCTCCGCGTCCCAGGTGTAGCGCCATGTCTCCGGCTTGCGGGAGAGCCGGGTCCTCTGGCGCAGCACCACACGCCCTGCGGCGTCGTGTTCGTAGCGAATCCGGCCGGCGCGCACGAGATCGGTGCCCTGGTAGGCGCGGTCGCCGCACCCCTCGTCGCCGAACTGCCGCACGGGCCAGTGGGCTGCCGTCTGGTTACCGAGCTGGTCGTAGGCGTAGGACTCCGTCCACTCGGCCCCGCTCACCCGGGTGGTCCTGCCCACCGGATCGAGGTCGTAGTGCCGCACGCCGTCCAGCAGGTCGTCGACCTTGGTCAGGCTGCCGTCCGCGCGGTACTCGTAGGTCCTCGCCTGGATACGCCGACCGGAGTGGTCCGCCGCCTGGGAGATCAGCCGGTTCATCTCGTCGAACGACCGGGAGATGCTCAGGGACTCCCCGAACCGACGGCCGACCTCGCGGCCGATCCGGTCGTACTCCAGCGCGATGCCGCGACCGTCGGCCGTGAACCGGTGGAGGTTCCCCTCGGGGCCGTACTCCCAGGCGCTGACGGCGCCCGACGGGGTCGTGCGTCCGGTCCGCTTCCCGAACTCGTCGTACCGGTAGGTGACTTCGCGGCCATTGATCCCCTCGGACACCAGGCGTCCGTGCCGGTCACGCAGGAGGGTGAGTTCCGCATGGCCGTTGCCGACAGAGGCGATCTGGTCGGTGAAGTCGTAGGTGTACGTCGACACCTCCCCGTCGACGCTCTTGCGGACGATCTGCCCCAGTTCATCGTGCTCGAACGAGACGACCTGGCCGAGAGCGTTCGTGCGGGAGACCAGCTCTCCGGCCGCGTTGTACGAGTACCGGACGATGCGCCCGCCGAAATCCGTCTCGCTGCTCAGCCGTCCGACCGCGTCGTACGTGTAGTTCCACGTCCGGCCCTGGGGATTGGTCACCCGGGTCAGGCGCAGTTCGTCGTCGTACGTGAACTCGTGACGCGAGCCGTCGGGCTCGACGCGCGCGGTCAGCAGGTCGAACTGGGCGTACTCGAAGCGGGTGACGCCGCCCAGCGTGTTCGTGTGGGTGAGGCAGTTCCCCTCACCGTCGTACGTCCACGCCTCCTCGGTCCCGTCCGGATTGCGGCGACGCGTGACATGACCCTCGACGGACCATTCCATCTCGCCGGTCGCACCGAACGGGTCCGTGATGGCCACGATGCGACCGAAGGCGTCCCGCCGGTAGCGCATGACGTTGCCCGCGTGATCACGTACCTCGACGGGCAGACCGGCGGAGTCGCAGCGTATGCCGGTCACCCGGCCGTACGGATCGCGCACCGCGGACAGATGCCCGCGCTCGTCGTAGGTGAAGGACGTCCTGCCGCTCGCCGAATCGGTGACCGACGTCCGGTTCCCGCGGTCGTCGAACTCCTGGCGTAGGGAGCTTCCGTCCGGGCGCACGACGCGGGTGATCAGTCCGCGGGCGTCGTAGGAGAACGCCGTCCGCCGGCCGTCCGGGCGGAGGACCTCCGTCAGGTTCCCCGTGTGGTTGTACCGACGGGAAACCGTACGCCCGACGGCGTCGGTCTCGGACAGCAGGCGGTGGAACCGGTCGCGGGTGAAGCGACGGGTGTGTCCTGCCGGGTCCACCATGGCCACGATCTGATGCAGGTCGTTGACGAGGTACCGGCGTGCGGCGCCCCCGCCGTCCACCGCCTCCGTGATCCGCAGCCCGGTCTCCGGGTCCCTCTCCTCGTAGGACAGGCGGAGGCTCATGTGCCCTTCCGTACCGCCCTGCGCGATGCACCGGTCCCGGTCGTCGTAGGCGTACGTGTACGCATGCCCATTGGTGTCCGTCCAGGACGTGACCCGGCCCGCCTCGTCGTATGTGAAGCGGAGCGGCATGCCGCAGGAGTTTGTGACCTCGGTGAGGTTGCCCTCCGTGTACCCGTACCGGATCAGCTGGAGATCGGAACCGTCCTTGCCTCCTCCGGCCAGGTGCAGGCCGGTGACCCGCCCGTCGGCACTCTCGACCCGCAGGCGGTAGCCACCGCTGTGGACGATGGCCGAGGGAACTCCGGCCTCGTCGTGCTCGAAGGTGATCCAGTTGCCGTTGCGGTCGTCGATCTGTTCCAGGACCGCCAGTCCGGGGCCTTGGTCGGCGAAGTGCCAGGTGTGCCGGGTCCGGGGGTCCGTGATCGTGTAGCCGCCGTCCAGCCGGTCCAGGAGGAGGCGGGGGCCGTGGCCGGGCGAGGTGGAGACGCCCGGTGCCGGGTGCGGGTAGGACAGGAGCAGGCCGTCCTCCGTGACCTGGACGACTCCCTCCGCGTCGATCTCGAGGCGCTGGTCCAGGGTGGAGGACCAGGACGGGCCGAACCAGCGGCCGACGCGGTACCCGGACTCGACGCGACGTGCGAAGACCAGGGGGAGTGCGCCGGGGAGGGTGACGTCCGTCTGCGGCAGGTACATCTTGCCGGTGGCAAGGTCGATCGGATCGGTGCCCCCGCTGTATACCGCCTCTGACTCCCGTGAGTGCTGCGCCGGGTCGTGGTCGACCGTCCTGCGGGCGGTCCTGCGAGCCCCTTGCTCCGCGAGTCCTTCCGCGCCTTCTTTCAGGCCGAGGCGTAGTCCGCCGCGGGCCAGGCCCGCGCCTTTCGTGCCGGCCATCTCGGGCAGGAGGCGGCCGAGGAACTCGGAGGGGTCTTTCTTGAAGCCGTCGACGGCGGCCCGGGCGGCGCGTTCGGGGTGGGCCGCGGTGGAGGTGAGGCCGGAGAGCGTCATGCTGACGTTCTGCATGTAGGCGGCCGGGTGGGTGAGGTTGTAGGGGTCGGTGGGGTTCAGGCCGCGGACGAAGTTGACCAGGCCGGCCGTGCCTTTGACCGCTCCGCCCGCGAAGTGGGTCAGTTCGGTGCCGGTGGCCTGGAAACCGTCGGAGAGGTCGCTGCCGATCCGGTCCAGCGGCGGCGGCTCGGCGGGGGCGTGGGCCAGGGCTTCCTTGACCTTGCCCTGGGCTTCACAGGCGGCGGTGTTGCGCTGCTTGCGGGCCTCGGCCAGCTTGTGGTGCGCGGCCTGGACATCGGCCTTGCCGGGGTCCTGGAACGTGCCGGGCTCGGGTCCGGGGTCCTCGCCCGCCTCCGTCTTCGCCTTGTACGACTCGACTTTCTCCCTGTGCGCCTCGAACGCCGCCTTGGACGCCTTCACACCCTTCTTGTAGAGCTCCACGGCCTCCTCGGCCTGCCCCTGCGCCCACTTCACGGTGTCGGCGTAGGACTCAAGCGCCGCGGCGGCCGTCTTGCACGCCTCGGCCGCATGGGCCCACCTGGCCGGATGCACACCGAACTTCTTGCGGAAGGCGTCGCCGCCCTCGCCCTTCCACCCCGAGGAGTCGACCTTCTTCAAACCCTGGCCGACCTTGTCGAACGCGCCGTGGAAGTCCCGCAGGTGCTTCGCGCTCCCACGGATCTTCGACGCACTGCCGTGGACGAGCTCGTTCGCCTCCTGCGTGTCACCGAGCTGCTGCTCGCCCGGCGTCGCACCCAGGTCGGAGGCGACCCCGTCGCCCCAGTCCTCCACCACATCGGCCCACTTGTGCGCACCGACGTAGTCCAGACCGTCACCGATCTTGTCCGTGGTGTAGTCGACGCCCTCGCCGAGAAGCTTCTTCCCCCCGTCCAGGAGCTTCTCGCCCCCGCCCAGAACGGAGTTGGTGAGGTCCCCGAGCCCCATCAGCCCGCACCGCCCTGCCGGCGCCCGTCCCCGTCACCGGCCGCCTCGCGCACATCAACCAGACCCAGGCCCGGCACCGGACCGATCGTGTGCGAGGTCATCACATCGTCGGCCGCGGCCTTCCAGCCCTCCTTGCTGTTGGCCCATGCCTGGTCGAAGGACTCCGCGCTGTAGTCCACGTCCCCGCCGAACGCACCGGACTCCGCGATCTCGCCCCAGCCCCTCTTCTCCACGTCCTCCTCGGACGCGTACGGATTACCGATCGCCGCATTCGTGGCGATCTTGAAGGTGCCCTCGACGTACTGGTCGGTCTCGTAGTACGTGCCCGCCGCCAGCCCCGTCTTCTCCGCGAACCCGTTGCCCTCGTTGATCAGCGACCGCACACCCCACTCCCAGCGCTCGCAGAACGAGCCGAACTCACCCGTCAGACCCTCATGACCCAACTCGAGCCCGGACAGCGCGAGATCGGAGAAACCACGCCCGGCCCCCGCCTCACCCACCATCCCCAACTCCTTCAGCTCACCCAGCGCATCCGTCAGACCCTTCGCGATCAGGTCAAGACCCTGCGTCTTCAGATCCTTGCCGCCGTCGGTCACCGTTCGTCCCCCGTCCCGCCCTCGACGTCCACCGCCACCGCGTCCGGCACCACCCCGCGCACCGGAGGAAAGACCACCCCGCCCGCACCGTCCGCGCAGTCCAGCGCCACCCCGCACGGCACCCCCACCGCCGGTACGGCCGCATCCAGCAGACGCGCCCCCAGCACCGTCCGGTACCGCCACTCCCGCACGGCCCCACCCCGCGCGAACGCGTAACGGGCCAGCGCCTGCTCATCGGAGAACGCCAGGATGAAACGGACACCACCCCGATCAGCGGTCAGCAGCCCGCACCCGACGTCGCCGTCCCCGTCCCCGCCCAACGGCACCAGGACCGCAGTACGACGGAACTCGCCCAACACGGTGGCGAAGGACCGCCGCAGGTCCTCGGGCCCGGCGGCGGCACCGGAGATCCCCGCTTCGCCGGCGCCGGCCATGTCCACGTAGTCGTACAACCGTGACCGCGGTGTTCGTGCCGCCGGCCCGGTGGCACCCCAGTGCTCATTCACGGCCGGATCATCACATCAGCGCGTTTTGGACCGCAACGCGAAGCGGGTCAGGGGGTGGCGGTTCGGTCATACTTCCGACAGGCCCGTGCACAGTCTCCTCAGGACCACTCCGCAGCGCCGGGCATAGGCGTGCTGGAGGCTCCGGGTGGCCGGGCCGCCCGCTCGGGCGTACCACTTCGCCGCCCTGCTGAAGGCGGCGACGGTGAGCCAGACGGTGCCGTCGCCGGTGCGGTCGACCACGAAGGCCTCCTCGCCGCATTCGGGGTGGCCTTCGAGGGTGCCGTAGGCCCAGCCGGCCCGGCGGGGCTCCTCGGCCGTCCAGATGATGCGGCAGGGGGCCTTGATCATGCCGGCCAGGGTGACCGTGACGTCGACGCCGGGGGCCGCGCGGTCGGCGCCGGCGGCTATGCCCACGCCGAGCGCGCGGTGCATCTCCCAGGTCAGGACCGCCTCGGCGGCCTGCTGGAACAGGTCGTGTCCCTCGCCGAGGCGGGTACGGACGAGCATGGGGTGGAAGCCGGGCGGGCAGACGGCCAGGTCGTCGCGGGTCGCGCCGACCGGCTCGTAGGTGAAGGGCGCCGAGGACATGGGTCACAAGCGTAGGGCGGTACCCGGGAGGCCTTCCTCCCGGGTACCGCCCTGGCTCGACCTGTCAGGGGTCAGCTGACGTTGACGGCCTTCCACGCGGCCGCGACGGCCGTGTACTCGGCGCTGGAGGAGCCGTACAGCGCGGACGCCGCGTTCAGGGTCGCCGTGCGGGCGGCCTTGTAGTTGGTCGTCGACGTCATGTACGTCGTCAGCGCCTTGTACCAGATCTGCAGCGCCTTGGCGCGGCCGATGCCGGAGACGGCGGAGCCGTTGTAGGTCGGCGAGTTGTAGGACACGCCGTTGATCGTCTTCGCGCCGCTGCCCTCGGACAGCAGGTAGAAGAAGTGG
The DNA here is from genome assembly GCF_043079545.1 of Streptomyces sp. NPDC015171. NCBI lineage: Bacteria > Bacillati > Actinomycetota > Actinomycetes > Kitasatosporales > Streptomycetaceae > Streptomyces > Streptomyces sp. NPDC015171. The sequence goes on from NZ_JBIBUO010000009.1 coordinate 10,764, forward strand.
TTCGCGACACCGGACGAGTAGTGCACGTCCTTGTTGCCGACGGTGGAGGACCAGTAGTCCGCCGAGCCGCCGTCCTTGCTGGGCTTGTCCATGTAGCGCAGCGGCGTGCCGTCGCCGTTGATGTCGATCTCCTCGCCGATGAGGTAGTCACCGACGTCGTTCGGGTTGTTGGCCGCGAACTCGACACCCGTGCCGAAGATGTCCGAGGTGGCCTCGTTCAGGCCGCCGGACTCGCCGCTGTAGTTGAGGCCCGCGGTGTTGGAGGTGACACCGTGGCTCATCTCGTGGCCCGCGACGTCCAGGGAGGTGAGGGGGTTGGTGTTGCCCTCGCCGTCGCCGTACGTCATGCAGAAGCAGCTGTCGTCCCAGAACGCGTTCACGTACGCGTTGCCGTAGTGCACCCGGGAGTAGGCGGCCTTGCCGTCGTTCTTGATGCCGCTGCGGCCGAAGGTGTTCTTGTAGAAGTCCCAGGTCGCCTGGGCGCCGTAGGCGGCGTCGACGGCGGCGGTCTGGTCGGTGGAGGAGCTGGACGCGGAGCCGGTGCCCCACACGTCGTCGGCGTCGGTGAACAGCGTGCCGGTGCCGGAGGTCTTGCGGGCCAGGTTGTACGTCTTGTGGCCGCCGCGCGTACCGTCGGTCAGCTGGTACGTCGAGCCCGACTTGGTGGTGTTCAGCGTGACGGTGCCCGAGTACAGGCTCTTGCCGGTGCCGGTCTCGATGCCCTGGTACTCGTAGAGCTTCTTGCCGGTGGCGGCGTCGGTGATGACGTGCAGCTGGTTGGGGGTGCCGTCGTCCTGGAGGCCGCCGACGACCGTCTCGAAGGCGAGGACGGGCTTGCCGGAGCCGGCCCAGATCACCTTGCGGGCGCCGTCCGACGAGGCCTTGGCCGAGCCCAGGGTCCTGGCCGCGGAGACCGCCTGCTTCTCCGCCTTGGCGGCGGTGATCTGCGGCTTGAGCGAGGCCACCTTGACGGCCGACGTGGTCGCTCTGGTGACGCCCTCGGTCTTGCCGGACTTCGCCGTGTGGACGATCAGGTCGCCGCCGAGCACCGGCAGGCCGGCGTAGGTGCGCTCGTAGCGGGTGTGGACGGTGCCGTCGACGTCCTTGACGACGTCCTTGACGACCAGCTTCTCCTTGGCGCCCAGGCCTATCGCCCGCGCGGTGGTGGCGGCGCCGGACTGGGCCTGCTGGATCAGGGTGGTGCGGGCAGCGGCGGACAGCGTGGCCGGCGCGGCGGCCGGCGTCTTGGCGGCGGAGCCGGCCGGGGTCTGTGCCGTGGCGCTGGTGCTCACTCCGGTGGCGAGCAGGGCTCCGGCGGCGACAGCGGTGGCGATGGCCAGAGTGGTGCGCTTGTGACGCGTGTAGAGGGGGCTCACGCAAGCTCCTTCTCGTGGGGAGTCCGGTCAGCGTGGGGTTACTGGCCGGCTGTGTGGGGTTGTGAAGTTGCTGTGCTGCTGCGGCGGGTGGGGAGAGAGTGACATCAAGGGCGCGTACATGTCAGGACCCTGTAATGATGTTGGCGGAAATTCGACTGTCCGATAAACGTTTCCGCTGTGTGAACGGGTACTGCCCGGGGGTGCTCGACCCCCGGACAGCGCCGTGTTCCCGGGCCCGTGGGGTGCGGTTTACGGGAAGGTCAGCTTCCAGCCGTTGATCGTTCCCGTGTCGTACGTGGCCTGATCCTGTACCCGCAACTTCCAGGTCCCGTTCGCGGATTCGGCCGCCGCGTTGACGGTGTAGGTCTCGTTCACGTCGTCCGCCGAGTCCGAGGAGCTGAAGTTCTTCAGCCGGTAGGCGGTGCCCGACGGGCCGACCAGGTCGATCACCAGGTCGCCGCGCCAGGTGTGGGTGATGTCGACGCTCACCTGGAGGTTGCCCGGCGCGTTCCCGGTCCGGCCGGAGACGGCGATGTCCGAGGTGACGGCGGGGCCGTTGTCCGGCACCGAGACCGGCGTGGTGCTCTCGTACGACGTGCCGCCGCCGCCCCCGCCGCCGGAGCGCGAGCCGACCCCGATGCCCGCCCAGGCGTCCTGCACGGCCTTGTACTCGGCGCTGGTGGTGCCGTACAGCTCGCCGGCCGCCGCGAGGGTGCCGGTGCGGGCGCCCGAGTAGTTGGTGGTGGACGTCCACTTGGTGGTCAGCGCCCGGTACCAGATCTGGAGCGCCTTGTCCCGGCCGATGCCGGTGACCGGAAGGCCGTCGGCCGTCGGCGAGTTGTACGTGACGCCGTTGATGACCTTGGTGCCGCTGCCCTCGCTGAGCAGGTAGAAGAAGTGGTTCGCCGGGCCGGACGAGTAGTGCACGTCGATCCCGCCGATGCCCGAGTACCAGCTGTCCTTGGACGCGCCGTCCTTGCTGGGCTTGTCCATGTAGCGCAGCGGGGTCCCGTTGCCGTTGATGTCGATCTTCTCGCCGATGAGGTAGTCGCCGACATCGGAGGAGTTGTTGGCGTAGAACTCGACACCCGTGCCGAAGATGTCCGAGGTGGCCTCGTTCAGGCCGCCGGACTCGCCGCTGTAGTTGAGGCCCGCGGTGTTGGAGGTGACACCGTGGCTCATCTCGTGGCCCGCGACGTCGATCGCGGTCAGCGGCTTGGCGTTGCCGGAGCCGTCGCCGTAGGTCATGCAGAAGCAGCTGTCGTCCCAGAACGCGTTCACGTACGAGTTGCCGTAGTGGACGCGCGAGTAGGCGCCGACGCCGTTGTTCTTGATGCCGCTGCGGCCGAAGGTGTTCTTGTAGAAGTCCCAGGTGACCGCGGCCCCGTAGTGGGCGTCCGCGCCGGCGGTCGCGGCGTTGGAGTTGGTCCCGTTGCCCCAGGTGTCGTTGGTCTGGGAGTACAGGGTGCCGGTGCCGGAGGTGCCGTGGTTCAGGTTGTACGTCTTGTGGCCGCCGCGCGCCCCGTCGGTGAGCGTGTAGTTCGAGCCCGACTGGGTGGTGGTCAGCGTGACCTGGCCGCTGTACTGGGTGTTGCCGATGCCGTTCTTGACGCCCTGGAACTCGTAGAGCTTCTTGCCCGTGGACGCGTCGGTGATGACGTGCAGCTGGTTGGGGGTGCCGTCGTCCTGGAGGCCGCCGACGACCGTCTCGTACGCGAGCACGGGCTTGCCGGTCGCGGCCCAGATCACCGTACGGACGCTGTCCGCGGCCGACTTGGTGCCGCCGAGTGCCTTCGCCCGCTGCACGGCCTGCTTCTCCGCCGCGCTCTTCGCCACCGCCGGGGTGAGGCCGGCGACCTTCAGCGTGGCGCCGGTGGCCCGGACCACGTCCATGGTCTTGCCGGTCTTCGAGGTGGCCACCACCAGGTCGCCGCCGAGGACCGGCAGGCCGCCGTACGTCCGCTCGTAGCGCGTGTGCAGCGTTCCGTCGGCGTCCTTGACGACGTCCTTGACGACCAGCTGCTCCTTGCCGCCCAGGCCGATCTGCCGGGCGGTGGCGGTCTTGTCCGCGTCCGCGTGGCGGATCAGCTCGGCGCGCTGCGAGGGCGTGAGTTTGAGGGCCACATGGGCCGGGTTCGCCTTGCCGGGCTGCGGCTTCGCCGGTGCTGCGCTGGCGGCGCCGGACTGGACGGCCGCGGCGATCAGCGCGGCGACGCCGGCCAGGGCGACGGTGGCGGTGCGGTGCGCGCGGTGCGAGGTGTGGGAGGTGCGTCCGCGAGAGGAATTGCTTCTCAACACTGACTCCTTCTGCGTGACCGCGGCTCGCGCGGCCAGGGGAGACCGGACGGTGGGTTGGGACGTCCGGGCAGAGCAGGGCGTTACGCGGAACCACGTGCAGGTGCGGAGCCGGCTCACTCGCGCGTGCAAGAAGCTGTGGGGTTGTTGTGAGTCGGCCTGGGAAGAGTGGCAGGAGATCCGGACATCTGTCAGGACCGCGTCACGAACTTGGCCGGAAATGGTTCGTTGACCGGTTGTTCATGTTCGGTATGCGGACTGTTGGGAGGGACGCCGTCCCGCCGGGGAGCCGCGGGGCCCGGGCCGTCCGGGCGGATCTGGATGCCTGCCTATTCCTGACGGATCGTCAGGTTGTGGCGTCCGGCGGTCCTTGCCACCCCAGAACCCGTCGTTTAAAATACGATTGCGCATTGCAAATAAATCACGATCGGTAAATCGCGGTCGCACAGAGCTTCGCTCGGGGCATTTCTCGGAGCACTTGGGGGATTAATTGGGGGCGTCTGAAGTCGCCGACCGCGAACGGGCCGTGTGTATCACCGGAATCGGCTGGACGACAGCGCTCGGTGACGGTCTCGACGAGGTGTGGCACCAGTTGATGGACGGCCGCAGCGGTGTCGCGCCCCTGCCGGCCGGCGGCCCGCTGCCCGCGCCCGCCGCCGCCCTCCTCACGGACGGCGTCCCGGCGTCGCCCCCGTCCGAGCGCCAGATCCGGCTCGCCGTGACCACCGCGACCGCCGCCCTGGGCGACGCCGGCTGCCCGGCCGCCGACGTCGACGCGCTCGTCCTCGGCAGCAGCCTCGGCCCGCACCTGGACGACGCCGCCGAGATCCCGCCGCACGCCCTGACCGCCGCCGTCGCCGAGCAGCTGGGCGTGGCCCGGTCCGCCTCGGTGAGCACCGCCTGCTCCTCCGGGGCCGACGCGGTGCTGGCCGGCGCCGCCCTGCTCACCGGCGGCGAGGCCGAGCGCTGCCTGTGCGGCGGCATCGACCTGCTGACCGCCGGCAAGCTCCTCGGCCACCAGGCGCTCGGCACCCTCTCCGCCTCCGGGGCCGTCCGCCCCTTCGACACCGGCCGCGACGGCACCCTCTTCGGCGAGGGCGCCGGCTTCCTGCTGCTGGAGACCCGGGCGGCGGCCACCGCCCGCGGCGCCCGCGTCCTGGGCGAACTGGCCGGCTGGGGCGCCTCGAACGACGGCACGGGTCCGACCGCACCCGACGACACCGGCGCCGGGGCGGTCCTCGCCGTACGCCGGGCGCTGGCCAGGGCCGGCGCCGACGCCGACGACATCGCGGTGATCAACGCCCACGGGACCGGCACCCTCGCCAACGACGCCGCGGAGGCGGCCTGTTACGCCACCGTCTTCCGCGGCGAGCGCACCCCGGTCGTCTTCGCCACCAAGCCCGCCTTCGGCCACACCCTGGGCGCCACCGGCGCCCTGGAGGCCATCGCCCTGCTCCTCGCGCTGCGGCACGGCACCGTGCCCCCGCTCGGCCGGACGGGCACCGTCATGCCGGAACTCACCCTGCCGCTGGCGACCGGCGAGGCCCGCGAGATCACCGGCTCGCTCGGCATCAGCCTCACCCTCGGCTTCGGCGGCTTCAACACCTGCCTCCTGCTGGCGGCCACGGACGGGGGAACCGCGTGAACGAGTCCCGGTGGTGCCCCGAGGGCGCCGTGATCACCGGCGCAGCCACCGTCGAGGTCGACGACCCGGGCACGGTCAGGCGCCGCCTCTCCGGGGTGTACGCCGACCCGGTGGCCTGGCTGATGGCCGAGGCGGTGGCGTCCGCGCTGCACGACTGCGGCGAGGCCGCGCCGGACCGGCCCGAGGAGGTCGGGGTGATCGGGGTGAGCGAACACGCCACCCGGCACACCCTGCGGGCGCTCGCCGACGCCGTACCGCACGGCCGGCTCTCGCCCATGCGGTTCGCCGGCGCCGGACCGGGCTCCCTGGTCGGCGTGGTCTGCTCGGTCTTCGGCCTCCACGGGCCGGTGTCGATGCTGCCCATGCCCCTCGCGCCGGCCGCGCCGCTGGCCAGAGCCCTGTGCGGCGACTGGCTGTACGGCGACCCGCCCGGCGCCGCACACGTCCTGGTCGTCACCCACGCCACGACCGACGAAGGCAAGCACCAGGCGCACTGCCTGGTCGTCAGTGGGCCGACGCCCACGCGGAGGCCCCGGAGAACATGACCCCGCAGAACATGACGGAGCAGCACCTCGACCCCACCCTGGTCGCCGACTTCCTCGCCCGTATCGAGGAGGTGTCACCGGCCCAGGACACCGACTCACCGGAGCTGTCCGCGCTGGTGGACCGGTTCGCGGCGCTGCCCGCCCCGCCCGGCGCGGTCGTCGTCATCGCCCTGCCGAACGGCATCCGCGCCCTGCGCTTCTTCTTCGCCGTCTCCCTCGCCGGACACACCCCCGTCCTGCTGTCGCCCTCGACCCCGGTCACCCGGGTCCGCGAGGTGGCCCGGGAGCTGGGCGCCTGCGCGCTGGTGCGGGCGGCCATCAGGGCCGAGGGCGTGCACGGCGTCACCCGCATCGGCGGCGCCGACCTGGGCGTCTTCACCGACTGGCCGCACCAGCAGCACGGGCCGGGACATGTGATCCTGATGAGTTCGGGCACCTCGGGCATGGCCACCGGCTGCCTGCACCGCCTGGACGCCCTGCTGCGCAACGCCCGCCGCCACAGCGGCTCCATCGGCCAGGGGCAGGGCGACACCGCGCTCGTCAGCCTGCCCGTCTACTACTCCTTCGCCCTCGTCGCCCAGGTGCTCGGCGGCCTCGTCAGCGGTTCCCGCCTGGTCATGGCGGGACCGCCGTTCTCGGTGGCCAACTACCTGGAGACGGTCACCGGCCGGGGCGTCACCCTCTCCTCGCTCACCCCGAGCCTGGTCAAGTCGGTCGTCACCGCAGGCGGTGAACTGCCCCCGCCGCTGCGCGCGCTCTCCGTCGGCGGCCAGGCCCTCGACCCGTCGTACGTGTCCCGGCTGCTGAAGCTCAATCCGGAGCTCGGCCTCTACGTCACCTACGGGCTCACCGAGGCCGGGCCGCGCGTGTCCACCCTCGCCGCCCACCGCGAACCCCCGCACCGGCACGGTTCCGTCGGCCTGCCCCTGGCCGGGGTGGAGGTCCTCACCCGCCCCGCCGACACCGGGGAGCGGGAGCTGCTGGTGCGCTCCGACACCGTCTACCGGCGCCGGGTCGGCGAGCCCGCCCCGTCCAAGCGCGGCGACCTGATCGAGCCGGGCCTGCTGGCCACCGGCGACATGGGCCACGTGGACGACGACGGGTACGTGTACATCCACGGCCGCTCCTCGGACTTCGCCATGGTGCGCGGCGAGAAGGTGTCCACGGCGACCGTCCGCCGGGCCGCCGAGTCGCTGCCCGGCGTGGTCCGCGCCGCGACCAGGATCGCCGGCGTCGACGACGACTCGGCCGTCCTCGAACTCGACGTCTTCGTGGACGACGCCGTACCCCCCTCGGAGGCGGAGATGCGGCGGCACCTGCGCTCGCTGCTGACCCGCAACGAGCTGCCGCTGACGGTCCGCATCCAGCCCCTGCGCGCCGGCGAGCACCACAAGTGACGGCCCCGGACCCGCTCACCCTGTACTGCGTGCCGCACGCGGGCGGCTCCGCCCGCAGCTTCGTGCGCTGGCGGCGCGAACTGCCGTCGCCGCTGCGGGCGGTGCCGCTGGAGATCGCGGGCAAGGGCGTGCGGTCCCGCGAGCCCCGGCAGGCGACCCTGCGCGAGGCGGCCGCCGACCTCGCCCACCGGATCGACCCGCCGGGCCGGTACGCGCTGCTCGGCCACAGCATGGGCGGCCTGCTGGCCTACGAGGCCGCCCGCGCCCTGCACGCGCTGGGCCGGCCCGCTCCCGAGTTCGTCCTGGTCGCCGCGACCCGCCCGCCGCACCTCCTCGGTGCGTCGCCCTACGGCCCGCTGCTCGGCCTGGACGACGACGACGCGCTCCTCGACGCGCTCGCCGACCATGGCCGGATCCCGCCGGAGCTGCGCACCTCACCGATGCGGCACCAGTTCGTGCCGGTCATCCGGGGCGACCTCGCCCTGGTCGCGGGCCACCGCCCCGACCCCCGGCCCGACCCGCTCCCGAGCGACCTGATCAGCTGGTACGGCACCGGCGACGCGGACACCCCGCCCGAGGTGATGGCCGACTGGCGGCCGTACACCCGCGGCGAGCACCGCGTCGAGGCGTTCGAGGGCGGCCACTTCTTCCCCCACGAGCGCTTCCCGGAGGTCGCGGCACGCCTCCTGGCCCTCGCGGACCGGCACGCGGCCCGCTGACGTCCGGGCCCGAGCGGCGCCCGAGCGCGCCCGGTGGCCGGGCGCCGGGCCGCGATGAGCAGGGCGCCGGGCCTGGCTCCGAACAGCGGTGAGCGGGCCGTCGACACGAGGTCGACGGCCCGCTCACCTGCGTCGGCGGGGCGACGGGTCGATCAGTGCTGCACGGGGCAGCCGTTCCCGCCGCCGCGCACCGGGGCGTCGGTGTCGTGCCGGGTGCCCAGCAGCCAGTAGGCCTCTTCCGCCGCCCGCCACAGCTCCGGGAACAGCGCGAGCTGCGAGCGGGCCTCCAGCGTGGACAGCGACCGGCCGCCCAGGCTCTGCGGCAGCTCGGACTCGTCACCCTCGGTGTTCTCCTTGCGCAGACCGGGCTGTCCGCCCAGCTGCGACCAGACCATGATCAGGTGGTTCTGCTTCCAGCCGAGGACACTGGAGTCAAGGCGCAGCATCGCCTCCCGGACCAGGGCCAGCGACTGCGCCTGCGGCGAGCCGGGCCCGGTGTAACCGTCGTCCTGCTGGGCGATCACGTCCTGCAGGGACAGCCCGGCACGCTCCACCGCCTGCTCGTACGCCTTCCACACCGGCCGGGCCACCCGCCGCAGATTGCGGTAGCCGGGGGAGTCCAGGCCGGTGGCGTCCTCGGGCAGCGCGTTGCGCATCATCAGCAGGCCGTGCTGGGGCAGATGGTCGGTGAGCAGCCGCACCGCCTGCACGGTGACCTCGCTCAGCCCGGTGGCCCGGTCGAACAGGCGCACCGCCTGCTGGTACCGGTCGTGGTCCAGATGGGTGAGGGCCCGGCGCAGCTCATAGTGGATCTGCACCCAGGCGTACTCGGTGATGAGATGCGTCACCTGGAAGAACCGCTGGTCGGGGTGGTCGGTCTCGCTCTCCGGGACCAGCGCGCCGAGCGCGTCGGTGAGGTGCAGGACGTTCTCGTAGTTGCTGCCCCGGTCGAAGTCGTACGACAGCAGGGCATTGGGCTCGTCCGGGTTCAGCGAGCGCTTCACCGCGTCTCTCCCTTGGTGAACTCGATCAGCCAGTGGCCGGGCAGTTCGAACTTCTTCGCGTCCGTGAGGGTGAGCCCCACCTCGCCGCCGAGCATGCGCAGATCCTCCCGGCTGCGCTCCCGGCCGCCGAGCAGGACCAGCATCAGCAGGTCGGCGTAGCTCGCCATGACCGGGTCCTTGCCGCTGTCCAGCAGCCGCTCCACGACGACCACCCGGCCGCCGGGTTCGAGGGCCTCGGCACAGCGGCCGAGGATGCGGACGGCGTCGCGGTCGCTCCAGTTGTGGAGCGTGTTGGCGATCAGATAGACGTCGCCGCCGGTCGGCATCGGCTCGAAGAAGCTGCCCGCCACCAGCGCGCACCGGTCGGCGACCGGGGTGACGGTCCCCTTGGCCTCCTCGATGACGCTGTCCAGCTCCAGCAGCGTGCCGCGCAGCGCCGGGTGCTCGGTGAGCAGCTTCAGCAGCAGCGAGCCGTTGCCGCCGCCGACGTCGACGACGTGCTTGACGGACGCCCAGTCGTAGATGCGGGCCAGCTCGGGGACGAGCCGGCCGGCGATGCGGGCGATGCCCGTGTTGAAGGACTTCTCGATGTCCGGGTGGGCCTCCAGGTCCGCCCAGAAGGGCCGGCCGTGAGCCTGCTCGTACACCGGAAGACCGGTGCGCACGGAGTCCATGAGCCGGCCGATGGCCGGTTCGAAGCGGGCCTCCATCGCCCGGCTCGGGTCCTCGTAATCCAGCCACTTGCGCAGATTGCTGGGGTGCTCGCTGAGCAGCACCCGGCCCACGTCGGTCAGCTCGTAGGCCTTGCCCCCGTCCTCCGGGGTCTCGGTCTCGGCGAAGAGGCCGAGGAGGCTGACGTAGTGCAGCACCCGGCCGAGCGACTGCTCGTCGGTGCGGGTCTCGGCGGCCAGCGCGGCCGCCGTCCGGTGCCCCTGCTCCACCAGGTCGGGCAGGCGGAGGGTCGCGGTCACGCGCACGGCGGTGGGTGTGAACCCGGAGCCCAGCGCGAGGATCGTGTTCAGGGGGTCTTGACGGAACACGTCATAGCTCCTTGTCGTTCTCGTTCAGCTTCTTCGCCGGGCTCCCGGAGGAATCCAGAAGGCATATCAGGGGTTTTTCTCGATCTCGTCGAGGGCGTCCAGGAACCGGACGAGTTCCTCCTGGGTGCCGAGCGACGTGCGGAGGTATCCGGGGAATCCGAACAGCCCGGCATTGCGAACGAGAATGCCGAAATCGGCGGCGAGACGGTCCTGCGCGAGGCCGGCGTCCCGGGCCGCGACCGCGACGAAGTTGGTCACCGAGGGCAGATGGGCCCGCCCGCGGCGGTCCAGCTCCGCGGTGAACCAGCCGCGCCGCTCGGCGGTGGTCCGGCGCACCCCGTCGAGGAAGTCCCGGTCGCCGAGGGCGCTGAGCGCCGCCGCCTGCGCGAGCCGGTTCACACTGAACGGCAGGGAGCGCAACGTCTGCCGCAGCGCGGCGATCAGCGCGGGCCGGCCGACGGCGTAGCCGATGCGCAGCGCGGCCAGACCGTAGGCCTTGGAGAAGGTGCGCAGCGCGACGACCGGCGCGTCCCCGTCCAGCAGCTCGCGGGCCTGCGGGACGTCCGGGCCCGCGAACTCCATGTAGGCCTCGTCGAACACCAGCGGCACCCCGCTGCGCCCCGACGCGTCGACCAGCGCGGTCAGCTCCGCACGGGTGTGGGCCGCCCCGCTCGGGTTGTGCGGATTGCACAGATAGCCGATCCCGTGCTCGGGCAGCCGCGCGGCGAACGCGTCCGCGTCGAGGGCCGTGCCGTTCAGCGGTACGGCGGTGCAGCCGCGCCCGATCAGGTCGAGGCAGGTGCGGTAGCCGGGGAACGTGCCGTCGGTGACCAGGCCCGGGCGGGTACGGTCGCCGAAGGTGAGGGCGGTGGCCAGGACCAGCTCGTCACTGCCGTTGGCGACGGCGATGTGGTCCGGGCTGACGTCCCAGTGCTCGGCGAGGGCCCGGATCAGCTCCTGGCGCTCGGGGTCCGGGTAGACGTTGACCCGGCCCAGCTCGCGCTCGGCCGCCCGCAGGGCCGCCTTGCTCGCCCCGTAGGGGCTCTCGCTGAGGTGGAGGCGGACCAGGTCGTCGGCGCCGGGGACGCTCGCGTTGAACGACTTGGCCGGGGCGGGGGAGCCGGTCACAGATCGTTCCCCAGCAGGACGCCGAAGCAGTAGCTGCCGACCTCGGCCTCCAGGGTCAGGAAGCAGTGCTCGCTGCCGGCCGGGATGCGCATCACGGCGGGCGAGACCAGCTCGTGGCGCTCCCCGTCCAGCTGGACCTCGATCCGGGCGCCGCCCTTGTTCGGGGACACCAGCAGGTACAGCTCGTCCACCGGGTGGGTGTGCGGCGCGGCGACCGGCTTGCCGATCAGCGCGCTGAGCTCACCGCCGGCCAGCTGCACGGGCAGGCCGCCGAACATGTCGGCGGTGAGGTAGAACGGCGCGGGCTGGTGATGGCCGGCCACCGCGAGCGGGATGGGCAGGTCCTCGATGATCTCGGCGTTGCCCGGACGTCGTTCGGTGGTCACTGCGCCTCCAGGACGAAGAGGTAGGTGTGCGGGGCACCGAACGGGATGGTCCGGCGCAGGTGCAGGCCGCCCTCTCGGAAGAGGTCCTCGTACTGCTCGCGCGTGTAGATCGGGACGCCCATCAGCGCGTGCGCCATCTCGAAGCCGCTGGAGAAGACGGGCAGGGTGTCGTTCTCGCCACGCGGGCGGACGGTGGTGTCGCCCAGCAGGAAGGTGTGCGCGTTCGGGAACGCCTTGCGCAGCGCCGGGATGACGTCGTGGCGGGTGGTCGGGTCGACCAGCAGGTCGTGCAGGAACATGAAGCTCATCGCGACGTCGACCTGGTCGGCGCCCTCGATGCGGCGGCCCCGGAAGAGGACGTCGAGGACGTCGGCGCAGATCGGCTGGACGCGGTCGGCCAGACCGTGCCGCTCGACGGTGCCGGCGGCCAGTTCGGTGGCCGAGGCGCTGATGTCCAGGCCGAGACCGCGCGCGCCCTGACGGGACTTGACGAGGCGGCAGACGCGCTCGCTGATGCCGCTGCCGAGGTCGGCGATGACGGAGAAGTCCAGCTCGGCGATCTGCTCGTCGAGCAGATGGCGCATCAGGGCCAGGTCGGCCTGGGCGGAACCGAGCGCCACCATGGCCTCGTTGCGCAGGACGTCCTTGCCGAAGACGCGCTCCTCGCGCGCGATGGACGCGGCGCTCGCGAACACGTCGTGGTATCCGCCGACGCCCCAGGTGAAGAAGCCGATCTTCCGGCGGAGTTCGTCCCACGCCGGGGCGGGCGTCACCTGGTCACCGGAGACGACGAGATATCCGAAGCCCTCGGCGGCGGAAAGCAGCCGGCGGAAGACCGTTTCGTTCAGCTGCCGGACCTGGCAGTACTCCGGGACATCGAGTCGTCCGTTCTCGTCGAACCAGGTGAACAGACCGAGCTGCTCAAGGGCGAAAACGAGATTGGTGGCGATGAATCCATTGAATGCGGTGTCGGCGTCGAGCGGGGTCTTCGCGTCTCCACGCCAGTCCGCGGGGAGGAAAACGGATTCGCCTGCCTCGGGTATGCCGTCGCGGGAAACGGGAGCAGTCACAAGAAGAGCCTTCCTTGTTCAGTCGATGCCGACGACATCTCGGTCGGTGCCGACGACTTTTCGGTCTCGGTGCCGACCGGTCACGCGAGGGGAGACGTGGTGGCGATGCGGTCCACGGCGGACGCCAGTTCGCGCACGGTGGGGTGGTCGAAAAACAGCCGGGTGGGCAGGTGTATGCCGAGCTGCCGGCGAAGCCGGATGAGCACCTGCGTGGCTTTCAGGGAATGGCCGCCCGCTTCGAGGAAAGGGGTGTCGTCATCGAAGTCGTCATGGCCGAGGACCTCGATCCAGGCGTCCCTGACCTGCTCTGTCATCGTCAGCGCAGGCGTGGGTGCCGATGCTTCGGAATGCGTCGCGAAATGCGCTTCCGGACGTGTTTTCACACCGTCGTCGGTCAAAAGAGATTCCCCCGTGTCATTGCGGCTGACAGTTCATCGCACCCGAGATGGCGCCGCCGTGGAACGGCAGCGCGACCAGGCATGACTATAGGAGCTTTGCATCGTTGATCCCCCGTGGAAAGGGACGCGTAACCGGTGGATCAAACCGGTTCGGTCCTCGAGCTGAATGCTCGCTGTGGCGGCCAATGCCGATATCGGAGGGTAGGCAGCGGCCATCGAGCCAGTCAAGGGTCGATTATCGGCCACGCCCGGCCTCGTCGGCCTGGACCAACATATCCGAGTCACGTGTCAACTGCCCAGCGCGGGGTACGAGCACCGGCCAGCCGCTTGGCTGAAAAGTTGGTTGACGGCCGAAACTTGGCGTCCCTACAGTCAGGGGCGTAGTTTGTGAACACAGTATTTCAGGACTGCCCTCGACCGGGGCGGGTTCCGGCGTGACAGGGGGAATGATGTACGCCGCTACGGGGGATCATGAACTGGCCGGTGAGCCAGCCGGGCACTTCGACAGAGTCGCCCTCGGACTTCTCGCCATCGAACTTCACTGAAAATTAAGGCGAGTTCGAGCTGCCTGCCACGCAACTGCGCTTTTTCCACAGGGCGTTGGCGGCGTTTCTGATCTTCCTTCCTCCATCCGGTGCACCTTCCGGCAGCCCTGCCACGCGCGGGCACAGCCCGGCCACGCACCGGCCGTCCTCACGAGACGCACCAAGGAACGTGTTGAGGCATGCGATTCTGGGCGCCGGCGGAGTCGGGCTCGCTCTGGGAGCGGCCCTGTCCCGCGGCGGCCACGACGTCACGCTGGTGATGCGGGAGTCCACCCGGGCCCGGTACTCCGGCGTGGTCGACGTGCGCAGCAAACTGCGCGGCGACCACCGGGTGGCGGTCCGCGCGGTCGACCGGCTCGTCGAGTCCCCCGACGTCCTGTGGGTGACGGTGAAGGCACCGGCGCTCGACGCCGCGCTGGCCCGGACCGACCCGGCGCTGCTGCCGGGCGCCGTGGTGCCGTTGCTCAACGGCCTCGACCACCCCGGCCCGCTGCGGGCCAGGTTCGGCCCCCGCCAGATCGTCGGCGCCATCCGCATCGAGGCGGAGCGGACCGGACCCGGCCAGGTGACCTGGAACTCGCTGTTCGCCGAGGTCGTCCTGGCGGCGGACGAGGGCTTCACCGCCCGGCCCGGGTCCCCCACGCCCGACCTGATCGCCGAAGCCCTCGCGGACGCCGGCATCGGCTGCGCCACCGCACCGGACCCGGCCGGCGTCCTCTGGCACAAGCTGGTCCTCCTGCTGCCCCTGGCCCTGGCCACCACCGCGGCCGACGGCCCGCTCGGCATCGTCCGCCGCCGGCCCGAGCTGCTGGCGCTGCTGCACGACGCCGCACGCGAGATCTGCGCCCTCGCCGCGACCGAGGACGTCACCGTGGACGCCCCTCACCTGCTGCACACCCTCGACAAGCTGCCCGGCCGGACCGACACCTCCCTGCACCGGGACGTGACGGCCGGGGCCCGGCCGACCGAACTCGCCGCGCTCACCGAGCCGGTACTGCGCCGCGCCCGGGACCGCGCCCTGCCCCTGCCGGCGATCGCCGAGCTGACCCGCCGGGCCGCGGAGCGGGAACTCCGGGCGGACACTCCCGCACCGCAGTGATCCACCTACAGCAATGGAGAAACGTTATGACCGTCGGTTCGGGCGAGAAGCAGGCCGAAACCCTGGAAGCGACGCTGAAGCAGATCCTCGTCGACGACCTCTTCCTCGACGTGCCCCCTGACCGCATCGGGGACGACGACGGTCTCCAGGACGTCCTGGGCCTCGACTCCCTCGGCTTCGTGGAACTGCGCGCCCAATGCGAGCAGCGCTTCGGCGTGCAGATCACGGACGCCGAGTTCACCCCGGTCCACTTCCGCTCCGTCCGCACGGTCGCCGACCTGGTGCGCACCCTGCGGGCGGACGCCGGCGAGCACGTGGCGGTCCCGAAGTGAGGGAACCCGCCTCCTCCGAGCACCTGGACGTCTGGCTCGCCTGCCAGCGCGAACCCGATTCCGACCGCTACAACGTCACCGTCGACCTGGAGTTCACCCCCGGCGTCGACGTGCCGGCACTGCGGGCCGCCCTCGGCGACGTCCTGCGCGCGCACCCCGCGCTGCGCGGCTCCTTCGCCACCGAGGGCGGCGAGCTGTGGCGCACCACCGAGGCCGATCCGCCGCTCGCGTTCGTCACCGACCCGCTGCCCGGCCGCTACGACCGGGCCGAGGCCGTCGCCCGCGCGGTCGTCGCCGGCCGCGCCCCCTTCGACCTCGCCACGGCCCCGCTGCTGCGGGCGACCCTGCTGACCGGGGACGGCGGCGCGCTGCTCGCCGTCTCGATGCACCACATCGTCTCCGACGGCTGGTCCAGCCGGATCCTCGCCGAGGACCTGGTGGCGGCGTACCGGTCCCGGGTGACGGGCGGCCCGGGCCTCGCCCCGCGCCCCGCCCCCGAGACCGACACCGCCGCCGACGAGATGGCCGACTCCGCCGCCGAGGCGTACTGGTCCGCCGCCCTGCACGACGCCCCCGCCTCCCTCGCGCCGCCGCACGACCTGGTGCCCGAGGACGGCTTCCCCGGTCCCTCCGGCCGGGTCGAGATCGCGCTGCCCGACGAGGTGACCGCGGCCGTCCAGGCCCTGGCCGCCGCCGAGCGCAGTTCCCCCGCCGTGGTGGTGCTCGCGGCCTGGTCCGTGCTGCTGCACGCCTGGGCCGGGGAGACCGAGGGCACCCTCGGGATGGTCTTCGCCGGCCGCCGGGACAGCGACGCCGAGCGCGTCGACCTGTTCAGCCGGCTCCTGCCGATGCGCGGCCGGCTGGACGCGGGGGACCGTTTCCTCGACGTGACGGCCCGGCTGCGCGAGCAGATGCTCGACGCGATGGAACACGCCCACCTGCCGATGCGGCGGCTGCGCGAGATCCGCAGCGAGCGGTCCGACGGACCGGGCGTGGAGCGCACGGCGTTCATGTACACCCCGGCCTACGAGGACGAGTGGCAGGCGGGCGAGGCGACCGTGCGCCGCTTCGACCACCCGGACGAGACCACGAAGTACGAGTTCTCGGTCAACGTGCTGGAGGGCTCGGCCGGCACCCGGCTCTGCGTCTACTACGACACCGCCCGCTACCGCCCCGCCACCGCCGAACTCTTCGCCGAGGAACTGCGCGAGCTGCTGGCCCGCGCGGCGGCCGCCCCGGACACCCTCTGCGGCGAACTGCTCGCCGCCTGCGACCCGGGCCTGCCCGGCGTCGCCGCGCACGGCGCCCCGGTCGGCACCCCGGCTCCCGGCATCCCCGAGCTGGTGCTGCGGCACGCCGCCGAGCGGCCGGACGCCGTCGCCGTACGCCACGGCGAACGCGTCCTCACCTACGGCGAACTCGGCGCCCGCGCCCGCGAGCTGGCCGGCTGGCTGCACCGGCGCGGTGTGGGGCGCGGTGACACCGTGGCCCTGCTGCTAGCGCCCGGCGTCGACACCCCGCTGTTCTGGCTGGCCAGCGCCCTGGCCGGCGCCGCCTACCTGCCGCTCGACCCGGCCTACCCCGAGGCCCAGCTCCAGCTGATCGTGGACGACGCCCGCCCCGCGGTGCTCGTCGTCGACCCGGAGTGCGGGCACACCCTCGACGTGCCCAAGGACACCGCCGTACGGCTGGACGAGGTGCCGGCGCAGGCGCGCGGCCTGGCCGCGCCCGAGGTGCCGTACGACGACGCCGCGACCCTGTGCGTCCTCTACACCTCCGGGACGACCGGCCGGCCCAAGGGCGTCGTCCTGCCGCACCGCGGTCTGGCCCGGCTGTTCCTGCGGCCCGACTTCATCCCGATGGACGAGACCGACGTGGTCGCGCAGCTGTGCCCGCTCAACTTCGACGGCGCCAGCTACGAGATCTGGGGCGCGCTCACGCACGGCGCCGAACTCGTCGTCCTCGACAAGCACCTGGTGCTCAGCCCCCGCGAGATGCGGGACGTCGTCCGCGCCCGCGGGGTGACGACCCTGCTGGTGACGACACCGCTGCTCAACCGGATCATCGAGGACGCGCCCGACACCCTCCAGTCGCTGCGCCGCGTCTACTTCGGCGGCGAGCTGATCTCCGTGCAGCACATGCGCCGTGCGCTGCGCTGGAGCCGTCCCGGTGTGCTGCTGCACAGCTACGGCCCCACCGAGAACTCCTTCACCTCGACCTGGTTCGCGATCACCGATCTCGCGGCGAACGCCCGGACCGTCCCCATCGGCCGTCCGGTGCCCGGCACCGAGGTGCGGGTGGTGGAGGAGGGCGGCACCCGTCTCGTCCCGCGCGGCGTGCCCGGCGAACTCCTGCTGGGCGGCGTCGGACTGGCCGACGGCTATCTGAACGCGCCCGAGATGACGGCCGACCGGTTCGTCACCGACGGCACCACCCGGCTGTACCGCACCGGCGACCGGGTGCGGTGGACGCCGGAGGGGCTGCTGGAGTTCATCGGCCGCAAGGACAACCAGGTCAAGATCCGCAGCCAGCGCGTCGAACTCGGCGAGGTCGAGGCCGTGCTGGACGCCCATCCGGCCGTCGAGTCGGTCTTCGTCACCACCCGCGTCAACCCGCGCGGCGAGAAGGAGATCGTCGCCTACGCGGTCGCCGCGCCCGGCACGGACGCCGACGAGATCGGCCGGCACGCCAAGCTGCGGCTGCCCGCCTTCGCGGTGCCGAGCCACCTCGTCCTGGTCGACGCGCTGCCGCTCACCCCGACCGGCAAGATCGACCGGCGCCGGCTGCCGGACGTGGACCGTGCGGGCAGCGCCCTGCGGCCCGCCGCCGCACCGGCACCGGAAGCCGCTGCCGCACCGGAATCCGCTCCCGCACCGGAACCGGCCCTCGCGCCGGCGCCCGCGCTGCCCGTCGTACTGGACGGCGTACGCGCGGCCTGGCGCGCGGTGCTGGAGCACGACGGCTTCGGGGACAGCCGCAACTTCTTCGACGCGGGCGGCCATTCGCTGCTGCTGGTGAAGCTGCGCGAGCAGCTGAGGCTGGCGACCGGCGCCGACGTCCCGGTCATCGACCTCATGCGGCACGTCACGGTCCAGGAGCAGGCCCGGCTGATCGCCACGACCCACCGGCCGCCGGCCGCCGCGCCCGCCGCGCCCGCCGCGCGACGGTCCACGGCCCGGACACCGCTGGCGCACCGGACGGCCGAGCCGCGGCCCGCCGCCGACGGACCGCGCCACCATGTCCTCGCCCTCTCCGCCGCCACCGCCGACGCGCTCGCCGCGGCCCGGGAGCGGCTCGCCGCCCACCTGGAGGCGCATCCGCTGACGGCGCTCGCGGACGTCGCGTACACCCTGGACCGCGGCCGTGAGCGGTTCGCGCACCGGTTCGCCCTGGTCGCGGCCGACCGGGAACAGGCGGTACGGGCACTGCGCGACGGCAGCGGCCAGGCGCACGGGCACACAGAGCCGGGCACCGCCCCCGCCGTGGTGTTCGCCTTCACCGACGACCCCGACGGCTCCGACGCCCTGACGCGCCGGACCCGGCTCGCCGAACGGTTCGCCCGGTGCGGCGTGACCCCGGCGGCGGTGCTCGGCGCCGGCCCCGGCCGGATCGCGGCGGCCGTGGTGAGCGGAGCCCTCGGACCGGAGGACGGCCGGCGGTTCGCCGCCGACGAGTCGGCGGCCGTCCCCGTGCCCGGCCGGCCCGCCGTGCTGTGGAGCACCGCGCTCGGACCGGTCACGCCCGACGGACCCGCACCGCAGCGGGAGCACCTGGCCGCCGAGGCCGACCCCGCCAAGCTGCTCCAGGTCGCCCGCGACCAGCTCGGCGAGGTGGCCGTGCTGGAACTGCCGGCCGCCGACCTCGACGACGAGGCCCTGCTCACCGCCCTCGCGGGGCTGTGGTGCCAGGGCGTGGAGCCGCGGCTGACCCCGGACGGGCCGGGGCGCCGGCTGCGCCTGCCGGGCCACCCCCTTTCCTGGGCGCACGGCGCCCGCCCCGACCACTCGTGAACGTCTTTGAACAAGGAAGGTCCGCATGTCGCACGTACGAGGCGAAGCCGCCGTTCTCGTCGAACCCGGACGCCTGGAGGTGGAAGAGGTCAGCTTCCGGGAGCTGAACGAGGGCGAGGTCCTGGTCCACAACGCCCTCGCCGCGATCTGCGGCAGCGATGTGCACCGGGTGCGCGCCGAGTCCCCCTTCTTCCGGGACATGCGGGACCACCCCTACCCCTGCCCGGCCGGCTACCCGGGCCACGAGGGCATCGGTGAGGTCGTGGAGAGCCGGTCGGACCGGTTCAAGCCCGGCGACTTCGTGCTGACCGTGCCCAACCACGCCTACATGGCCTCGTTCGCCCGCTACCAGACCATCGCCGACCGGTTCCTGCTGCCAGTGAAGAACACCGGCACCCCGACCGTCCACCTGATGGCACAGCAGCTCGGCACGGTCGTCTTCGCGCTGAAGCGGTTCTGGCCGGAGCCCGTGCCGGAGGGCCGCACGGCCGCCGTCGTCGGCATCGGCTCGGCGGGCCTGCTGTTCCTGCAGATGCTCAGGCACCGCGGCTTCGAGAAGGTCGTCGCGGTAGACCTGGAGCCGGGCCGGCTGGAGGTGGCGCGCTCGCTCGGCGCGGACGCGACCGTGCTGGTGCCCGGGCAGAGCGCCGAGGAGGTCGTCATGGAGGTGACCGGCGGCAAGGGCGCCGACCTGGTCGTCGAGGCGGCCGGCACCGACGGCGCCCGCGAGCACGCCTTCCGCATGGTCGGCCAGCAGGGCCGCCTCGGCTTCTTCGGCATGCCCGAGGACTACGACATGCGCATCCCGTACGCGCATCTCTTCGTCCGCAACGCCCAGTTGATCAACGCGGTGGGCGGCGCCCAGCTGGAACCCGGCCTCGCCTCGTTCCGCACCGCCCTCGACCTCATCGGGGACGGCGCGATCCGCGTCGACGACCACATCACCCACACCTTCGACATCAAGAACATCGCCGACGCCTTCGACCTCGCGCACACCCGACGGGACGGCGTCGTCAAGGTCGCGCTCACCTTCGACTGAGGCAGGGTCGCATGTCAGAACTCTCCAAGCGCTCCGACCCGGTGGCCGTCATCGGCGTGGGCGGTCGCTTCGCCAAGGCGCCCGACGTCCCGGCGTTCTGGGACAACCTCGTCGCCGGCCGCGACTGCTTCCAGCGGGAGCCGGTGCCGGTCGTGGAGGACCTGGGCGAGGACCGGCTGCGGGTCCACTCCTGGGGGGTGGCCCCGCACCGGGACGCCTACGACAGCGCGCTCGTCGGCATCAAGGGCCTCGACCCGCAGCACGGCATCCTCCAGGAGTCGCTGTGGCAGGCGGCCGAGGACGCCGGGCTGCGGCTGTCCTCGATCGCCGAGCGGACCGCCGTGTACGCGGGCGCCGCCCGCATCAAGCATGTGCCGCGGGCCGCGTTCGACGACGTGGTGCACGTCGACCCGACGTTCGCCGGGCCCTACTTCTCCTATCTCCAGGACGTGTGGGGCGAGTCGCTCATGCTGGACTCGGCGTGCGCCACCTCGGGCGTCGCCGTCCATCTGGCCTGCCAGAGCCTGCGCCTGCACGCCTGTGACTACGCGCTGGCCGGCGCGGTCGCCATCCAGGAGGACGCCGACGGCTCCTATGTGCGCGGCCCGCGCAGCATCTACTCCACCGAGGGCATCGTGCGCCCCTTCGACCGCCGCCACAACGGCGTGGTCCCCGGCGACGGCTCCGGAGCCGTCCTGCTGCGCCGGCTCGACGACGCCCTGCGCGACGGCGACCCGGTCTACGCGGTCATCCGGGGCAGCGCCGTCACCAACGACGGCCGCGCCAAGCCCGGTTTCGTCATCCCGGGCGTGGACGGCAAGGTCCGCGCGATGCGCCGGGCCCTGGAGGCGGCGAGCCTGACCGGGGCCGACATCGACTACGTGGAGACGCACGGGGTCGGCATCCCGCTGAACGACCAGATCGAGGCGACCTCCCTGATCGAGGCGCTCGGCACGGAGGGCGAGCCGGTCGCGGTCGGCTCGGTGAAGGCCTCCGTCGGGCACTGCGACACCGCGGCCGGCATGGCGGCCCTGATCAAGACGTGTCTCGCGATGGACCGCGGCTTCCTGCCCGCGACCCCCAACACCGAGGACCCCATCGAGGAGTTCACCGGGCGCGGCGCCCGCTTCCAGATCCTCCCCGAGGGCCGTCCCTGGACCACGAACGGCCGTCCCCGCACGGCCGGCCTGATGTCGGCCGGCGTGGGCGGCACCAACGCCTTCCTCGTCCTGGAGGAAGCCCCGGCCGCCTGACCGGCCGGCCTCTTTTCCCTGCCCTACCGAGCAAGAAGCAAGGAGCACACATGTCCGTCAACGCCGATCTCTACATCGAGGTCAAGAACTTCTACGCCCGTCAGATGCGGGTCCTGGACGACCTCGACATCGAGCAGTTCACCGCCACCTTCACCGAGGACGGCTCGGTCGCCCACCCGCACCGCGGCGAGAAGGTGGAGGGCCGCGAGGCGATGCGCACCAAGATGAAGAGCATGCTCCCGATGTACGAGGGCCTGGTCACCCGCCACTGGTTCGACCACTTCCTGATCGAGGCGGGCGAGGGCGACGCCCTGCGCGTCACCTACTACTCCCTGGTGACCCAGACCAACACCAAGGACGAGGTCCACTTCTTCTCGTCCTCCAGCGTCGAGGACAACATGGTGCGCGTGGACGGCGAGCTGCGCATCCGCGAGCGGACCATCCACCGCGACAACCCCAAGTACGGCCGCGTCATCTGACGCTCCGCCACCGGACCGCGCTTCACGAAGGAGGGCAGAGCAGATGGCAGAGCACTGGGAGCTGCCGCCGGCCGAATGGAACGACACGGCACGGCCGTTCGAGGACCAGGTGAGCATGATCGACCTGATCGAACGGCGGGTCCGGGAGAACCCGGGTGCCCCGGCCGTCCGCCTCGGAGACGGGGAGGAAAGGACGTACGCGCAGCTGTGGGCCGATTCGGGCCTGCTCGCCCGCTTCCTGAGCGCACAGGGCGTGGGCCGGGGCGCGTTCGTCGGCATCCTGCACGAGAACTCGTACGACAGCGTGCGGGCGGTGCTGGGCGTGCTGCGCTCCGGTGCCGCCTATGTGCCGCTGGACGCGCGCTGGCCGGCCGCGCGGATCGCCGCGCCCGTGGGGCACCTGGGCATCGGCTGGATCGTCACCAGCCAGGCCCTGGCCCGCCGCGCGGAGGAGGCCGGCCACCTCGCGGGCGCCGGCCTCCGGCTGGTCTGCACGGACCTGCGGGAGGCGGCCCCGGATCCGCTGGACACGGAGGCGGTGGGCCTGCTGTGGGACTCCGTCGCCGAGGACGAGGACCAGGCCCGGGCCTCGGGCTTCAACCAGAACCCGGCCGACGGGATCTCCGCCGCGCAGATCGAGGGGTACGTCGCGCATGTGCGTGACCTCGTGCTGTCGGCGGCGGACCGGCCCCGGGTGGTCGAGGTGGGCTGCGGCGCCGGTCTGATCGCCTGCGCGCTGCGCGGCCGGGTCGCCGGCTACACCGGCGTCGACGTGTCGTCCGTGGCCCTGGAGCGGGCGGCCCGGGAGTACGGCGAGGGCGCGCGGTTCGTGCAGGCCGCGGCGGACGGGCTCGGCGGCGTGCTGGAGCCGGCCGGCGCCGATGTGGTGGTGCTGGCCAGCGTGGCCCAGTTCTTCCCGGGCTTCGAGTACCTGCGGTCCGTGCTCCGGGACGCGCTCGGCGCGCTGGCGCCGGGCGGCGCGGTGGTCCTGGCCGACCTGGAGGAACCGGGCGAGGACGGCGCACCGGGGCATCTGCGGGTGCCCGCCGCGTGGTTCGGGGAACTGGCCGGCGCCCTCGGCCTGCCGGTGCGGGCCGAGATCCACCGCCGCGAGGGCGACACCTGGCCGCCCGTCCTGCGGGACCGCTACGACGTCGTGCTGCGCCTCGCGCCGGCGGAGCAGGCCGTGCCGCACACGCCGGTGATCAGCACCTGGAGCGAGGTGGAGGCCGCCGTCGACCTGCCGCTCCCGGCCGGTCCCGGCGCCGACGACACCGCGTACGTCATCTTCACCTCGGGCTCCACCGGTGTGCCCAAGGGCGTCTCGGTGCGCCACCGCAGCGCCGTGAACGTCATCGAGTGGGTCAACGAGACCTACGCGGTGGGCCCGGACGACTGCCTGCTGTGGGTCACCGCGCTCACCTTCGACCTGTCCGTGTACGACCTGCTGGGCATCCTGGCGGCGGGCGCCAGCCTGCGGGTCGTCCCCACGGTCGAACTCTCCGACGGCGAGCGGCTGCTGGAGATCATGCGACAGGAGCCGGTGACCTTCTGGGACTCGGCGCCGGCCGCGCTGAGCATGGTGATGTCCTGCGCGACCGCGCCGCGCGAGGGCGCCCCGGTGCCCGGCCTGCGGCTGGTCTTCCTCAGCGGCGACTGGGTGCCGCTGGCCCTTCCCGACCGGGTCAGGGCGCACTTCCCCAGGGCCCATGTGGTGGCCCTGGGCGGCGCGACCGAGGCGACCATCTGGTCCAATCACTTCGACGTCGGCGCGATCGACCCGGAGTGGACCAGCGTGCCGTACGGCAAGCCGATCCAGAACGCCCGCTACTACGTCCTGGACGAGGACCGCAAGCCGCTGCCGATCGGGGTGGAGGGCGACCTCTACATCGCGGGCGTGGTCGTGGCCGACGGGTACGTGGGCGATCCGGAGCTGTCGGCGGCGAAGTTCACCGCCGACACGGTCAGCGGCCTGGCGGACGAGCGGATGTACTCCACCGGCGACCGGGCGCTGTGGCGCACCGACGGCAACCTGGAGTTCCGGGGCCGCCGGGACGACCAGGTGAAGGTGCGCGGCTACCGGATCGAGCTGGGCGAGGTGCTGGCCGCGCTGCGGCGCGTGCCGGGAGTGGTGGACGCCGCGGTCACCACGCTGCGCGGCGACGACGGCCCGCAGATCGTGGCGGCGGTCGCCACCGGCACGGCGGAGCCGGACCTGTCCGGCGGCTTCGTGCGCCGCCACCTCGCCGGCGCCCTGCCGAGCTACATGCTCCCGGAGCATGTGCTGGTCCTGCCGGCGCTGCCGGTCGGCCCCACCGGCAAGGTGGACCGCGACCAGCTGGCCCGGCTGGCGGCACGGCCCCGGGTCCGCCGCTCGCGCTGACGGTGAGGGGCGGGGCGGCGGACCCTTCGGCCCGCCGCCCCGCCCCGCGCCCACCGGGGGCGCCGCCCGTCCCGCTACTGCTGGACGCCCAGCTTCCACACCATCGCCGCGACGGCGTCGGAGTTGATGTCCAGCGTCCGCTGGTTGATGTTGGCGGGGGTGTCACAGGCCAGGTGGTAGCACTTGTCCATGGCCTCGCCCGCGGTGCCGCCCCACTTCGCCACCTGCTCGGGGGTCTTGATCTCGGCGGATCCGGTGAAGATGCCGCCGACCTTGACGCCCTTGGCCAGGAACGGCTCGTGGTCGCTGCGGCCGTTGAGCGCGGTGGCCGGCTCGGTGGGGATGCCCTTGGCCGCGAAGTAGTTGTTGAAGTGCTTGGCGACGTCGGGGCTCTGGTCGTAGACGAAGTACCCCGGGTTGGGCGAGCCGATCATGTCGAAGTTCAGGTAGGCGCTGATCTTCGACAGCTCGGCCTTCGGCAGGGTGTCCACGTAGTGCGTGGAGCCGATGTACGTCTCCTCCTCCGTGCCCCAGAAGCCGAAGCGGAGGTGCTCGGACGGGGAGATCTTCTTCGCGGAAACCGTGAGGGCGGTTTCCAGGATGGCCGCGACACTGGAGCCGTTGTCATTGATTCCGGGGCCGGTGTCCACCGAGTCGAGGTGCGCACCGACCATGAGCACCTTTCCGGAACGCCCGCCGTGCGGCCAGTCGGCAATCAGGTTCCAGCTTTTCTTGCCGCCGAACTCGAATTCCTGGATCGTGGTCTTGTATCCGGCCGCGTCCAGCTTTCCCTTGACGTAGTCGAGGGACGCCTGATAGCCGGGCGTGCCATGGGCGCGGTTACCGTTGTTCGCGTCGGAGATCTGCTGGAGAGCGGTGAGGTGCCGCATCACCTTGGTGATTGAGATGTCGGGCGCCGCACTCTTCTGAGCAGGCGTTTCGGCGTGAACGCCGGACGCGCCCAGCATCAGGGCGGACAGCGTGGAGGCCGCGATGACGGCCGGGCGGGACAAAGTGAAAGGCACTGCGAATTTCCCCTCGTGGTGCGGATGTTGGGATTTTCCGATCAAGGGGTCCCCCGTGATCGTCTTGAATATTTCATGACCCGGCGAGTCGACGCCACCGCCTTCACAAGCGGAGGGAAGCGGGCGTTCCTTTTGCGCCAAGTTGGCAACAACCGAATGCCCGCCCCGGCGGGCGCAGAATTCGCACGGACGGCTACCGGATAGTGGAAAAGGGCGCCGAATTGATGGCGCGTTTCATACGGCCCGGTCTCACTTTCCCGCGCCGGGACCGCCGTACGGAACGGCGTGCGGACCGCCATGCGGAACGGGGTGCGGAACGGGGTGCGGAACGCCGTGCCGCGCGGCCGCGCAGGCGGGGTCCCGGGACCGGCGTCCCGTACCGGGCCGTCCGAAACTCGGTGGGCGATGTCAGTGCCCGTCCGTAGGCTCGCTGTTGATGCCCACGACACGTGCAACCACCGAGGACCGCTCCGCCGTCCGCACCCTGCTCCGGCTGTGGCCGTACGTCCGGCCGGTGCGTGCCCGGCTCTTCACCGCCGCCTTCGTCGCGGTCGTCGCCTCCTGTACCGGACTGGTGATCCCGCTCGTCCTGAAGTGGCTGGTCGACGGACCGGTGGCGGACCGGGACCCGGGGGGCGTCTGGCTCGGCGCGCTGTACCTGCTCCTGCTGGGCATCGCCGAGGCGGTCCTGTTCGGGATACGGCGCTGGCTGGTCGCGCGCCCGCTGTCGCACATAGAGGCACGGATGCGGGCAGACCTCTACCACCGGCTGCAGCGCCTGCCCGTGGCCTTCCACGACCGCTGGTCCTCGGGCCAGCTGCTCTCCCGCGGCACCACCGATCTGATGCTGGTGCGCCTGTTCCTCGCCTTCCCGCTGACGTTCCTTCTGGTCAACGGCGTGACCATCCTCGTGGGCGTGGTCATCATGCTGTTCCAGGACTGGGCGCTCGGACTGGTCATCCTCGGCCCCGCCGTCCCCGTGATGTGGATCTGCGTGGTCTTCGAACGGCGGTACGCGGAGGTGGCGCGGCGGGCCCAGGACCAGGTCGGGGATCTCACGACGCTGGTCGAGGAGAGCGTGCTCGGCATCCGTGTCGTCAAGGGGTTCGGCCGCCACCGCAGCCAGGCGCGTGCCTTCGGCGCACTGGCCGGCCGGCTCCGGGACACGGAGCTGCGCAAGGCGCGGCTGATGGCCACGATCTGGGGGCTCATCGTGGCGCTGCCCGAGGTGGCGATCGGGGCGGCGCTGGTGCTGGGCGCGCTGCGGGTGGCCGACGGCGACCTGTCGGCGGGCACGCTGGTCGCCTTTCTGAGCACGGCCCTCGCCCTGCGGTGGCCGGTGGACTCGATCGGCTTCATGCTCGCGATGAGCCAGGAGGCGGCGACGGCCACCGAGCGGTACTTCGAGGTGATGGACGAGGAGCCGGAGGACCCCGGGACCGCGGCGGTCCGCGGCACCGGGTCCGCGCCCGTACCGGCGAAGGACGCTCCGCCCGGGCCCGCGCCCGCGACCCGGCGCCCGGCCGGCACCGGCGGCGGGCTGCGCTTCGAGAACGTGGTCTTCCGCCACCCCGACGCTCCGCCCGGCACACCGCCCCTGCTCACCCGCGTGGACCTCCACGTCCGCCCCGGCGAGTCCATGGCCCTCGTCGGGGCCACCGGCAGCGGCAAGACCACCCTCACCGCCCTCGTCCCGCGCCTGTACGAGACGACCTCGGGGCGGATCCTGCTCAACGGCACGGACATCACGGAGATGTCCCGCGAGGAACTGCGCACCCGGGTCGCCGTCGCCTTCGAGGAACCCACCCTGTTCTCGGCGAGCGTCGGGGAGAACGTGCTGATGGGCGCCCCGGCCGGCACCGGCGAACCCGCGCTCGGCCGCGCCCTCGCCATCGCCCAGGCCGACTTCGCGCACGCCCTCCCGGAGGGCACCGGCACCCGCGTCGGCGAACAGGGCCTCAGCCTCTCCGGCGGCCAGCGCCAGCGCCTCGCACTGGCCCGCGCGGTGGTCGGCCGGCCCGAGTTCCTCGTGCTGGACGACCCGCTGTCGGCCCTGGACGTGCACACGGAGGCCGCCGTGGAGGCCGCGCTGCGGCGGGTCCTCGCCGACACCACCGCGCTGATCGTGGCCCACCGCCCGTCCACCGTGCTGCTCGCCGACCGGGTCGCGCTGCTCTCGGGCGGCCGGATCGCCGCCGTCGGCACCCACCAGGAACTGCTGCGCCGCAACGCCGAGTACGCCCACCTCATGTCCGGGGAACAGGAGCACTCCCGTTGACCACCACGACCCCCGCCACCCCCGCCGTCGCGGACGACGACGAACCCGCCGGTCCGCACGGGGCGGGCGACCCCTTCGACCGCGACGTCCTGCCCACCCCGCCCGGCGCCACGGCCGCCCTGCTGCGCTCGCTGCTCGCCCCCATGAAGGCCCGGGTCGCCCTCACCACGCTGGCGCTGCTCCTCCAGCAGGCGGCGGTGCAGGCGGGCCCGCTGCTGGTGGCGTACGCCATCGACAGCGCCGTACCGGCGCTGCGGGACCACGACCACGGGCCGCTGATCGCGGTCGCCGTCGGCTACCTGCTGTGCGCCCTCGCCTCGGGCGCCCTCCAGTTCGCGTTCATCGAGGTCTCCATCCGGGTGAACCAGGACGTGCTGCTGGACCTGCGGGGGCGGATCTTCCGGCACGCGCAGGCGCTGAGCGTCGACTTCCACGAGCGGTACACCTCGGGCCGGCTGATCTCCCGCTCCACCACCGACGTCGAGTCGCTGCGCGAGCTCCTCAACGAGGGGCTCCAGGAGCTGGTCACCGTCATCCTGTCCTTCGTCTACATCTCGGCGATGCTGCTCTGGCTCGACCTCGGCATCGGCGCGGTCGCGGTGGCCTCCTTCCTGCCGCTGTATCTGCTCGTCCGGCTCTACCAGCGGCGCGCGGGGCGGGTGTTCCGGGTGCGGTCCACGGCGATCGCGGCGGTGATCGTGAAGTTCGTGGAGACCATGAACGGCATCCGCCCGGTGCGCACCTTCCGCCGGGAGGCCGCGAACGACGCCGAGTTCGCCGTGCTGAACGGGCGGCACGAGGGCACGAACGGGGACGCGCTGCTGGAGATGGCCCGCTATGTGGTCGGCTCCCGGCTGGTGGCGAACACCGCGGTCGCGGGGATGGTGCTCTGGGGCGCCTACCGGGTGGCGACCGGCTCGCTGGAGCTGGGCGTGCTGGCGGCGGCCGTGCTGTTCCTGCGCCGGCTGTACGACCCGATAGACCGCCTCGGCATGTTCCTGAACTCCTACCAGTCGGCCGCCGCCTCCCTGGAGAAGATCGCCGGGCTGCTGGCGCAGACACCGTCGGTGCCGGAGCCCGCCGAGCCGCGCGAGCTCCCGCCGCCGAAGAACGAGTTCCCGGGCCGTGAGGTGGTCTTCGACGGGGTCGGGTTCGGCTACCGCACCGGCGGCGAGGTGCTGCCCCGCTTCGATCTGACCCTGCCGGCCGGGCAGACGGTCGCCGTCGTCGGCTCCACCGGCGCGGGCAAGTCGACCCTGGCCAAGCTGCTCGCCCGCTTCTACGACCCCTCCAGCGGGCGCGTGCTGCTGGACGGCGTGGACCTGCGCGAGCTGGCCGTGCCCGAACTGCGGCGCGGGGTGGTCATGGTGACGCAGGAGGCGTTCCTGTTCTCCGGCACGGTCGCCGACAACATCGCCATCGGCCGGCCCGACGCCACCCGGGAGGAGATCGAGGCGGCCGCGAAGGCGATCGGCGCGCACGAGTTCATCAGCGCCCTGCCCGACGGCTACGACACCGACGTCCGCAGACGCGGCGGCCGTATCTCCGCCGGGCAGCGCCAGCTGGTCGCCTTCGCCCGGGCGCTGCTCGCCGACCCGGCCGTGCTGATCCTGGACGAGGCGACCAGTTCGCTGGACATCCCGGGGGAGCGGGCGGTGCAGCACGCGATGACCACGGTGCTGCGGGGCCGTACCGCCGTGGTCATCGCGCACCGGCTGTCCACCGTGGAGATCGCGGACCGGGTGCTGGTGATGGAGCACGGCCGGATCGTCGAGGACGGCCGCCCGGACGCGCTCATCGCGGGCACCGGCCGGTTCGCCGGACTCCACAAGGCGTGGCGGGAGAGCCTGGCCTAGCCGGTGCCGGGCGCCGTCACGGCACCCCCAGCTCGAAGAGCGCGTATCCGGCGTACGAGCCGGAGGCCAGGGCCGCGATGCCCAGCAGCGTGCACAGCACGGGCAGGCTCAGCCGCCGCATGGCCACCGCGAGCGGCAGGAACAGCGGGAAGCAGGGCAGCAGATAGCGGGAGATGTTGGCGACGATCTGCTGGCTGCCGAGGACCAGGGCCAGCGTGAGGACGGTGTACACGACCAGCATCGCCGGCGGGCGCAGCCGCAGCAGCAGCGGCAGCAGCGCGCAGGCGAGCAGGATGACGGCGACCGAGATGACGTCCGCGAAGGGGTAGGCGAAGAGGTAGTCGAACTTGCCCACGGGCACGGACGTCAGCACGTCCCAGGTCTGTTCGCCGTAGTCGAAGCTGTGCGCCCAGGCACCCGACTGGAGCTTGAAGTAGCCGCGCAGGTCGCCCATGCGGTTGCCGACCCAGAGCAGGTAGCCGAGCAGTCCGAGCGGTGCGACGGCCATGGCCAGGACGGGGCGCAGCACCCCGTCCTGGCGGCGGCGCAGGGCGAGCAGCGCGGCCACGCCGAGCGCGGCGATCAGCGCGGCGGCGGTGGGCCGGTTGAGGCCGGCCGCGAAGGTCAGCACGCCGGCGGCGAGCCAGCGGCGGGTGAGGACGGCGTGGCAGGCCCAGGCGGCCAGGGCCACGTAGAGGGAGTCGGAGTAGACCGCCCACTCCACGCCCGAGCCCGGCCACACCGCCCACAGCCCGGCCGCCGCGAACCCGGCCCGCCGGCCGCCGAATCGTTCCGCCACGGCGTAGACACCGAGGGCGGCGGCGAAGGAGGCGACGATGGAGACGAGCAGTCCGGCGCCGTAGGAGCCGAGGCCGGTGACCGCCGAGGTCAGCCGCATCAGGGCCGGGTAGAGCGGGAAGAACGCCGCCGAGTTGCCCTCCAGCGTGATCAGTCCGGTGGCGCCCGGCACGGGGATCAGCTTCGGGTCGTAGCCGTGCAGCGCGATCTGCTGGTACCACCAGCCGTCCCAGGTGGCCAGCACGTCCCAGGCGTGCGCGCCGCCGCCGAACCGCGGGTGCCTGGTGCGGTAGTCCCCGGCGGAGGACAGCAGGTACATGAAGGAGCAGAAGCCGGCCAGCTTCAGCGCGCCGAACAGGGCGAGGACCGGCCCGTGGTGGCGGGCGGCGGCGCGCAGCCGGGCGTGCGGCTCGGCCCCGGCGGCGGGGGTACGCGGCCGCGGCAGGGTGGCGGTCACCGGACCACCGGCCTCGGCGGCCGGCGGCGGGCCGGTGCGCGGCCGGCCAGGGTGCGCCGCATCCGGACGATCCCGCGCAGGTCCGCCAGGGCGGTGGCGAGGATGTCGACGCTGCTGTCCGGGTCGTCGACCCAGTCGACCGGCACCTCGTGGATCCTCAGGCCCGCCCGTTCGGCGAGCACCAGCAGCTCGGTGTCGAAGAACCACTCCCCGTCCCGCACCAGCGGCAGCAGCCGTTCGGCTGTCTCCCGGCTGACCGCCTTGAACCCGCACTGCGCGTCGGAGAAGCCGACGGCGAGCGTGCAGCGCAGCAGGACGTTGTAGCAGCGGGATATGAACTCGCGCTTGGTCCCGCGCACCACCCGCGCGCCGGGTGCCAGCCGGGTGCCGATGGCCAGGTCGGAGTGGCCCGAGATCAGCGGGGCGACCAGCGGCAGCAGCGCGGTGAGCCCGGTGGACAGGTCCACGTCGAGGTAGGCCAGCACGGGTGCCCGGGAACCCGACCAGGCGGCCCGCAGCGCCCGGCCGCGGCCCTTCTGCGGCAGCCGCAGCGAGCACACCTCGGGGAGTTCGCCCGCCAGCCGCGCGGCGATGGCCGGGGTGCGGTCGGTGCTGGCGTTGTCGGCGATGGTGATCCGGAACGGGTAGGGGAAGGTGTCCCGCAGATGCGTGTGCAGCCGCCGGACGTTGGGCTCCAGGTCCTTCTCCTCGTTGAACACCGGCACCGCCACGTCCAGGACGGGCTCCTCGTGGGTCCGGCGCGACGGTGTGCGCCGGACCGCCGGCGCCGCGGCCGTGGCCCGGCTCGGTCGGATGTATGTCACGTTGTTCCCCGTTTGTTCCGGTAGAGAGGGCATGCCCAGGGCAGGCTCGGGCGCGTGCGGTCATGCGGACTAGTCGATCGGGCTGACCGTCGACGAGGGCTGGTCGGACGGGTCGGCGGATGCGTGCGCCGTCGCCGTCGGCGGTCTGCCGTCGTCCCGGCCGGTGGCCGTGGCGGACGGCGGCGGCGGGTACGCGGTGGTGGTGGTCGTACTCCCGCCGCTCCCCGGCGGTTCGGAGGTGGTCGGTGCGTCACCCGGCGTCGGACTGTCCGTCGGCGTCGCGGACGTCGTCGACGCCGACGTCGATGTCGAGGACGGCGACAGGGTCGGTGACGGGGACGTCGAGGTGTCCGGCGTGGGCCCCGGGCTGGTCATGGGCCGGGGGTGCGGCGCGGTGGGCCGGTCGTCGGTGTGGCCGTGCGGCCACAGGAACAGGCCGAGGCCGAGCCCGGCCACCGCCAGGACGGACCCGGCGGCCCGGCGGGCCGCGCGCACCCTGCGCCGCGCCCGCACCCCCGCGCGCACCGCCTCCCGGTGCCGGGGCTCGAAGGACGCCGGCTGCCGGTCCTGGTGCATGAGCTGCGTCAGCTGCCGCTCGAAGTGATCCATGGGTTCTCCCTCACCCCACCGGCTCGATGACGTCGGCCAGCAGCCGGCGCAGCCGGGCCACCCCGCGCGCGGCGTGGGACCGGGCCGTGCCCACCGGGCAGCCCAGAATCTCGGCGACCTGCCGGTCGGGCAGGTCCTGGTAGTAGCGCAGCACCACGGCGGCCCGCTGCTGCGAAGTCAGCAGGCCGAGCGCCGCCTCCAGCCGCGAGCGCTCCGCCACGGACGCCGACAGGTCCCCCGCCGCCGCCACCTCGGGCAGTTGCTCCACCGGCCGCTCGCCCCACCAGCGCCGCCGGGCCGAACGGGCCGCGGCCCGCGCCAGCACCTTGCGCACGTAAGCCTCCGGGGCCTCGTCGGCGACCTTCGGCCAGACGAACCACAGCTTGACCAAGGACTCCTGCAACAGGTCCTCGGCGCGATGCCGATCCCCTCCGGTGAGCAGACGGGCCAGATGGAACAACACCGACCAGCGGGCCGCCACGAACGCGTCGTACTCACCGGCCCGAGCCTGCTCCATCCTCACGGTTCCTGTCCTCGCCGGCTGTCTCTCACCAGGGGAAAGGCCCTGGACCCCGTCCCGCGCTGCACCTCGCGGGCGTGATCCGTGTCACGTGCGGGGGCCGCACCCGTGCCGCGGTGTCACTCCACCCGCAGCAGCAGCACGGCCCGCGCCGGCACCGCGATCTCCGCACCCGCCGGATGGACCGTACCCGGTGTCTCCGTCTGCTCCTCCAGGGAGGTGTCGAGCAGGACCCGGTAGCGCTCGGCCCACGGCGGGCCCGGGAGCACGAAGCCGGTCGGCCGGTCGCCCGCGTGCAGCACCGCGAGGAAGCTGTCGTCCACCACCGGGGCGCCCCGCTCGTTGCGGCCCGGGATGTCCCGCCCGGACAGATACATGCCGAGCGTGGCCGCGGGCGCGTACCAGTCGCCCTCGGTCATCTCCGCGCCCCGCGAGGTGAACCAGGCCAGATCGCGCAGCCCGTCCGCGCTCTGGGAGCGGCCGGAGAAGAAGGCCCGCCGGCGCAGCACCGGATGCCGGTGGCGCAGCCCGATCAGCCGGGCGGTCAGGTCGTACAGCGCCCGCCAGCCGGGCTCGCGCAGCAGCGACCAGTCCAGCCAGCTGATCTCGTTGTCCTGGCAGTAGGCGTTGTTGTTGCCGCGCTGGGTGCGGCCCAGCTCGTCGCCGGCCACCAGCATGGGCACGCCGGTGGACAGCAGCAGGGTGGCGAGGAGGTTGCGGATCTGCCGGCGGCGCAGCGCCCGCACCCGCTCGTCCCCGTTCTCGCCCTCCGCCCCGCAGTTCCAGGACCGGTTGTCGTTCGTGCCGTCCCGGTTGTTCTCGCCGTTGGCCTCGTTGTGCTTGGACTCGTACGACACCAGGTCGCGCAGGGTGAAGCCGTCGTGCGCGGTGACGAAGTTGACCGAGGCGTAGGGGCGCCGGCCGCCCCAGGCGTACAGGTCGCTGGAGCCGGAGAGGCGGTAGCCCATCTCGCGCACATCGGGCAGGGCGTGCCGCCAGAAGTCCCGGACGGTGTCGCGGTAGCGGTCGTTCCACTCGGTCCACAGGGGCGGGAAGGCGCCCACCTGGTAGCCGCCCGAGCCGATGTCCCAGGGCTCGGCGATCAGCTTCACCCGGCGCAGCACCGGGTCCTGGGCGATGACCGCGAGGAACGGGGAGAGCATGTCGACGTCGTGCATCGAGCGGGCCAGTGCCGCCGCCAGGTCGAAGCGGAAGCCGTCCACGCCCATCTCGGTCACCCAGTACCGCAGCGAGTCGGTGATCAGCCGCAGCACCTGGGGCTGGACGACGTGCAGGGTGTTGCCGCAGCCGGTGTAGTCGGCGTACCGGCGGGCGTCGTCCTGGAGCCGGTAGTAGCCGCGGTTGTCGATGCCCTTCAGGGACAGCGTCGGCCCCAGCTCGCCCGCCTCCGCCGTGTGGTTGTAGACCACGTCGAGGATGACCTCGATGCCGGCCGCGTGCAGCGCGCGCACCATCCGCTTGAACTCGCCGACCTGCCCTCCCGTCGTACCGGAGGCCGCGTAGGCCGCGTGCGGGGCGAAGTAGCCGATGGAGTTGTAGCCCCAGTAGTTCTTCAGGCCCCGGCGCAGCAGATGGTCCTCGTGCGCGAACTGGTGGACGGGCAGCAGCTCGACGGCCGTGACGCCGAGGCCCGTCAGATGCTCGATCGCGGCCGGGTGCGCCAGGCCGGCGTAGGTGCCGCGCAGCTCCTCGGGGATGTCCGGGTGCAGCCGGGTGAAGCCGCGCACGTGCAGCTCGTAGATGACCGAGTCCGCCCAGGGGGTCTTGGGCCGGCGGTCGTCGGACCAGTCGTCGTCATCGTGCACGACCACGCCCTTGGGGACGTACGGCGCCGAGTCCCGCTCGTCCCGCACGGTGTCCGCGACCTGCTGCTCGGGCCAGTCCCGCACATGCCCGTACACCTCGGGCGGCAGGCGGAACTCGCCGTCCACCGCGCGCGCGTACGGGTCGAGCAGCAGCTTGGCCGGGTTCCAGCGGGCGCCGGTCCACGGATCCCAGCGGCCCTCCACCCGGTAGCCGTAGCGCTGCCCGGGCATCACCCCCGGCACGAAGCCGTGCCAGATCTCGTGCGTCAGCTCGGTCAGCGGGATCTGCGTCTCCCGGCCCCGCTCGTCGAACAGGCAGACCCGCGCCGCCTCGGCCCCGGCCGCCCACAGTGCGAAGTTGGTGCCGGCGACCCCGTTGGGGCCGGCCCGGAACCGGGCCCCCAGCGGGGTCGGCGCACCCGGCCACGCGGCCGGGGCGGCCGGCAGGGCCTGCCGGACGCCGTCGGCCGTCGCCGGTTGCCCGCTCCCGGCGGCCGGCTCCCCGGCCGGTGCCCGCTGCTCGGCTGCGCTCGTCACTGTCGGCCCCTCTTCATCAGTGGCTCGCCCGAGGGGCGCGGCCGACCGTGCCGAGAAGCCGCGGGCGCTCCGATCAGCGCCCCGGCCGGCCCGGTACGACTGCGCCCGACGGCTCCGACCGGGCGTGGCGGCTCCCCAACGTGTCGTCCTTCCCTCTGTTCTGCCCAGTGCGTGGCTCGCACTCACGTTTCCCCGGAGCGGGCCCGGTCGTTGAGCCCCCCGTGAGGCACGTACAAGGACGCGCACGGCGCACGGGGGCCGCGCTGGCCGCCGTACTGACATGGGCGGGGCTGCTCACGGGCTGCTCCGCGGACGGCTCGGGACCACTGGGACTCGGCGGGGGGCCGGGGGATCCACCGGCCCCCGAGGACGTCATCCGGGTGACCCCCGACGACGGGGGCAAGGGCGTACGCCCCGGCGACCGGCTGCGGGTGCGGGTGCCCGGCGGCCGGCTGGAGAAGGTGACGGTCGTGCGGTCCCAGGACGCGCAGGACGCGCCGGTCCCGGGGCACATCAGCGAGGACGGAGCGACCTGGCAGCCGGAGGCGGACCGGCTGGCGCTCGCCGCCAAGTACACCGTCGACGTGGTCGCGACGGACTCCCGGGGCCGCCGCTCGGCCCGGCACACCACCTTCACCACCTACGTCCCCGACGAGCGGTTCATCGGATACGTCACCCCCGAGAACCGCTCGACCGTCGGCACCGGGATGATCGTTTCGCTCTCCTTCAGCCGGGAGATCGAGAACCGCGCGGCCGTCGAACGGGCCATCCGCGTCACCGCCCGGCCCCCCGTCGAGATCCGCCCGCACTGGTTCGGCAAGGGGCGCCTCGACTTCCGCCCGGAGCACTACTGGAAGCCCGGCACCGAGGTCACCGTCGACCTCGGCCTGCGCGACGTCGAAGGCGCCCGCGGCAGCTACGGCCTGCAGGACAAGACCTTCTCCTTCACCGTGGGCCGCAGCCAGGTCTCGCTGGTCGACGCGGCCAA
Source organism: Streptomyces sp. NPDC015171 (assembly GCF_043079545.1). Classification (NCBI taxonomy): domain Bacteria; kingdom Bacillati; phylum Actinomycetota; class Actinomycetes; order Kitasatosporales; family Streptomycetaceae; genus Streptomyces; species Streptomyces sp. NPDC015171. Next base: position 46,625 of record NZ_JBIBUO010000009.1, read on the forward strand.
GCACACCATGGACGTCCGGCGCGACGGGCAGCTCCTGGCCACCGTCCCCATCACCGCGGGCGCACCCAAGCACCCGAGCTACAACGGGAAGATGGTGGTGATGGACATGCTGGAGGTCACCCGCATGAACAGCCAGACGGTCGGCTTCGGCGGCGAGTACGACATCCCCGACGTCCCGCACGCCATGAAGCTCACCGACTCCGGCACCTTCCTGCACGGCAACTACTGGGCCACGGACGCCCCCGGCCGGGTCAACGTCAGCCACGGCTGCGTCGGGCTCCGGGACATCAAGGGCGGCGGTTCGGACACCCCGGCGGGCTGGTTCTTCGACCGCAGTCTGGTCGGTGACGTGATCGAGGTCGTGAACAGCAAGGACAAGATCGTCGCGCCGGACAACGGACTGGGCGGATGGAACATGACCTGGAAGGAGTGGAAGGCGGCCGGTGCGGTGAAATAACCAGGTGAGGGGTGCGCGCCGGGGCGGCGGTGGCGGGCGGAAGTTGCGACGGAACGGTGACATTCGCCTGACACCGCGCTCAAATCCCGGCGGTTAATATGCGCGCACAGAGGTGGGGAGCGGGCCGGATTCCGGCCCGGCGAGGGGAGAACAACTTGAACATACGGCCTTTTTCGGGGGCGTCGGCACAGGGGCGGCGAGGCCGTAGGGAACTGGCACTCATAGCCGGCGCCCTGGTGCTGTCGCTCACCGCGTGCGGCGGAGGCGGAGAGTCCGGCTCCAAGGCCGGGGGGGACAAGGGAGCGGGCAGCCGCCAGGGCACCCAGTCCGCGGCCGCCGTCAGCATCGCGCCCAAGTCCGGTGCCACCGGCGTCGACACCAGCGGCGCGCTCAAGGTCGGCGTCGCCAAGGGCAAGCTGACCGAGGTCACCGTCAAGGACGAGAAGGGCGCGAAGGTCGACGGGGCCATCACCGGGGGCGGCGCCTCGTGGACGCCGTCGACCCATCTGGCCGGCGGCACCAAGTACACGGTGCACGCGGTCGCCAAGGACTCCGAGGGCCGCGAGGCCGCGGAGGACTCCAGCTTCACCACGCTGACCCCGAAGAACACCTTCATCGGCAACTTCACGCCCGAGGACGGTTCCACCGTCGGGGTGGGCATGCCGTTCTCCGTCCGCTTCACCCGGGGTATCACCCACCCGCAGGACGTCGAGAAGGCCATCAGGATCAGGACCGAGCCGGCCGTCGACGTCGAGGGCCACTGGTTCGGCAACGACCGCCTGGACTTCCGCCCCGAGAAGTACTGGAAGGAAGGCACGAAGGTCACCGTCGAACTCGACCTCGACGGCGTCGAGGGCCGCGACGGCGTCTACGGCAAGCAGCGCAAGACCGTGACGTTCACCATCGGGCGCAACCAGGTCTCCTACGTGGACGCCAAGAAGCACACGATGAAGGTCACCCAGGACGGCAAGGTCGTCAAGACCATCCCGGTCACCACCGGCAAGCCCGGCTACGACACCTGGAACGGCCAGATGGTCATGCGCGAGAAGCTCGTCGTGACCCGTATGAACGGCGAGACCGTCGGCTACGGCGGCGAGTACGACATCAAGGACGTCCCGCACGCCATCCGCCTCACCGACTCCGGCACCTTCGTCCACGGCAACTACTGGGGCGGCGGCGCCTTCGGCAACTACAACGCCAGCCACGGCTGCATCGGCCTGCGCGACGTGCGCGGCGGCTACGACAGCTCCGTCCCGGCCGCCTGGTTCTTCAACCACTCGATGAGCGGCGACGTGGTGGTCGTCAAGAACTCCCACGACGCCACGGTGGCCCCGGACAACGGCCTCAACGGCTGGAACATGTCCTGGGCCGACTGGAAGAAGTGAGCCCGCGCTGACGGACGGGCCCGGTGCTGTGAGGAACGGCACCGGGCCCGCTGTCGTTAGTGCCCGTTAACCTGCCTGCATGACCGTCACTCTGGAAGTCGCCGAAGGCGTCGGCACCCTGCGTCTGGACCGGCCGCCGATGAACGCGCTGGACATCGCCACGCAGGACCGGCTGAAGGAACTCGCCGAGGAGGCCACGCGCCGCGACGACGTGCGCGCCGTGGTGATCTACGGCGGCGAGAAGGTGTTCGCGGCGGGCGCGGACATCAAGGAGATGCAGGACATGGACCACGCCGGGATGGTCCTGCGTGCCCGCGCCCTGCAGGACGCCTTCACCGCCGTGGCCCGCATCCCCAAGCCGGTCGTCGCCGCCGTCACGGGCTACGCGCTCGGCGGCGGCTGCGAGCTGGCCCTGTGCGCCGACTACCGCATCGCCGGCGACAACGCCAAGCTGGGCCAGCCGGAGATCCTGCTCGGGCTGATCCCGGGCGCGGGCGGCACCCAGCGGCTGCCCCGGCTGATCGGCCCCTCCAAGGCCAAGGACCTGATCTTCACGGGCCGTCAGGTGCGGGCCGACGAGGCCCTGGCGATCGGCCTGGTGGACCGGGTCGTCCCGGCCGCCGAGGTCTACGAGCAGGCGCACGCCTGGGCCGCGGGGCTCGCGCAGGGGCCGGCGATCGCGCTGCGCGCGGCGAAGGAGTCGGTCGACACCGGTCTCGAGGCCGACATCGACACCGGGCTCACCGTGGAGCGGAACTGGTTCGCGGGTCTGTTCGCCACCGAGGACCGCGAGCGGGGCATGCGCAGCTTCGTGGAGGAGGGCCCCGGCAAGGCCAAGTTCAACTGACCGTCCGCCGTGTGAACGTCCCGCCAACTCCGTTCGTGGTCCTTGCAATTGACGCGACGTCTCATTCGGTTCCCTCGATGGAGCGGTTTATGGGAGCCTTAAGGCAACCTTAAGTCTGCTGTGTCGAGGGAGTTCGGCGCTTGCCCGGAAGTGAGCCGTCGCCGCAGGTCAACCGGGCTGCGCCGGACATCGGCATGCCCTCGGCATATGCCGCTCGGCAGGCGTGGAGCAGGGGCGTGCAGGGGGCGTATTCCTCCGGAACGGCCCCCAAGGAGGCCCGCGGCGGCCATCATGGGGGCATGGCGGGGCTGGAGGGCATCGATCAGCCGCGGGGACACAGCCGTGCTGCCGCGGCGCGCTGGTCGCCTGCGGTCGAGGACGAACAGGCGCTCAAAGCGCTCGAACTGTTCGGCAACCCGACGGAGGCGGAGGTCCCGCTGCCGTCCCGCCCGGAGTCGGCGGCCACCGCCCGCCGGCTCGCCCAGGTCGTCGTCCTGCGCACCTGGCGGCTCAGCCCCAAACTGGCCGAGGACGCCGTCCTGCTGGTGTCGGAACTCGTCGGCAACGCCGTACGGCACACCGGCGCCCGGGTCTTCGCCCTGCGGATGCGCCGCCGCCCCGGCTGGATCCGGGTGGAGGTCCGCGACCCCTCGCGCGGACTGCCCTGTCTGATGCCGGTCCAGGAACTCGACGTCAGCGGACGCGGACTGTTCCTCGTGGACAAGCTCTCCGACCGATGGGGCGTCGACCTGCTGCCGCGCGGCAAGACGACCTGGTTCGAGATGCGGGTCACCGACCGCTGAGACGCCGCGGGACGCTTCCGTACGACCCGAAGGCATACCGCAATCGGGGGTCAATGATCTACTTTCATGACGATTCGCCCTTAAATGGTGCGCGTGACCACCACCAACCGCCGCGAGGCGCTGCGCACGGGTGCCGGGATCGTCGCCGGCGGTGCGCTCGCCGCCGGGTGCGGCGCCGCACCGGCCGCACCCCCCGGCGCCACGGCACCGCCCCCGGCCACCACGGCCGCGCCCCGCCGGCCCTCGGCCCGCGCCAAGGCGGCCCCCGCGCCCCGCGCCTTCCCCGGCCGGCCCGACCAGATCGCCCACGGTCCGCGCACCCGCCCCCAGGTGGCCCTCACCTTCCACGGCCAGGGCGACCCCGCCCTCGCCCGCACCCTGCTCGCCACGGCCGAGCAGCGGGGCGCCCGGCTCACCGTGCTCGCCGTCGGCACCTGGCTGGACGAGCACCCCGACCTCGCCCGCCGCATCCTCGACGGCGGTCACGACCTCGGCAACCACACCCAGCGGCACATCGGCGTCAACACCCTCGCCGAGGCGGACGCCCGCAAGGAGATCACCGACTGCGCCGAGCGGCTCAAGCGGCTCACCGGGTCCATCGGCACCTGGTTCCGCCCCTCCCGCGCCCAGTCCGCCTCCCCGCTCGTCGTCCGGCTGGCCCGGGCCGCCGGCTACCCGCACGTGCTGTCGTACGACGTCGACTCGCTCGACTACACCAGCCCCGGCGCCGCCGCCGTCACCCGTGCGGTCCTCGCCGGCGCACGCAACGGATCCGTGGTGAGCCTGCACTTCGGATACCCGGACACGGTCGCCGCCCTCCCCGACGTCCTCGCCGAACTCGGCCGCCGCGGACTGCGCGCGGTCACCACCACGGAGCTGCTGAGCTGATGCGAACCACCAGAGCCGCCCGGCTGCTCGCCGCCGGCACCGCCGTCACCGCCCTGGCCCTGCTCTCGGCCTGCGGCGGCGGGGAGCCGGAGCGCCCGCGCGAGACCCCCGTCAGCAAGGCACCGGTCCAGCCGCGGGTGCGGCAGCCGCGGCTGGACGTGCTGCCCGGGATGCCGCCGGTCGAGGACCCGGCCGACCTGTACGCCGCCGACCGGCCGAACCGGCTCTCGCCCGTGGTCGCGGACTTCCCCTCCCGGGTGTACGTCCCCAACACCAACTCCAACACGGTCACCGTGATCGACCCCGCGACCTACCGGGTCGTCGAGACCATCCCGGTCGGCCGCCAGCCCCAGCACGTCGTGCCGTCCTGGGACCTGAAGACCCTCTGGGTCAACAACGACCTCGGCAACACGCTCACCCCGATCGACCCGCGGACCGGGCGGGCGGGGCCGCCGGTCGACGTGCACGACCCGTACAACCTCTACTTCACCCCCGACGGCAAGTACGCCGTCGTCATGGCCTCCATGGACCGCCGGCTGGTCTTCCGCGACGCGCACACCATGAAGGTCGTCAAGTCCGTCCCGGTCACCTGCTACGGCGTCAACCACGCCGACTTCTCCATCGACGGCCGCTACTTCATCGTCTCCTGCGAGTTCAGCGGGGAGATCCTCAAGGTGGACACCGCGCGGATGGAGGTCCTGCGCCAGGAGCGGCTGCCGCTGCGCGGCGCCATGCCGCAGGACGTCAAGGTCTCCCCGGACGGCAAGCTGTTCTACATCGCCGACATGATGGCCGACGGCGTGTGGATCCTGGACGGCGACAAGTTCACCCGTCCCCGGTTCCTGGCCACCGGCAAGGGCGCCCACGGCCTCTACATCAGCCGCGACTCCCGCGAGATGTACATCTCCAACCGCGGCGAGGGCACCGTCTCCGTCTTCGACTTCGCCCGGGACCGGCTCACCAAGAAGTGGCGCCTGCCCGGCGGCGGCAGCCCCGACATGGGCGGGGTCTCCGCCGACGGCAAGGTCCTGTGGCTGTCCGGCCGGTACAACGCCGAGGTGTACGCCATCGACACCCGCACCGGCGCCCAGCTGGCCCGCATCAAGGTCGGCAGCGGACCGCACGGCCTCGCCGTCTACCCCCAGCCCGGCCGCTACTCGCTGGGGCACACCGGCATCTTCCGCTGACCGGGCCGCCCCCGCGCGCCGTCGCGCGGGGGGAGCAGCAGCGCCTCCGCGCCCACCGGGCGGTAGCCGGCCGCCTGGAACGCCCGCATGCTGCGCGCGTTCCCCGGGGCGATCTGCGCCCACAGCGGCTCCGTGGCCAGCTGCCGGGCGGCGGTCACCAGCAGCCGGCCCAGCCCCCGCCGCCGGGCGCCCTCGGCCACCTCGACGGACACCTCCAGACGGCCGGCGACCCCGCGCCCCAGGACCAGCACCCCGTCCTCGGCGGTCCAGGCGCGCACGTCGTCCCGTCTGCCGCGCGCGTAGGCGATCCGGGGGTGGGCGGCGTCCTCGATCTCCCGCAGCGCGAGCGGCGGCACGCCCGGCAGCGGGGCCGCCACCAGCACCGCGTCGACGGTCTCGGCCCGGCGGCCCGTCCGGTCCAGCAGGGCGGTCAGGAAACGCGGGTTCAGCGTCGCCGCCAGCGCGTCGCAGTCCGTGCCGCGCAGGGTCTCCCGCACCCACTCCGGATCCTCGTCCGTGACGATCACCGAGTGCGCGGTGAAGGACAGCACCCCGGCGTCCCGCGGTGAGGGCTGTGCCACGACCGTCGTCCCGCCGTCCGCCGGCGGGAAGACGCCGGCCGCCGCCGCGTCGAGAAGGTCCCGCAAGGTCGCCAAGGCCGCTCCCCGGATCTCGGTCCACTGGAGGGCCCAGACTCGCAGACGCGGTCGGCGGCGGCACCGTACTTGCCCCGCCGGCCGGCCCGCCGCGCCGGCCGCCGAGGGCCCCGGGTGGGCGGTCGCGGCAATCGGTGCTCGCGCGGGCCGTTAATCTGACCAGCGTCAGTACGCCAGCACGGCATGAGAAACACAACCAAAAGGGGCGGATCGGTGGCGGACATCGAGGAAGCACGCAAGCAGTTCCAGCGGATCGACGCGGACGGTGACGGATTCATCACCGCGGCGGAGTTCAAGTCCGCCCTGGCGCAGGCAGGTGACTGGAACGTCACCGACACGGTCGCGGAGGCCATCATCCGCACCCGCGACCTCAACGGCGACAAGGTGCTGTCGTTCGACGAGTTCTGGGCGTACCTGTCCAAGTGACCCGGTGACGACAGGGGGTGCCCGTCCCGTGCGGAGGGGGCACCCCCTTCGTCATGCCGCCACCCGGCCATGGCGCCCCCGCGGGCGCCGCGGCGGCGGCCCGTGCCCGCGCTCACCCGTTCGCCGCACCGCAGGAATAGTCCCCGGCCGGCCCGGGTTGACGGTCAGTACCAGGAACCATGCATGTGCATGGAAGTGCGCTCACGGAGGGTCTGTCATGAAGATCGGCATCATCGGCGCGGGGAACATCGGCGGCAACCTCACCCGGCGCCTCACCGCCCTCGGCCACGACGTCTCCGTCGCCAACTCGCGCGGCCCCGAGACGCTCCGGGAACTGGCCGAGGAGACCGGCGCGAGGGCGGTAAGGGCCGAGGAGGCGGCCGAGGGCGCCCAGGTCGTCGTCGTCACCGTCCCGCTGAAGGCGGTCCCGGACCTCCCGGCCGGCCTGCTGGACGGCGCGGCCGAGGGTGCCGCGGTGATCGACACCGGCAACTACTACCCGCGCGAGCGGGACGGCCGGATCGCGGCCATCGAGGACGAGGGCCTCACCGAGAGCCGCTGGACCGAGCAGCACCTCGGCCACCCGGTGATCAAGGCGTTCAACGGCACCTATGCCCAGGACATCCTGGACCGCCACCGTCCCGCGGGCGACCCGGACCGCATCGCCCTCCCGGTCGCGGGCGACGACGCCGCGGCCAAGCGGACCGTCCGCGAGCTGATCGACGAACTCGGCTTCGACACGGTGGACGCCGGCACCATCGGCGAGTCCTGGCACCAGCAGCCCGGCAGCCCGGTCTACGGTCTGCGGGCGGGCGTGGCGGAGGTGGAGAAGGCCCTCGCGGAGGCCTCCCCCCAGCGCCCGGCGGACTTCCGCGCCTGACGCCCGCTCCCGGCCCCTAGGGCGTGGCCCAGTCGCGCAGGTCGTCCTCCTCCGCGAAGCGGGCCACGTCCTTGTCGTGGGGTTCGCTGGTGTACTGGTGGAACCGCCAGTCCGCCTTGATGCGCGGCTTGCCCGCGGTGACGTAGTCGGCGATCCACAAGCCGTCTCCGGCGTAGGACGTGGTGTCGATGTCGAGCCAGAAGTGGCGGTTGCAGTAGAGGACGACCCGGTTGTCCGGGCGGAGTTCCTTGAGTCTGCGGATGAAGCGGTCCTTCTCCGCGTTGCTCGCGCGGGTGCCGTCCCCGGTGGTCTCCCAGTCGACGGCGAGGATGTCGCCGGGGCGTTCCGGTGTGTGGCTGAGGAAGTAGTCGGCCTGGGCGTTGAGGTTGCCGGGCCACAGGAAGTGGTAGAAGCCGACGACCAGTCCGGCGTCGCGAGCCGTCTTCGTCTGCGCGGTGAGCCGGGGGTTGATGTACGAGCGGCCCTCCGTCGCCTTGATGAAGACGAAGGAGAGGCCGTCCGTTTCGTAGGCGGAGGACTGGTAGGCGCTTACGTCGATGCCATGCAGCATGGGGGTGTTGTGCCCCCTATGGCCGTAAACGGAACCTCAGCTCCGGGTTGTCACCGAACTCAGCACCGATGCCGGTTTCGCGGACCAGTCCGAGGTGATCAGGCTCGCGTGGTCCTTGGCCAGCAGGGCGAGCCGCGCGGCGACTTCGGCGTCCGTCGGACTGGTGGAGGAGATCGCGGGGGAGACGTTGTGGGCGTCCGTCGTGATCAGGATGTAGTGGTTCGCGGAGTAGAACGAGGTGTCGTAGCCGTTGTTGACGTACGCGGCCGCGTCACCGTCGAAGAAGACGAACCAGGGGCGGATCGAGGCGTCGTAGCGGCTGACGCGCGGGTCGCCGTTCGCGGCGCCGAGCACGACCGGGAAGGCCTGGGCGGATGAGATGTTCCCGGCCGCCGCGAGGTCGCGCAGATGGTCGCCGTACTCCTCGTCCGTCCAGTAGTGGTCGAACGGGTTGGCCTGCTCCACCGTGCCCGGGATCAGGTCGAAGAGGAACTTGCCCTTGAGGGAGTCCCTGGACGGCCAGGCGTTCGCCTTCGCCGCCGCGTCCAGCGTGCCGTACGTCCCGCCGAGCAGATCGGCCGGCTTGTAGACGCTGCTGCCCAGCTTCTGTGCGACGAGCGTGTCGAACTCGTCGGGGCCGAGGCCCCCCTTGTCGTTGAAGCCGACCTTCAGCTCGACCTTGACCACGATCGGCGGGTGGTCGGGGTGGAGCTGGTTCCAGGCGGCCATGTTGTCCAGGCAGCTGCCGAGGTCCTGGTTGCGGCTCTTGCCGTACAGCTCGCCCGGGGTCTTCGCCGCCTCGCAGTTGTTGTCGTTGCCCAGCGGGTTGCTGTGGCTGACCCGCCAGCGGTGGGTGATGCTGTCGACGTAGACGTCCAGCTCCAGCAGCGAGGCCCCGGAGTCCAGCGCCTGCGCGAAATAGGGGTACTTGGCCTTGTCGTACGCGTTGTGCGTGCCGATGGCCGTCGTCTCGGAGAACTTCGGCGCCGCCGCGTGGGCGTTGCCCGGTACCACCGCCAGCAGTGCGGCGGCGCCCACCGGTGCCACCAGCCGTCTCAAGCCCCGCATGAGTCAAGTCCCCTTCGTCGCGGATGAGTTGGCGGCAGCTTAAGGGGAGGTGGTTGCCGTGCGGTGGCCCCGGGGGCAACATCCGCCTCCGGGCGGCCGGGGAGTGGGTCTCCTGTGCACAGCTGTCCGGGGTTCAGGACGGCGGTGAGGCTTCCGCCGGTCATCGCGGTGACCCGGTTCTTCCTTCCGCTCACCGGGATGCGGCGGCGCTGCGACGTCACCGCTTCGCCCAGCGGTACGCGGGCACCGTGCACAGGGGGTGAACGGGCGCCGGGCGGGACCGGGCAGGGGTGCCCGGTCCCGCCCGGCCAGCCGCGCAGCAGCCCGGTGAGCAGCGGCAGGAAGTGCTCGAACGGCGGGGTGGCGGCGTCCGGGTGCTTCGCCTCGTCGTCCCAGCGGCGTACGGCGACCGCGTCGGCGGCACCCGGCCGGGCGGCGAACTCCGCGGCCTGCTCCGGGGCCATCACCCCGCCCTGGACCTCCAGGGTGTGTTCGACGCCTCGGACAGCCGGCCGCGGTACTCCGGCTCCGCCGCGCACAGACAGTGCTTGGCGGCCACGTGCAGCCGCACCGGCTCGGTGACCTCGGGGCCGAACCAGCGGCCCAGCGCGTCGGCGCCGGTGCGGCTGTGCCGGTTGTCGGTGCCGGTCATCAGCGCGCGGCCGGTGACCACGTCGCCCTCGACGTGCCCGACGTCGTGCAGCAGGGCGGCGGCCACCAGGTGAGGGCCGGCGCCCGCCGCCTCGGCCAGGGCCCCGGCCCGCGGCATGTGCTGGGCCATGGAGACCGGCTCGCCCGGGTACGCGGTCCCGCCGGCCCCGGCGAACAGCTCTTGCCCGGAGCGCGGATCACGGCACTCGGCGCACGGACAGGTGTCACGGAGCCCCATCGCCGGCAGGTCGCCGACCGGGCAGCCGGACAGCGGGCGCACGCGCTCCTCGGGGCACAGCGGTACAGACGACTTCGCCGAGCGTCACAGGCGGACACGTCCGGCGAGTGGCCCGTGGGAGGCGTCCGGGCGAACCCCGGTCCCCGGCGCGGGCGGCGCCGTCAGCACTCGATGATGTTCACCGCGAGCCCGCCCCGGGCCGTCTCCTTGTACTTCACGCTCATGTCCGCGCCGGTGTCCTTCATCGTCTTGATGACCTTGTCCAGGGACACCTTGTGCGAGCCGTCGCCGCGCATCGCCATCTTCGCGGCCGTGACCGCCTTCACCGCGGCCATGCCGTTGCGCTCGATGCACGGGATCTGGACCAGGCCGCCGACCGGGTCGCAGGTCAGGCCCAGGTTGTGCTCCATGCCGATCTCGGCCGCGTTCTCCACCTGCTCGGGGGAGCCGCCGAGCACCTCGGCGAGGGCGCCCGCGGCCATCGAGCAGGCGGAGCCGACCTCGCCCTGGCAGCCGACCTCGGCGCCGGAGATGGAGGCGTTCTCCTTGAAGAGCATGCCGATCGCGCCGGCGGCCAGCAGGAAGCGCACGACCCCGTCCTCGTCGGCGCCGGGGACGAAGTTGATGTAGTAGTGCAGGACCGCCGGGATGATGCCGGCCGCGCCGTTGGTCGGGGCGGTGACGACCCGGCCGCCGGCCGCGTTCTCCTCGTTCACCGCCATCGCGTAGAGGGTGAGCCACTCCATGGCGTGCGCCAGCGGGTCGCCCTCGGCGCGCAGCTGGCGGGCCGAGACGGCCGCGCGGCGGCGGACCTTCAGGCCGCCGGGGAGGATGCCCTCGCGGGAGATGCCGCGCTGCACGCACGCGCGCATCACGCGCCAGATCTCCAGCAGACCCTCGCGTATCTCCTCCTCGGTGCGCCAGGCCCGCTCGTTCTCCAGCATCAGGGAGGAGATCGACAGACCGGTCTCCTTGGTGAGCCGGAGCAGCTCGTCGCCGGTGCGGAACGGGTACTTCAGGACCGTGTCGTCCAGCACGATGCGGTCCGCGCCCACCGCGTCCTCGTCCACCACGAAGCCGCCGCCCACCGAGTAGTAGGTCTTGGTGAGCAGTTCCGCGCCCGCCTCGTCGTACGCCCACAGCGTCATGCCGTTGGCGTGGTACGGGAGCGCCTTGCGGCGGTGCAGCTTCAGGTCCGCGTCGAAGTCGAACGCGATCTCGTGCTCGCCGAGCAGGTTCAGCCGCCCGGACGACTTGATGTCGTCCACCCGCTGGTCCGCCGTCTCCACGTCCACCGTGCGCGGCGAGGCGCCCTCGAGACCGAGCAGCACCGCCTTGGGCGTGCCGTGGCCGTGGCCGGTCGCGCCGAGCGAACCGTACAGCTCCGCACGGACGGAGGCCGCCTTCTCCAGGTGGCCCTCGTTGTGCAGGCGCCGCGCGAACATGCGCGCCGCGCGCATCGGACCGACCGTGTGGGAGCTGGACGGGCCGATGCCGATCGAGAACAGGTCGAAGACCGAGATGGCCACGGGTGACTCCTCAATACGGGGGTGGTGCAAAGGGTGGTACAGGGGGGCGGGCACCGCACACGCCGCTTCTTCCAGTGTGCGCGGTGCCCCGCGAAAGGTGACCTACTTGTTCAGCCCCGGGTACAGCGGGTGCTTGGCGGCGAGCGCCGTCACCCGTGCCTTCAGGGCCTCGGCGTCGTACGACGGCTTCAGCGTCTTGGCGATCACGTCCGCGACCTCGGCGAAGTCCTCGGCCGTGAAGCCGCGGGTGGCGAGGGCGGGCGTGCCGATGCGCAGGCCCGACGTCACCATCGGGGGACGCGGGTCGTTCGGGACGGCGTTGCGGTTGACCGTGATGCCGACCTCGTGGAGCCGGTCCTCGGCCTGCTGCCCGTCCAGCTCGGACGCGCGCAGGTCGACCAGGATCAGGTGCACGTCCGTGCCGCCGGACAGCACGTTCACGCCGGCCTCGCGGGCATCGGCCGCGGTCAGGCGCTCGGCCAGGATCCGGGCGCCCTCGACCGTACGGCGCTGGCGCTCCTTGAAGTCCTCCGAGGCGGCGACCTTGAAGGAGACCGCCTTGGCCGCGATCACGTGCTCAAGGGGACCGCCCTGGAAGCCCGGGAAGACCGAGGAGTTCAGCTTCTTCGCGAACTCCTTCTTCGCGAGGATGACGCCGCCGCGCGGACCGCCGAGGGTCTTGTGGGTGGTCGAGGTGACCACGTGCGCGTGCTCCACCGGGTTCGGGTGGAGGCCGGCGGCGACCAGACCCGCGAAGTGCGCCATGTCGACCCACAGGTACGCCTCGACCTCGTCGGCGATCCGGCGGAACTCGGCGAAGTCCAGCTCACGCGGGTACGCCGACCAGCCGGCGATGATCACCTTGGGGCGGTGCTCCTTGGCGAGCCGCTCGACCTCGGCCATGTCGACCAGGCCGGTCTCCAGGTCCACGTGGTAGGCGACCACGTCGAACTGCTTGCCGGAGAAGTTCAGCCGCATCCCGTGGGTCAGGTGGCCGCCGTGCGCCAGGTCGAGACCGAGGATGGTGTCCCCGGGCTGGGCCAGCGCGAACAGGGCCGCCTGGTTGGCGGAGGCGCCGGAGTGGGGCTGCACATTGGCGTACTCGGCGCCGAACAGCTCCTTGACCCGGTCGATGGCGATCTGCTCGGCGACGTCGACGTGCTCGCAGCCGCCGTAGTAGCGGCGGCCCGGGTAGCCCTCGGCGTACTTGTTGGTGAGGACCGAACCCTGCGCCTCCATCACCGCGAGCGGCGCGAAGTTCTCGGAGGCGATCATCTCCAGCGTGGACTGCTGGCGGTGCAGCTCGGCGTCGACCGCGGCGGCTATCTCCGGGTCCAGCTCGTGCAGGGGGGTGTTCAGAACAGTCATCGTCTGTGCCTCCTCAGCCGGCGGAAAACGCGGTGTACTCGTCGGCGGTGAGCAGGTCGCCCGGCTCGTCCGAGACGCGCACCTTGAACAGCCAGCCGCCCTCGAAGGGGGCGGAGTTCACCAGCGACGGGTCGTTGACGACGTCCTCGTTGACCTCGGTGACCACACCGGTGACCGGCGAGTAGAGGTCGGAGACCGACTTGGTCGACTCCAGCTCACCGCAGGTCTCGCCCGCGGCCACCGTGGAGTCCACGTCGGGGAGCTGGACGAAGACGACATCGCCGAGCGCGTTGGCCGCGTGCTCCGTGATGCCGACCGTCGAGACGCCGTCCTCGGCGACCGACAGCCACTCGTGCTCCTTGCTGTAGCGCAGCTGCTGGGGGTTGCTCATGGCCTGAATTCTCCTGTACACGCGTGAGTGCTGGTGACGGGGGGACTGCGGAAACCGCTGGTGAGCGGGCGAATGTGCGCAGGGTCACGCACCGGCGGCGGGACCGGGGGCCCCGGGGCCGCGCGACCGCGCTCGGTCTCTACTTCTGGCGCTTGTAGAACGGCAGCGCCACGACCTCGTACGGCTCGTGGCTGCCCCGGATGTCCACGCCGACGCCCGTGGTGCCCGGCGCCGCGTGGGCCGGGTCGACGTAGGCCATGGCGATCGGCTTGCCCAGGGTGGGGGAGGGGGCACCGGAGGTGACCTCGCCGATCACCGCACCGCCCGCGACGACCGGGTACCCCGCGCGCGGGACGCGGCGCCCCTCGGCGATCAGGCCGACCAGGATCCGCGGCGGGTTCTGCTCGGCGCGGGCGGCGGCCCCGGTGAGCGCCTCGCGCCCCACGAAGTCGCCCTCCTTCTCGAACTTCACCACCCGGCCGAGCCCGGCGTCGAACGGCGTCAGGTCCGTGGTCAGCTCGTGCCCGTACAGCGGCATGCCCGCTTCGAGGCGCAGCGTGTCACGGCAGGACAGGCCGCACGGGACGAGGCCGGCGCCCTCGCCCGCCTCGGTCAGCGCCTGCCACAGCTCGACGGCGTGCTCCGGCTTCACGAACAGCTCGAAGCCGTCCTCGCCGGTGTAGCCGGTGCGGGCGATCAGCGCCGGGACACCGGCGACCGTGCCGGGCAGGCCGGCGTAGTACTTCAGGCCGTCCAGGTCGGCGTCGGTGAGGGACTTCAGGATCCCGGGGGACTGCGGGCCCTGCACGGCGATCAGCGCGTACGCGTCCCGGTCGTCGCGGACCTCGGCGGCGAAGCCGGCGGCGCGCTCGGTCAGCGCGTCCAGCACCACCTGGGCGTTGGAGGCGTTGGCCACCACCATGTACTCGGTCTCGGCGAGCCGGTAGACGATCAGGTCGTCCAGGATGCCGCCGTCGGCCCGGCAGATCATGGTGTAGCGGGCGCGGCCGACACCGACGGAGGCGATGTTGCCGACCAGGGCGTGGTTCAGCAGGGCGGCGGCCTCGGCACCGGTGACGGTGATCTCGCCCATGTGGGAGAGGTCGAAGAGACCGGCCCTGGTCCGCACGGCGAGGTGCTCGTCGCGCTCCGAGCCGTAGCGCAGGGGCATGTCCCAGCCGGCGAAGTCGGTCATCGTCGCGCCCAGCGAGCGGTGCACGGCGTCGAGGGCGGTGTGACGGAGTTCGGTACTGCTCATCGGTCGGTCGTCTCCCAGGGCAGGCATGGGGTCCCCCCGCGCGAGCGAAGCCGAGCGTGGGGGAGGGCGAGGAACGTTCCTCCCCATCTGTCATCGGAACCTGAGAGGTTCGCCATGACCGCCACCGGGACGGTCAAGGCTTGCACCTTGGGTGGGGCCGCTGTCGCAGCGGCCCGCTTTTCAGATGTGCCTCGCCCGCGCGGTAACGGGGCCTGAGAGATTCAAGGGAGGGACTTGCTCCTTCGGCGCCCCAGACGGTCCGGGAAGGGACCTGGGGACTCTCCCGCGCGGATTCAAACGGCCGGTATGCAGTTGGCGCGCACATCATTGCACGCCGCACCCCGCCCAGCCAGAGCGTGCTCCTTGTGACCGACCTGTGGCCGTACGCGCATGAAGCGCCGACCGTTGCCCATTACCTTCTCTTTACATACAACGGGCATGGGGATGACCAAGCCCAAGGGGAGGACGATCACGGTGAACAGGACCTCGGCCTACGCCGCCGCCGGCACCGCGGTGCCGAAGCAGCCCTCCGCCCCCGCTCGCGAGCGCTGCGCCGACCGCCCCGCGCCGGTCGTCCGCGATCTGCGCGACCGCGCGGGCCGCGGCCCGCACGCCCTGCTCTTCGGCCCCCGCGACCTGGTGGTGATCACCGGCCTGCCCGGCAGCGGCAAGTCCACCCTCATGCGGCGCGCGGTCAGCGGCCACCGCGTCGACTCCCAGGACACCCGCGACCGCTGGGAGGCCCGCCTCCCCCGCGCCCTGCCCTACGCGCTGTACCGCCCGCTGGTCAGGCTCGCCCACTACGCCGCACTGCGCCGGGCCCTGCGCACCGGCGAGGGAGTCGTCGTGCACGACTGCGGCACCCAGCCCTGGGTGCGCGGCTGGCTGGCCCGCGCGGCCCGCCGCCGCGGCGCCACCCTGCACCTGCTCCTCCTCGACGTCACCCCCGAGACGGCGAGGCAGGGCCAGCACGAGCGCGGCCGGGGCGTCTCCCGCTACGCCTTCCGCCGGCACTGCCGTACGGCGGCCCGCCTGCTGCGCGCGGTGGAGAAGGGCGCGCTGCCCGCCGGCTGCGGCGGCGCCGTGCTGCTGGACCGGGAAGCGGCGGACGTGCTGAGCCGCATCGGCTTCACTCGGTGAGGCGTTGTCACAGCCACCCGCTAGCCTTCTAGGTCACAGCAGCGGTTTTCCAGCAGGCGGTAGGCAGATGGACTTCCCGGCGGACTTTCCCGCGGACTTCCCGGCACAGGCGCACCCCCACCCGCACGGCGGTTGGCCCGGCAACGAGCTGGAGGAGGTGCTCTCGGCCTCCCTCGGCATCCCCGCGGCAGGCGGCAGGATCGTCGAGGTCCTCGGCCGCAGCTTCCTGTGGATCCCGCTGCCGAGCGGCGGCGGCCCGGACAGCGGCACGCTCGACCTCCCGACGCTGGACATCGACGGCCAGGCGTACGTCCCGGTGTTCAGCTCCGAGGAGCAGCTGCGCCAGGTGGCCGGAGTCCAGATGTCGTACACGGTCGCCCCGGCGGTGGAGTTCGCCCGCGGCCTGCCCGCGCAGGTCGGCATCGCCGTCAACCCGGACGGCGTGGTCGGCATCCCGCTGCCGCCCGCCGCCGTGGCCGAGCTGTGCCGTGTGGGCCGCACCCCGCTCGACGGCCCCGGCACCGGCGGCCGGGTCCGGCTCTTCGAGCCCGACTGGCAGGACGACCCGGTCGACTTCCTCGCCGCCGCCTCCGCCGAGTTCGCCGCGGCCGGCGTGGTCCTCACCGCCCGCCGCTGCCTGGCCGCCGTGGAGACGGCCGACCCGGTGATGTTCGTGGGCGTGGAGCTCTCCCAGTGGGAGGGCGATCTGCGCGCCCGCCCCCTGGAGGCGCTGGGCAGGGCGCTCGGCGCGGTCCCGGTCAAGTGGCCGGTGAACCTGGTGCTGCTGGACGTGACCGACGACCCGGTCTCCGGCTGGCTGAAGTCGAACGTCCGCCCCTTCTATCAGCACGGTCACTGATCAGCGGCCCCGGCGCCGGCGGACCTCGGGGGCGCGGGGACGCGCGCGACCGGCCGCGCGCACCCCGCGCCCGCGCACGAACAGAAGGCCCCGGGCTGCCAGGCGCTTAAGCTGTTTCCGAACGCGGGGCACTGAATAGAAGGGCACGACAGGTGAGCGCGAGTCACAGCGGCAGCGTGACCGGCAGCGTCGAGCACATGCTGCGCCAGGTCACGCCCGGACGCTACGACGCCTACGAGGCCCTGCTGCGTGCCCTCGCCACCCCGTCCTCCGGCCAGATCTGGATGTTCCTGTGGCACGGCCAGGCCGGCTCCCCGGACGCCCAGTACGGGACGATGGAGGTGGACGGCTTCCACTACGCCCCCTGCGTGACCTCCGCCCAGGAGCTGTCGGCCAGCGGCTGGAACCGCTCCTACGAGGTGGTCGACGGCCTGGACGTGGCCCGCACGCTCTATCCCGACCACTACGGAGTGTGGGTCAACCCGCACGCGCCGGGCGGCGGTGTCGGCATCCCCTGGCTGGACCTGCGCCGTATCGCCACCGGCCTGGACCGCCAGCCCGCGGGCCCGCTCAGGCTCTCGGAACCCGGCATCGAGATCCCGCAGTTCTACGCCCTGCTCGCGCAGAACGCCCACCGCACCCCCGCGCTCCGCTCGCTGCGCCGCGCCTGGGTGCAGCCCACGCTCGGGGCGCCGTACCTCGCCATCGGCCTCGACGTGTACGACGCCTCGCCGGCCGCGGTCGACTCGGTGCGCGCGATGATGCAGCAGTCCGTCGGCGCGGTCCCGGAGGGACTGCCGGTGTCGACGGTGGCGATGACCGACGACTTCGACCCGGTGGTGATGTGGATGCGGGCCAACGCGCGCCCCTTCTACGACCGCGAGGCCCACGCGGCGCCGCCCCCGCACCGGCTCCAGGCCCCGGCCACCGGGTACTGACCGACGCCGTCGACGCCCTGGGCCGTGTCCGCACAGCACTGTGCCCGCTCCGGCAGAGGGCGGGGCGGGCACAGTGTATTTGTCAGACGCTGCCGCGCGTGCCGGAGGTCACGGCTTGGGCGTGCACGGGTTCTTGCCCACGCACTCGGACCAGAAAAGCGCCGCCGTGATGCCGCCGAACACCCCGTAATCCTTGTCGATCTTGGTCGAGCAATGCGGGCCGTAATGGCCCTTCTGGATGTGGAACTTCTGGAACTCCACCTTGGGCGTCACGTAGCCGTAATGCTTTCCCGGAACCTTGAGGGTGTCGGTGACGGTGACACCCGTCGTGTTCGTCTTGGTGACGTGGTAATTTCCGCTGCCATTGATGGTGACGACCGCGGCCTTGACGCTCAGGCCGCCGCCGGCCGACCAGCCCGACGAGCGGGACTTGGTGATCTTGATGGCGTACTTGAGGGTCGAACTCGACGGGCTGGCGTTGTACTTGCCCGCCGGGTCGCCCGAAGTCTTGTAGTAGCGGCCGCCGACCTTGTCCACGATCCAGAAGGACCCGGCCCCGCAACTCTTCGGGGTCACGTCCGCTGCGGAGGCCGCCGTCGGCAGGGCGACGGACGCTCCGATCATGAAAGCGGTGGTGGCCACGGCTCGGCCGCTCAGTCCGATGAACTTCATCTCTGCTCCCCGCGTTCTTCTGTTTTTGGGTCTGCCACTGCCGGTGGTATCCGGGCCCGTTTTGGTGGCCGAACTCCTCCTGCGGATAGGGAAGTTACTCGGGGGGTCGGGCGGGTACAAGGGAACTTCTTAAGTTATCTGGCTCTTTCCTCAAGGAATCCTCAACCACTGTTTATTTCACAATAGTTCGACTCGGCATGATGTCCCTATTGCCTGTCCCACGCGTGCGGAAGAACTGCTCAGAACGCCCCAAGGATGGCAAGGTGAACGGCCTGTGTGATGAGCGCCACAGTGGGGTTGACGGTGTCGCGTCATGCGGATGGGGTGGGTGGACACGGTCATCGGCATCCGGTGCGGCGTCCGCTCCTCGCAACCAGGTGTCCGCATAACGTGAAACCGCAGCTTGCATCACGGTTGCGCATCCATTCAGCGCCAAGGCTGGCGGCTTGTCGCACAACCGTTGAAGACTCCCACTCCAAGGGGCCCGCGGCCCCTGTGTACGACGGTCTGATTGATGCCGCTACCAGCGGCAAGTGCACCCCGGCTACCGCCGGTTGAGAGGGGTCCCTGCCTAATGACGGCACCATTGCACGAGCCGACCGCGGAAGCGGCCCCGGGCGCGGCCGACGAAGCGGCCGCGGCCGCCGCCGGCGCCAAGGCCGTTCAGGGGCGTTCCCTGGGCCGGATCGCCTGGGAGCGCCTGAAGCGGGACAAGCTCGCCCTGACGGGCGGCATCGTCGTGCTCCTCCTGATCGTGGTCGCGTTGCTCGCGCCCGTCATCACGAAACTGGTCGGGCAGGATCCCAACGCCTACCACGAGAGCCTCATCGACCCGCTCTTCGGCACTCCCAAGGGGTCGTTGGGCGGCATGAGCGGTGACCACCTGCTCGGTGTCGAGCCGGTCAGCGGCCGCGACATCTTCGCGCGCATCGTCTTCGGCGCCCAGATCTCGCTGCTGGTCGGGTTCCTCTCGGCGGTCGTCGCCATCATCCTCGGCACGGTACTCGGCATCCTGGCCGGCTTCTTCGGCGGCTGGGTCGACTCCGTCATCAGCCGTGTCATGGACGGCCTGCTGGCCTTCCCGCAGTTGCTGTTCATCATCGCGCTGGTCTCCGTCATGCCGAACCAGATGCTGGGCCTCACCGGCACGGGCGTCCGGGTGTTCGTGATGATCCTGGTCATCGGGTTCTTCGGCTGGCCCTACATCGGACGTGTGGTGCGTGGCCAGACGCTCTCGCTGCGGGAGCGCGAGTACGTCGAGGCGGCCCGCTCGCTGGGCGCGGGACGCCTGTACATCCTCTTCAAGGAACTGCTGCCCAACCTCGTCGCGCCGATCATCGTGTACACCACGATGATGATCCCCACCAACATCCTCACCGAGGCGGCACTCAGCTTCCTGGGCGTGGGCGTCAAGCCCCCCACGGCATCCTGGGGCCAGATGCTGTCGAACGCGATCGACTACTACGACTCCGACCCCATGTACATGGTGGTCCCGGGTGTGGCGATCTTCATCACCGTTCTCGCCTTCAACCTCTTCGGCGACGGTGTGCGTGACGCGCTGGACCCCAAGGGCTCTCGCTGAACTGCCCCACCCCAAGCGTCCCGTGGCTCTGCACACGGGGTCTCTCATCAATTCCGGAGGATCCGAGATCGTGACTACCCAACGCACCTCAGGGCGGCGCAAGCAGGCTTTGGCCGCTGCGGTCGTGGTCGCCGGCCTGCTGACCACGGCGGCGTGCGGCGGCGGCGGCGACAGCGGCGGTTCGAAGAACGGTGCGGCCGGCTTCGACGCGGCGAACAACAAGGCTGCGCAGGCCTCGCTGGCGAAGAAGGGCGGCACGCTGAAGTTCGGTGGGGCCCAGGACGCCGATTCGTGGGACACCACACGCGGCTACTACGGGTTCGCGTGGAACTTCATGCGCTACTACAGCCGTCAGCTCGTCACGAACAAGACGGAGCCCGGCAAGGACGGCGCCAAGGTCACCCCGGACCTCGCCACCGGTCTCGCCAAGATCTCCGACGACGGCAAGACGTACACCTACACGCTGCGGGACGGGATCACCTGGGAGGACGGCAAGCCGATCACCTCCAAGGACCTCAAGTACGGCATCGAGCGCGTGTGGGCGCAGGACGTGCTGTCCGGCGGCCCCACCTACCTCAAGGACTTCCTGGACCCGGCTGGCAAGTACCAGGGTCCGTACAAGGACAAGTCGGCCGACCACCTCGGTCTGAAGGCGATCGACACGCCCGACGACAAGACGATCGTCTTCCACCTGCCGAAGGCGAACGCCGACTTCGAAGAGGTGCTCGCCCTCACCTCGGCGTCCCCCGTCCGCCAGGACCAGGACACCAAGTCCAAGTACGGCCTGCACCCGTTCTCCTCCGGTCCGTACAAGTTCGATTCGTACAACCCGGGCAAGGACCTGACCCTGGTCCGCAACCCCAAGTGGAACCAGTCCTCGGACCCGGTGCGCAAGGCATACCCGGACAAGATCACGGTCAAGTTCTTCTCGAACGCCAACGACCTCGACCAGCGCCTGATCAACGGCGACATCGACCTGGACCTCAACCAGACCGGCATGTCGCCGCAGGGCCGCACCGTCGCCCTGAAGCAGCACAAGGCCAACCTGGACAACCCTGTCTCCGGCTACATCCGCTACGCGGTCTTCCCGCAGAGCGTGAAGCCGTTCGACAACATCCACTGCCGCAACGCGGCGATCTACGGTGCGGACCACGTGTCCCTCCAGACCGCGCGAGGCGGTCCGATCGCCGGCGGTGACATCGGCACCAACATGCTGCCGCCGTCCGTCCCGGGCGCCGAGGGCCAGAAGTACGACCCGTTCCACATCTCCGGCGTGAACAAGAACGGCAACGCCGCCAAGGCGAAGGAAGAGCTGAAGGCCTGCGGTAAGCCGGACGGCTTCTCGACCACGATCGCGGTCCGCAACAACAAGCCGGTCGAGGTCGCCACCGCCCAGTCCCTGCAGGCGTCCCTGGCGAAGGTCGGCATCAAGGCCGAGATCGACCAGTACGACGGCTCGCAGACCCCTGGCATCATCGGCAGCCCCTCGAACGTGAAGAAGAAGGGCTACGGCATCATCGTCATGGGCTGGGGCCCTGACTTCCCGACCGTCCAGGGCTTCGGCCTGCCGCTGTGGGACAGCAAGTACATCCTGCAGAGCGGCAACAACAACTACGCGCTGATCAAGGACAAGGCGATCGACGGCCTGTTCGACCAGTACGTCAACACCCTCGACGCGAGCAAGAAGACGCAGATCGCCACGGAGATCAACCACAAGGTCATGGAGGGCGGCTACTACCTGCCCTTCACCTTCGAGAAGTTCATCAACTGGCGCTCGAACCGGCTGGCGAACGTGTACACCACTGACGCGTACAGCGGTATGTACGACTTCGTCAACCTCGGTCTGAAGTCCTCGAAGTAGTTCCGGCACACCCGCCGCACGGCACGAAAGGCAGGTGAAGGCCGGCGCGGCGGGGCCGCGGGCCCGGAAGACCTCCGGAGTCCGCGGCCCCGCGGCGGGCCGTTAGCTGTGCTCGCTTACCTCATCAGGCGGCTGTTCGCCGCCGCAGTGATGCTGGTCGTCATCGTCATGGTGGTCTTCAGCATCTTCTTCCTCGTCCCCAAGTGGGCGGGCGTCGACATCGCCTCGAGCTTCGTGGGCAAGCAGGCCGACCCCGCCGCCGTTCAGGCGGTGCGGGAGAAGCTGGGCCTGAGCGACCCGGTGTACGTCCAGGTCTGGGAGTTCTTCAAGGGCATCTTCGCCGGTCGCACCTACGCGGCGGGCGGTGACGTCACCCACTGCGCCGCTCCCTGTTTCGGCTACTCCTTCCGCAGCGAGCAGGCCGTCTGGCCGGTGCTCACCGACCGGTTCCCGGTGACCCTGGGTCTCGCGCTCGGTGCGGCTGTCCTGTGGCTCATCTTCGGTGTCGCGGCCGGCGTGCTGTCCGCGCTCAAGCGGGGCACCCTCTGGGACCGAGGTGCCATGGTCGTCGCCCTCAGCGGCGTCTCCCTCCCCATCTACTTCACCGGCCTGCTCGCACTGGCGATCTTCAGCTACGGACTGAAATGGATCGACGGCCAGTACGTGCCTCTCAGCGAGAGCTTCGGCGGCTGGCTCGGCGGCATGATCCTGCCGTGGATCACCCTCGCCTTCCTCTACGCGGCGATGTACGCCCGGATCACCCGCGCCACCATGCTGGAGATCCT
This sequence comes from Streptomyces sp. NPDC015171, assembly GCF_043079545.1. Taxonomy (NCBI): domain Bacteria; kingdom Bacillati; phylum Actinomycetota; class Actinomycetes; order Kitasatosporales; family Streptomycetaceae; genus Streptomyces; species Streptomyces sp. NPDC015171. The sequence continues at coordinate 69,065 of NZ_JBIBUO010000009.1, forward strand.
CGGGGAGGACTACATCCGTACGGCCCGCGCCAAGGGGCTGACCGAGCAGGTCGTCATCGGCAAGCACGCCATGCGCTCCACGATGACGCCCATCCTGACCATGCTGGGCATGGACCTCGGTGCCCTGATCGGCGGAGCGATCCTCACCGAGACCACGTTCAGCCTTCCCGGGCTGGGCCAGGCGGTGCTCAACGCCATCAAGAACCAGGACCTGCCCATCATCCTGGGCGTCACGCTGATCACCTCTGTTGCTGTGCTTGTCGCCAACCTCGTGGTGGACGTCCTTTACGCCGTGATCGACCCCCGAGTGAGGCTCACATGACCGAAGTCAGCAAGACGGGAGCATCCGTGGGCGAGCCCACGAGCACCGCGTCCGCGCCGGCCTCCTTCCTGGAGGTGCGCGACCTGAAGGTGCACTTCCCGACCGACGACGGCTTGGTCAAGTCCGTGGACGGGCTCAGCTTCCAGCTGGAGAAGGGCAAGACCCTCGGGATCGTCGGCGAGTCGGGCTCCGGCAAGTCGGTGACCTCGCTCGGCATCATGGGCCTGCACACCGCCGGCCAGTACGGGCGGCGCAAGGCGCAGATCTCCGGGGAGATCTGGCTGGACGGCACCGAGCTGCTGTCCGCCGACCCGGACCACGTGCGCAGGCTGCGCGGCCGCCAGATGGCGATGATCTTCCAGGACCCGCTGTCCGCGCTGCACCCGTACTACACGATCGGCGCGCAGATCGTGGAGGCCTACCGGATCCACCACGACGTCGACAAGAAGACCGCGCGCAAGCGTGCCGTCGAGATGCTCGACCGGGTGGGCATCCCGCAGCCGGACAAGCGGGTGGACAGCTACCCCCACGAGTTCTCCGGCGGTATGCGCCAGCGGGCGATGATCGCCATGTCGCTGGTCAACAACCCCGAGCTCCTCATCGCGGACGAACCCACCACGGCCCTCGACGTGACGGTCCAGGCGCAGATCCTCGACCTGATGCGGGACCTGCAGAAGGAGTTCGGCTCTGCGGTCATCATCATCACCCACGACCTGGGTGTCGTCGCCGAACTGGCCGACGACATCCTGGTGATGTACGGCGGTCGCTGTGTGGAGCGCGGGCCCGCGGAGAAGGTGTTCTACGAGCCCCGGCACCCCTACACCTGGGGGCTGCTCGGCTCGATGCCGCGGCTCGACCGCGACCAGCAGGAGCGCCTCATCCCGGTCAAGGGCTCGCCGCCCTCATTGATCAACATCCCGTCCGGCTGCGCCTTCAATCCGCGCTGCCCCTACGCCGATGTCCCGAAGGACGACGTCACCCGCACCGTCCGGCCCGAGCTGACCCAGATCGAGAGCCGGCACTGGGCCGCCTGCCACCTGAGCACGGAGCAGCGGGAGCGTATCTGGACCGAAGAGATTGCGCCGAAGCTGTGAGCGACGAGAAGGCAGTGACGATTCCTGCGCAGGCCAAGGCAACCGGCAGAGGCGACGGCGAGGTCCTGCTGAAGGTCACCGGCCTGCAGAAGCACTTCCCGATCAAGAAGGGGCTCCTGCAGCGGCAGGTCGGTGCGGTGCACGCGGTCGACGGCATCGACTTCGAGGTCCGGGCCGGCGAGACCCTCGGTGTCGTGGGCGAATCGGGTTGCGGCAAGTCCACCATGGGCCGCCTGATCACCCGTCTGCTGGAACCGACCGCAGGCAAGATCGAGTTCGAGGGCAAGGACATCACCCACCTCGGGGTCGCGGGCATGCGCCCGCTGCGCCGTGATGTGCAGATGATCTTCCAGGACCCGTACTCGTCGTTGAACCCGCGCCACACCATCGGCACCATCGTCGGCGCCCCCTTCCGGCTGCAGGGCGTCGAGCCCGAAGGCGGCATCAAGAAGGAAGTGCAGCGGCTGCTGTCGGTGGTCGGTCTCAACCCCGAGCACTACAACCGCTATCCGCACGAGTTCTCCGGCGGCCAGCGTCAGCGCATCGGCATCGCACGGGCGCTTGCTCTGAAGCCGAAGATGGTGGTGGCCGACGAGCCGGTCTCCGCCCTGGACGTGTCGATCCAGGCCCAGGTCGTGAACCTGATGGACGACCTCCAGGAGGAGCTCGGCCTGACGTACGTGATCATCGCGCACGACCTCTCGGTGGTCCGGCACGTGTCGGACCGGATCGCGGTGATGTATCTCGGCAAGATCGTCGAACTCGCCGACCGTGAGTCGCTGTACAAAGCGCCGATGCACCCGTACACCAAGGCGCTCATGTCGGCGGTGCCGATCCCGGACCCCCGGCGCAGGCACGCCAAGAGCGAGCGCATCCTGCTGAAGGGCGACGTCCCGTCGCCGATCGCGCCGCCCTCGGGCTGCCGGTTCCACACCCGGTGCTGGAAGGCGACGGAGATCTGCAAGACGACCGAGCCGCAGCTCGTGGAGCTGAGGACCGGTCAGCGGGTCGCCTGCCACCACCCGGAGAACTTCGCGGACCAGGCGCCGCAGGACACGGTCCTGCTGTCGGTGGCGAAGGCGGCTTCGGAGCTGGTGCCGGACGCGGTGGTCGCGAAGGGTACGGCCGAGGAGGCACCGGAGGCGACCGAGGCCGCGGCCGGGGAGACCGCCGTCGAGGAGACTGCCGTCGAGGCCGCTGCCGAGGAGGCCGTCGCCGAGGACGCCGTCACGGGTGCGGACACCCCCGCTGGGAAGGCGACCGCCGAGGCGACCCCTGCCGAGGAGGCGTCCACCGAGGCGACCCCTGCTGGGAAGGCGACTGCCGAAGAGGCGACCGCCGAAGAGGCGTCCACCGAGGCGACCCCTGCCGAAGAGGCGGCCACCGAGGAGACGGCCGCCGGAGACGAAGTGACCGAGGCCGCTGCCGAGGAGACGGCCGCCGGAGACGGCGCCACCGAGGCCGCTGCCGAGGAGACCTCCCCCGAGGTCCCCGACGCCCCCGAGGCCGGATCCGCCAAGGCCCCCGAGGTCCCCGGCGCCAAGTCCCCGGAGTCGACCGACAAGTAACCGCATGACGACTGGGCAAAGTCATGTACATGCCCGGACGGGAGAGCGCAGAGTCGTCCGTGTCAGTCCACTGACCGGCACATGCTCGAAAGGGACGACTCATGGCACTCTCCCGTTCGGCACGTCTGGGGGCCCTCGGCACCGCGGCGGCCTCCTTCCTCGTCATCGCCGCCTCCGCCGCCCCCACCCCGGGCGCTCCCGGCATCGGCGATCCCTACTTCCCCCGGCTCGGCAACGGCGGCTACGACGCCCGCCACTACGACCTCGACGTCGCCTACGCGCCCGGCACCGGGCGCCTGGACGGCCGTACCACCCTCACCGCCCGCGCCACCCGGAACCTCTCCTCCTTCGATCTCGACCTCCAGCAGCTGGAGGTCACCCGTGTCGAAGTCGACGGCAGACCCGCCCGGTTCACCCGTGACGGCGACGAGATCACCGTCACCCCGCGCCGCGACCTGCGCGCCGGACGGGACTTCACCGTGACCGTCACCTACGGCGGCATACCCCAGGCCCTCGGCGGCCCCATCGTCTTCGGCTCCCAGTACGGCTGGATGAAGACGGCCGACGGCGTCTTCGTCGCCTGTGAGCCCAATGCCGCCTCCACCTGGTTCCCGTCCAGCGACCACCCGTCCGACAAGGCCACCTACGACATCCGGATCAAGGCGCCCGAGGGCCTGACCGCCGTGTCCAACGGCCGGCTGGTGTCGACCCGCGACCGGCACGGCTCGACGTACACCCACTGGCGGGAGAGCCGGCCGATGGCCACCTACCTCGCCACCGCCACCATCGGGAAGTTCGACGTGCGCACCGGACGGACCCCCGGCGGGATCCCCGTCTATGTCGCCGTGGACCCTGTGCTGAAGGACGGCAGCAGCGTCGACGTGTACGCCGTCACGGCAGCCGCCACCGACTACTGGTCGCGGCTCTTCGGGCCGTACCCGTTCGAGGAGACCGGTGCCATCGTCGACGACATGCCCGAGGCCGGGTTCTCCCTGGAGGTGCAGAGCAAGCCCGCCTACTCCGCCGTGCGCAGCGAGTCGACGATCGTGCACGAACTGGCCCACCAGTGGTTCGGCGACTCGGTCAGCGTGGCGCAGTGGAAGGACATCTGGCTCAACGAGGGCTTCGCCACCTACGCCCAGTGGCTGTGGGCCGAGCACCAGGGCACCCGCTCCGCCCACGACTCCTTCCTCGCCGCCTACACCTCCCGGCCCGCCGACTCCTCCTTCTGGCAGATCGAGGTGGCCGACCCGCAGCGGGACACCATGTTCGCCTCCGCCGTCTACCAGCGCGGCGCGATGACGCTCCAGGCGCTGCGCGAACGGATCGGCGACACCGCCTTCTTCAAGCTCCTGCCCGCCTGGACGAAGCTCCACCGGTACGGCAACGCCGACACCGCGGACTTCATCCGGCTCGCCGAGCGGATCAGCGGGCGGCAGCTGGACGACCTCTTCGACGCCTGGCTGTTCACCACAGGGAAGCCCGCGCTGTGAGCCTGGCTTTGTAAGGTTTCCATCCCCTGACAGGAGAGAATGTCAGGGTGCAGCTCCAGCAACTCTTCAGTCCGTCCGTCCAGCACGCGCTCGACGTGATCGGTATCTTCGTCTTCGCGATCTCCGGCGCGCTGCTCGCCGTCCGGAAGAACTTCGACGTCTTCGGTATCGCCGTGCTCGCCGAGGTCACCGCGCTGGGCGGCGGACTGTTCCGTGACCTGGTCATCGGAGCCGTACCCCCGGCCGCCTTCACGGACCTCGGGTACTTCGTCACCCCGCTGTTCGCCACGCTCGTCGTCTTCTTCCTGCACCCGCACGTGGAGCGCATCCAGGCGGCGGTGCTCGTCTTCGACGCGGCCGGCCTCGGCCTGTTCTGTGTCAGCGGTACGACGAAGGCGTACAGCTACGGCCTCGGCCTGACCGCGTCGGCGACGCTGGGCCTCGCCACCGCCGTGGGCGGCGGCGTCCTGCGGGACGTGCTGGCCAACGAGGTGCCCTCGCTGCTGCGCTGGGACCGCGATCTGTACGCGGTCCCGGCGATCGTCGGCGCCACGATGGTCGTCCTGTGCATCCGCTACGACGTGCTGACGCCGTTCACCAGCGGGCTCGCGGTCGTCACGGCGTTCGTGCTGCGCCTGCTCGCGATGCGGTTCCACTGGCGAGCGCCGCGTGCGTGGAACCGCCGGTCGACGGTGACCGAGGAGTAGCCCCGGCCACGGAGGTGTCGTGCCCCTTGGCGTGGTTCTGGCCCATCTGCAGGGTCAGCCAGCGGAAGGCGGGGACGACCTGCGGGCGCCACAGCGCCATGGTGTGACCGCCCGCGCTGCGCGGCAGGAACACCACGCGCACCGTGGTCGGCGCCTTGGCGGCCGACTGCAGGGCCAGGCCCGCCTGGTAGCCGTCGCCGGACTCGCCGGAGAGGTACAGCGCGATGCGGGGCGGTGCCGCCGCCTTCCGCAGCAGCAGATACGGGTTGTTCGCGGCGCGAAGGGCCGGGGTCTGGGCGGCGAGGGAGTTGCGTTCGCCGATCGGGTCGTTGTAGCCGGACATGCTCACCGCGGCCCGGTACCGGTCGGGGTGGGCCACCGCGAGCTTGACCGCGCAGTGCGCGCCGGCCGAGTACCCGGCCACCGCCCAGCCCCGGGGGGCCGGCTGGGCCCGGAAGTTGTCCATGACCATCTTCGGCACGTCGATGCTGAGCCAGCTGTCGGCGTTGACCTGCCCCGGGATGTTGGCGCAGCCGGTGTCCACACCGGCCAGCAGGTTGGTGCGCGGGGCGACCAGGATGAACGGCGCCACCTCACCGCTGCGCATCCGGGGCAGCAGCTGCTCGGGGCCGTTCATCGAGCCGAACCAGGCCTTCGCGGACCCGGGGTATCCCGGCAGCACCTCCACCACCGGGAACTTCTTGTGCCGGTAGGCCGGGTCGTCGTACTGCGGCGGCAGCCAGACGTAGACCTCGGCGTTCACACCGGAGACCCGGCCCTTGAGCTGGGTGACGCGCACATCGCCCGCCACCCGCATGCCGGGCCCCTGGGCGGCCGTGAAGGTCTGTCTTACCTTGGGCAGCCGTTTCACCGCTATGCCGCCGGTGCCGTCCTGGCCGAGGTCGACCGCCTGCTGGACGTGGTTGCCGGTGCCCATCAGGTCGGCCCAGTTGTCGTACAGGTTGTTCTGGTTGTTGACCAGGACGAAGACCAGTGTGACGGCCGTGCCCTGGGCGAACAGCAGCATCAGCACCCGGGCGGCGGCGCGCAGCGCCTTGGGCCCGCCCATCCGCGACCACAGCACGAGCGGCAGTATGAGGGCGATCACGGACAGCACGACGGTCAGATAGAGGAACGGAGTCCCGGTGAGGCTCATGTCCCCATAGAGGGAGATCAGGGCCCCGGGGTTGTGGACGTGTCCTGACACTTACCGAGAAATTGCCGGAACCTCACCCGGAGGCCGGATCATGTCATCCGCCGGTCACATAAAAAGCTACCGCTTAGTAATTTTCTGTTGTACGGTTCGGCCATGCCAGAAGCAGCTTCCGCTCCCTCCCTGCCGCGGGCCGTGATCGGTGACAGCGAGTTCGACCGCGACACCGCGGTCACCCGGCGCGAGCCCGGCGTCTACGACATCGACCTCTCCGCCGGCTGGACCATCATCAGCGCCGTCAACGGCGGCTACCTGCTCTCCGTGCTCGGGCGGGCCCTCGCGGACGCGCTTGCGCACCCGGACCCGTTCGCGGTCTCCGCGCACTACCTGACCGCCTCCCAGCCCGGCCCGGCGGTGATCCGCACCGAGACCGTGCGCACCGGCCGGTCCCTCTCCACCGGGCAGGCGTCCCTCTTCCAGTACGACGCCGAGGGCAACGAGGTCGAACGCATCCGCGTCCTCGCCTCCTACGGCGACCTCGCCGCCCTCCCCGACGACGTCCGTACGACGGCCACCCCGCCGGCGATACCGCCGCTGGAGCAGTGCCTCGGCCCCGAGGACGGCCCCTCGCCGATCGACGGCAGCTCCGCCATCACCGACCGGCTGCGGCTCAGGCTGGACCCCGCCACCATCGGCTGGGCGCTCGGCGCCCCCACCGGCAAGGGCGAGATGCGTGCCTGGTTCGGCCTCGCCGACGGCCGCGACGCCGACCCGCTCTCGCTGCTCCTCGCCGTGGACGCCCTCCCGCCCACCGCCTTCGAGATGGGCCTGAAGGGCTGGGTGCCGACGGTGGAGCTCACCGTCCACGTCCGCCACCGCCCGGCGCCGGGCCCGCTGCGGGTGTCGATCACCACCCGCAACCTCGCCGGCGGCTTCCTGGAGGAGGACGCCGAGGTGTGGGACAGCGAGGACCGGCTGGTCGCCCAGTCCCGGCAGCTGGCCCGGGTCAGGCTCGGCTGAGCGGTTCGCGGCCCAGCCAGGCCGCCAGCCGCTCGTAGGCGCCGGCCCCTTCGGGGGCCGGCCGCGGCGCGTCGAAGGGGCGGCCCTCGCGCGGCTCGTCGGGCAGGGCCTGCCGCGCGGTGGCGAGCGCGAACTCGGCCAGCTCCGGGTCGAGCGGGAGCGGGCGGCCGATCGCCTCGGACAGATCCCAGGTGTGCGCCACGGTCTCCATCACCCACGCCGACAGGGCGGCGTGTCCGGGGATCTCGCCCCAGGGCAGCCGCACCGTCCACGCCAGCCGGTCGTCGCCCGACCACGCCTTCAGGGCCTGCTCCCGGACCTCTTCGTACGCCTCCGCCCAGCGGTCGGCGTCCACGTCGGGGACGGAGCGCGGCAGGTCCTGCCCGTCCGCGCCCTCGCCGATGAGGGCGACCCGGCGGGTGCCGTCGACGATATGGCCCAGCAGCGCCCGTACGTCGAACTCGGCGCAGGGGGTGGGTCCGGCCAGGTCTCCGGGGCGCACCGCGCGGATCACCTCGGCCGCCTGGGCCGTGGCGCGGGCGTACAGGGGGCGGGGGTCGGTGGACGGAGTGGACATGGGGGCCTCTCTTCACGTCTTCACGGTTCTCGGGATGCGGGGCACGTGCTCGGGTGAGGATGCCCGGGAAAACCTGACAACTGCTGTCAGCTATTGCCCGGGCCACCCGCACGGCGGGATCCTGGCGCGGTGAAGTCCGACCGGCTGCTGTCGATCCTGCTGCTCCTGCAGACCCGGGGCCGCGTTCCGGCCCCCGAACTCGCCGACCGCCTCGAAGTGTCGGTCCGTACCGTCTACCGGGACGTCGAGGCGCTGTCCGCCGCCGGGGTCCCGGTGTACGCCGAGCGCGGCCGGCACGGCGGGATCGAACTCCTCGCCGGATTCCGCACCGACGTCACGGGGTTGACCGCCGACGAGTCCCGCGCCCTGTTCATCCTGGCCGCGCAGGGCGCCCATGCCGCGCTCGGCCTCGACGCGGCCCTCGGCTCGGCCCTGCGCAAGGTCATGGCCGCGCTCCCGGCGCCGCACCGGTCCGCCGCCGAGGTGGCGAGCCGGCGCGTCCTGGTCGACGCCGCGCGCTGGCGGCCCGGTCCGCAGCAGGCCGTGGACCTGGCGGTGCTCCAGGACGCGGTCTTCGCCGACCGGCGCCTCAAGCTGCGCTACCGGCACAGCGGGGAGCGGGAACCGCGGACGTACACCGTGGATCCGTACGGTCTCGTCGCCAAGGCCGGGGTCTGGTACCTGGTCGCCGACCGGCGCGGCAGGCCGCGGCTGTTCCGCGCCGACCGGGTGCGCTCGGCCCGGGTGCTGGAGGAGCCCGTGCGGCGCCGGGCCCGGGTGGAACTCGCCGACGCCTGGGAGGTGGTGCGCCGGGAGGTGGAGGAGCGGGAGGACGGCGTCCAGGTCACCGTGCGGGTACGGCGCGAGGCGCTCGACATGTTCCAGCGGATGGCCGCGGCCCAGCTGACGGCCCTGCCCGAGGACGACGGCGCGAGCGAGTGGGTCGTCGCCCGGCTGTCCTACCCGGTGCTCCGCGCCGTGCGCCAACTCCTCGCGTTCTCCGACCGGGTGGAGATCCTGGACCCGCCCGAGGCGCGCGAGGAGCTGGTGGCCGGGGCCCGTGCCGTCCTGGACCGGTACCAGGGCCGGGACCGGGACGACGGCTGATATCCCGCGCGGGGAGGGCGGTCCGCGGCGCGGGCGACTCCTTCCCGTCCGGCGGCCGGGGCGGAGCGGGGGAGCGGCCGGGGGCGGCGCGCGGGAGGGCTGAGCGGGGTCCGCGCGTACCGCTGCGGCTCAGTCGAGCCAGTGGCCGCGGCCGATGGTGATGAGCCGCAGCTGGCGGGTGGCGAGCTGTGTCACCCGCTCCCGCTCGTCCTCCGGGGCCTCCAGCGCCTCCAGGAACAGGGAGGCGGTCATCAGCATCTGGTCGACGTAGAGGTGCGCGAGCATCAGCAGATCGTCCTCGCTCCAGCCCCGCGCCCCCGGGTCCTTGGCCAGCTCGGCCCGCACCTCCTCGGCGAACCGGGCGAGTTGCTCCCGGATGGCCTCGCGCACCGGCTGCACCCCGCCGTGCCGCTCGCGCGCGATGAACCGGACGTGCGCCGGGTGCGCGGCGACGTGGTCGGCGACCAGCTCGATGGCGCGTGTGATGCGCTCCTCGCTGTCGCCCGTGGTGGAGACCGTCAGCCGCACCGTCGGGTGCAGGCTGCCCAGCGCCTCGTCGACCAGGGCCACGCCGAGGTCGGCGGTGGAGCGGAAGTGCCGGTAGAAGGCGGTCGGGGCGACACCGACGGCCCGGGTGACCTCGCGCAGCCCCAGGCTGCTCAGGCTCTGCTCCTCCAGCAGGGCGAGCGCCGCGTCGAGGAACGCCTGCCGGGTCTTCTGCTTCTGGGCCTGCCGGATGCCGAGGGTGTGACTCATGTCATCCAGTTAACAACTGTTCTCTGGAATTGAAAAGCCGTCGGGCGCGCTAGACTCGAAGTCAGTGAACAACTGTTACTACAACTGTTCACCGAGACTTCACACCGGCTGAACACGAGGCATCTCGGAGGGGGGATCTCATCCCATGCTGTTCCTCGTCGCCGCACTCATGCTGCTCGGCGTCGTGCTGGGCACCGTCGCCCACGCACCGCTGACCGTCACCGTCGGCCTCGCCGCCGTCATCGCCGTCTGGCTCGGCGTCTTCGCGCTCCGCGAGCGGCACGCGCGCCGCCGCCCCTCGGCCAACTGACCGCCGCCATGGACTTCAGGAGCTGAGCACCATGCACCTCACCGCACCGGTCACCACCGGCCGCACCGACACCCGTTCGCGCACCCGCGACGCCGACGGCATGGCCGTCGCGTCCTTCATCCTCGGCCTCCTCGGCCTGCTCGTCCTCAACCTGTTCCTCGGTCCGATCGCCATCGCCCTCGCCGCGGTCGCCCTGTGGCGCGGCACGGCCCGCCGCGGCCGCGCCTACCTCGGCCTGGCCCTGGGCGTCGCGGACCTGGCGGTCCTGGCGACGGCGATGGCGGTGTCGGGCACGGTCTCCTGGAGCCTGTGAGGCAGCCGCCGGCGTCCTTGCGGGACGGCGACCGCCCGGCCCCTGCGGCCCCTGCGCGGCACCGGTCTCCCGGCCCCTGCGCGGCACCGGTCTCCCGGCGCCTGCGCGGCGACGGCCTCCCGGCGCCCGCGAGGCGACGGCCTCCTGGGGACCGTGAGGCGCCGGCGGGGCGCGGCGGGCCCTTCCGGGCGTCCCGCCGGCGGGCCCGCACGCGGCCGGACCGGGGCACCCGGAGCCCGCCCGCGCCTACCCCCGGCCCGAACCGAGCGCGGGGACCCCGCGCCGTAGAATCACCTCACCATGGCTTACCTCGACCACGCCGCCACGACCCCGATGCTCCCGGAGGCGGCGGAGGCGCTGACCACCCAGCTGAGCATCACCGGCAACGCGTCCTCCCTGCACGCCTCCGGCCGCCGGGCCCGCCGCACGGTCGAGGAATCCCGCGAGACCCTCGCCGAAGCCCTGGGCGCCCGCCCCAGCGAGGTCGTCTTCACCTCGGGCGGCACCGAGGCCGACAACCTGGCCGTCAAGGGCCTGTACTGGTCCCGCCGCGCCGCCGACCCGGCCCGCACCCGCGTCCTGGCCAGCCCCGTCGAGCACCACGCCGTGCTGGACGCGGTGCACTGGCTCGGCGAGCAGGAGGGCGCCACCGTCGAGTACCTCCCGGTCGACTCCTGCGGCCGCGTCCACCCCGAGGCGCTGCGCGAGGCCATCGCCCGCAACCCCGACGACGTCGCCCTGGCCACCGTGATGTGGGCCAACAACGAGATCGGCACGGTCATGCCGGTCCGCGAACTCGCCGACACCGCGGCCGAGTTCGGTGTCCCCCTGCACGCCGACGCGGTCCAGGCCTTCGGCCAGGTGCCGGTCGGCTTCGAGGACTCCGGCCTCGCCGCGATGACGGTGTCGGGCCACAAGATCGGCGGCCCGTACGGAATCGGCGCGCTAATCCTCGGCCGGGAGCACACCCCCGTACCCGTCCTGCACGGCGGCGGCCAGGAACGGCATGTCCGCTCCGGCACGCTCGACGTGCCGGCCGTGGCCTCCTTCGCCGTCGCCGGGCGGCTCGCCGCCGAGCAGCGCGAGTGGTTCGCGCGGGAGATCGGCGCCCTGCGCGACCAGCTCGTGGACGCCGTGCGCGGCGCCGTACCGGACGCGATCCTCGGCGGCGACCCGGCGCCCGGGGGCCGGCTCCCGGCCAACGCCCACTTCACCTTCCCCGGCTGCGAGGGCGACTCGCTGCTGCTCCTGCTGGACGCCCAGGGCATCGAGTGCTCCACCGGCTCCGCCTGCACCGCCGGCGTCGCCCAGCCCAGCCATGTCCTCCTCGCCACCGGCACCGACCCGGACCTGGCCCGCGGCACCCTGCGCTTCTCGCTCGGCCACACCTCCACGGAGGCGGACGTGGACGCCGTGGCCAAGGCCATCGGACCGGCGGTGGAACGGGCCCGGGCCGCCGGACTGACCTAGCCGCTCACGCCCGGGCGCGCGGCGCGGACCAGCCGCAGGTACTTCTCCCAGTCCCAGAACCGCCCCGGGTCCGTGTGGTCCGTCCCCGGCACCTGCACGTGCCCGATGATGTGCTCCCGGTCGGCGGGTATGCCGTAGCGCCGGCATATCGCGGCCGTCAGCCGGGCCGAGGCCGCGTACATGGCGTCCGTGAAGGACGCGGCGTCCTCCACGAAGCCCTCGTGCTCGATGCCGACACTGCGTTCGTTGTACTCCCGGTTGCCCGCGTGGAACGCCACGTCCAGCTCGCGGATCAGCTGGGTGATCCGCCCGTCCTCGCGCACGATGTAGTGCGCCGCCGCGCCGTGCGCCGGGTCCTGGAAGACCTTCACCGCCGAGTCGTAGCCGCCCTGCGTGACATGGATGACGATCCGGTCCACCCGGTAGTCGTCCGGCCGGTCCGCCCGCCGGTAGTTCGCGGGCGAGGCCGCCACCCAGCGGGCGCCCCGGAAGTCGACCGCCCCCGCCACCCGCGGTCTGTCCACACCCGGCAGCCGCCACCACAGCCGGGACAGCGTCTCGCGGGCCAGCGCGGCCGTGCCCACCGCGGCCACGGCCCCGCCGATGAGCAGGGCACGCCGCCCGGGCCGCCGGTCCCCGTCCTTCGCCGCCGCGCCGTCCGCCGCCCCCACTGTCGCCCCCATGTGATCGTCAACGGATATCCGGCGGACCAGGTTCCCACGCCCCCTTACCCTGGAAGGGCTATGACTGACACCCCGCAGCGCACCAGCCCCCTCCGCGTCCTCGCCGCCATGTCCGGCGGGGTCGACTCCGCCGTCGCCGCCGCGCGTGCCGCTCAAGCGGGCCACGACGTCACCGGAGTCCATCTCGCGCTCTCCGCGAACCCCCAGTCGTTCCGCACCGGCGCGCGGGGCTGTTGCACCATCGAGGACTCGCGCGACGCCCGCCGCGCGGCCGATGTCATCGGCATCCCGTTCTACGTCTGGGACCTCGCCGACCGGTTCCGCGAGGACGTCGTCGAGGACTTCGTCGCGGAGTACGAGGCCGGCCGCACCCCGAACCCGTGCCTGCGCTGCAACGAGAAGATCAAGTTCGCCGCGCTGCTGGACAAGGCGCTGGCCCTCGGCTTCGACGCCGTCTGCACCGGCCACTACGCCAAGGTGATCGTCGGCGAGGACGGCTCGCGCGAGCTGCACCGCGCCTCCGACATGGCCAAGGACCAGTCGTACGTCCTCGGCGTGCTGGACGACCGGCAGCTCGCGCACGCGATGTTCCCGCTCGGCGACACGGTCACCACCAAGGAGGAGATCCGCGCGGAGGCCGAGCGCCGGGGCCTCGCGGTGGCCAAGAAGCCCGACTCGCACGACATCTGCTTCATCGCCGACGGCGACACCCAGGGCTTCCTCGCCCAGCGGCTCGGCAAGGCCGAGGGCGACATCGTGGACGAGTCCGGCGCCAGGCTGGGCACCCACGAGGGCGCGTACGGCTTCACCATCGGCCAGCGCAAGGGCCTGCGCATCGGTACCCCGGCCGCCGACGGCAAGCCGCGCTACGTCCTGGACATCTCCCCGGTCACCAACACGGTCACCGTCGGCCCCGCCGCCGCCCTGGACGTCACCGCCCTCACCGCGATCAAGCCCCGCTGGTGCGGCGCCGCCCCCACCGGCCCCGGCACCTACACCGCCCAGCTGCGCGCCCACGGCGGCGAGACCGAGGTGACGGCGGAAGCGGTCGACGGCGAGCTGCGCGTGACGTTCGCCGAGCCGGTCCGCGGCGTCGCGCCCGGCCAGGCGATCGTGCTGTACGACGGCACGCGCGTGGTGGGCTCGGCGACGATCGCGTCGACCACCCGCGCGACGGCCGCGGCCCTCTGACTCGGTCCGCGGCCCTCTGACCCGGTCCGCGGCCCCCTGGCCCGGTCCGCGGCACTCCGACACGGTCCGCGGCACTCCGATACGGTCCGCGGCACTCCGACACGGTCCGCGCCGCTTCGCCCCCGGCCGCGCCGCTCCGATCCCGGCCGCGCCGCTCCGATCCCGGCCGGGGCGGCCGTCCCGCGGTAACGGCGGCCGGGGTCGTGAAGAGCCGGGGCCGGGGGCGCGAGGAGGCCGGGACTGCCGCCGCAGCGAGCCGCGGCTATCCCGTGAAGAACTCCGCCAGCACCGGCCCCAGCACCTCGGGCTCCACCATGTGGGTCTGGTCCGGCAGCACCCGGTGGGTGCCCCGGGGTGCGGTCTCGGCGATCTCGCGGGACGCCGTGCGCATCCACTCCGGGCTCGCGCCGCCCGCGACCGAGAGCACGGGCACGGGGACCGCGGCGACCAGGTCCCGGGGGAGCAGGCCGTCACCCATGACCGTGTCGTCGTGGGCGAGGCTGGGGGCGACGGCCTCCATGCCGGCCCACATCGGGGACTGCCGGGCGCCCTCGATCATCTCCTCGCCCAGGCCCGCGAGGCGCAGGAACAGCTCCACCGCGTCCCCGTGCCTGCCCTCGGCGAGCGCGTCGTCCAGCTGCTCCTTGTAGGCGGCCTCCCGCGCGGCACCGCCGGCCAGATGGTCGGCGTAGGGCACCTCGTACACCGCCGCCCGGCGGACCGGCAGCCCGCTCGCCGCCGCGTGCAGGACCAGCGCGCCGCCCGAGGAGACCCCGAAGAGCGCCGCGTCACCGCCCACCGCGTCCGCCACCGCGGCCAGGTCCTCCACCTCGCGGGCGACCGCGTAGGGCGCCGTGTCGCCGCTCCGGCCGCGCCCCCGGCGGTCGTAGACGACGGCCGTGCAGCGGTCCGCGAGGCGCTGCGCCAAGGGCGCCATGGTGCCCCCGGTGGACATCGCGCCGCTCACGAGGATCACCGTGGGGCCCTGGCCGGTCACTCCGTACGCGAGCGAGGTGCCGTCGCGTGAAGTCGTCTTCTTGTCCATGCCCGTGCAGACTGCCGCACGGCACGGCGCTCATCGGTCACGACACGGCGGTGCCGGGGGTGACTGCGCGTCAGGAGACCTCGGTGTCGTAGAAGCAGTAGTGGTCCTTGATCTCCGCCACCCCGGACTTGGGGTCCGGGTACGCCCACACGAGGTCGGGCGCGTCCGGCAGCGACCAGTAGGACGCCGTGCCCTTGAAGGGGCAGACGGTGTGCGTGCCTGAGGGCGTGAGCAGATCGAGGCGGACGTCCTCGGCGGGGATGTAGTACCGCACCGGAGAGCCCGTCTCGTGCAGCTCCAGGGGGCGGTCGCTCTCCGCGAGCACCTGGTCGCCGCGCACCGCGCGCACGTGCCGCTCGCTCTTCCGGATCGTGATCGTGTGTCCTTGGCTCATGCCTGTTCAGCGCCGGCCGGGCCGTGCTTCTTCCCGCCGGGCGCGGGACCGTACGGTAGAGGTCATGAACATCTGCGTCTTCCTGTCCGCCGCCGACCTCGACGAGCGCTACACGCGCCCCGCGCGCGACTTCGCGGAACGGCTCGGCAAGGCCGGCCACACCCTGGTCTGGGGCGGCTCCGACGTCGGGCTGATGAAGGTGGTCGCCGACGGCGTGCAGCAGGCGGGCGGCAGGCTGCTGGGCGTCTCCGTGGAGTTCCTCGCCAACAAGGCGCGGCCCGGCGCCGACGAAATGATCATCGCGGCCGACCTCGCCGAACGCAAGAAGCTGCTGCTGGAGAAGGCCGACGCCGTGGTGGTCATGGTGGGCGGCACCGGCACGCTGGACGAGGCCACCGAGATCCTGGAGCTGAAGAAGCACGGCCGCACCGAGAAGCCGGTCGTGCTGCTGAACACGGCCGGCTTCTACGACGGCCTGCGCGAGCAGTTCCGCCGGATGGAGGCCGAGGGCTTCCTGCCCCGCCCGCTGTCCGAGCTGGCCTTCTTCGCGGACGATCCGGCCGGTGCGCTGGCCTACCTGGAGGAGCAGGCCGCCGGCCGCTGATGCGAGCATGGCGGGCATGGCTACTCATCTGATCACCGGGGCCGGTTCCGGCATCGGCGCGGCCGTGGCCCGCCGGCTGCACGCGCGCGGGGACGAACTCGTGCTGCACGCGCGCGACGCGGGCCGCGCGAAGGAGCTGGCGGCCGAGTTCCCCGGCGCGCGCACCCTGGTCGGCGACCTCGCGGACCCGGACAGGCTGTCCTGGGCGTTCTCCCACCAGACGCTCCCGGACCGGGTGGACTCCCTGCTGCACATCGCGGGCGTCGTCGACCTCGGCGACATCGGCGACCTCACCCCGAAGTCCTGGCACCACCAGCTCAACGTCAACCTGATCGCCCCCGCCGAGCTGACCCGGCACTTCCTGCCGCAGCTGCGGGCCGCCCGCGGCCATGTGATCTTCGTCAACTCCGGCGCCGGGCTCAGCGCGCACGCCGGCTGGTCCGCGTACGCCGCCTCCAAGCACGGCCTGAAGGCCCTCGCCGACTCCCTGCGCCACGAGGAGCACGGCAACGGCGTCCGCGTCACCTCCGTCTACCCCGGCCGCACGGCCAGTCCCATGCAGGCCAAGGTGCACCGGCAGGAGGGCAAGGACTATGACGCCGCCCGCTGGATCGACCCCGAGTCGGTCGCCACGACGATCCTGATGGCCCTCGACCTGCCGGCGGACGCGGAGGTCAACGACCTGACGGTGCGGCCGGGGCGGTGACGCGGGCCGCCGGACGCGCGGCGGGCGGCGACGGCAACCGGGCCTGGCGCGACGCGGCCCGGTCCCGGACGATGCGGCGCTGACCCTGGCCGGCGGGAAGGCGGACGGCCCGCTCGCCTCCCGCCCGGCCCCGGCGGACTGTCCGGCCCGGCCGGCCCGGCGCGGGCGGACTGTCCGGCCCGGCAGGCCCGGCGCGGCTGCCCGCGCTCGCGGCGGCCGGTCCGGAGGGTCCGCGCGCCCTGGTGCGCGGGTACGGCGCCGACTGGTTGTGAGAGCACCCGCCGGTGTTCCGTACTCTGCCTCAGTGAGCGAAAACAGCCAGTTCAGGTTTGCGGGAGCCACCGGGATCGGGTCCCTGCCCGGTGGCGACGCCCGCGAGGCGGCGAAGACCGCGACCGGGTCCTTCGAGGACTTCCCCTTCCTCCCGGAGCTGCCCGCGCGCGGCCCCGGCGCCGACATGATCGGCCGCACCGCGGGGATGCTGGTCGAGCTGTACGCGCGCGTGGAGCCCAGCGGGTGGCGCCTCGGGGACCGGCCGGGCCGGGACACCAAGCGGGCGCGGTCCTGGCTGGCCGAGGACCTGGACGCCCTGGAGGAGTTCACCCAGGACTACACGGGCGACCTGAAGGTGCAGGCCGTCGGGCCCTGGACGCTGGCCGCCGCGCTGGAGCTGAGGAACGGCGAGGCCGTCCTGTCGGACCCCGGCGCCTGCCGGGACCTCGCCGCCTCGCTCGCCGAGGGGCTGCGGCTGCACCTCGGCGAGGTGCGCCGCCGCGTCCCCGGCGCCCGGCTCGTCCTCCAGCTCGACGAGCCCTCCCTCACCGCCGTGCTGCGCGGCCATGTCCGCACCGCCAGCGGCTACCGCACCCACCGCGCCGTGGACCGGCAAGTCGTGGAGGCGACGCTGCGCGACGTCGTCGGGGCGCACGCGGGCGGTCCCGTGGCGGTCCACTCCTGCGCCCCTGACGTGCCGTTCGCACTGCTGCGGCGGGCCGGCGCGGCAGCCGTCTCCTTCGACTTCGCGCTTCTCACCGAGCGTGACGACGAGGCGATCGGCGAGGCCGTCGAGGCCGGTACGCGGCTGTTCACCGGTGTCGTCCCGGGCACGGACGGCCCGTTGTCAGACCCTGCCGGTAGCGTCAGGGGTGTCAGGACGCTGTGGCGCAGGCTGGGGCTGCCTCCGGGGTTGCTCGCGGAGGCGGTCACGGTGACCCCGGCGTGCGGTCTCGCGGGTGCTTCCCCCGCCTACGCACGCCAGGCGCTCGCCCACTGCGTCCGGGCGGCGAGATCCCTCGCGGACAACCCAGAGTAACGGGAGGACACCACGGTGGCCGGCGACAAGCAAGCGGAGACGACGGCGGTGCCCGCCGAGGCCCGTGACCAGCACGCCCAGCTGGCGGAGCAGGTCGAGGAGCACCGCTTCCGGTACTACGTGAAGGACGCTCCCGTCATCAGCGACGCGGAGTTCGACAAGCTGCTGAAGTCCCTGGAGGCGCTGGAGGCGCAGTATCCGGAGCTGCGGACGCCGGACTCGCCCACCCAGAAGGTCGCGGGGTCCTACGCGACGGAGTTCACGGCGGTCGAGCACCGCCAGCGGATGCTGTCGCTCGACAACACCTTCAACGACGAGGAACTGGCCGCCTGGGCCGACCGCATCGCGCGCGAGCTGGGCGAGCAGGAGTACCACTTCCTGTGCGAGCTGAAGGTGGACGGCCTAGCGGTCAACCTCACCTACGAGCACGGCCGCCTCACGCGCGCGGCCACCCGCGGCGACGGCCGCACCGGCGAGGACATCACACCGAACGTCCGCACGATCGCGGAGATCCCGGACCGCCTGCACGGCGACGAGGTCCCGGACCTCGTGGAGATCCGCGGCGAGGTCTACTTCCCGATGGAGAAGTTCCTCGAACTGAACGAACGGCTGGTCGCGGCCGGCGACAAGCCCTTCGCCAACCCCCGCAACGCCGCCGCCGGTTCACTGCGCCAGAAGGACCCGCGGGTCACCGCCACCCGCCCGCTGCACATGGTCGTCCACGGCATCGGCGCCCTGGAGGGCTACACGGGCATGACCCGCCTCTCCCAGGCCTACGACCTGCTGAAGACCTGGGGCCTGCCCACCTCCCCGCACAACCGCGTGGTCGACGACCTCGACGGCGTACGGCGGTTCATCGCCCACTACGACGGCGAGAACCGGCACTCCGTGGAGCACGAGATCGACGGCGCCGTCATCAAGCTGGACGAGATCCGGCTCCAGGGCCGCCTCGGCTCCACCGCACGCGCGCCCCGCTGGGCGATCGCCTACAAGTACGCGCCGGAAGAGGTCAACACCAAGCTCATCGACATCAAGGTGGGCGTGGGCCGCACCGGCCGCGTGACGCCGTACGCCCAGGTCGAGCCGGTCACGGTCGCGGGCAGCGAGGTGGAGTTCGCCACCCTGCACAACCAGGAGGTCGTCAAGGCCAAGGGCGTGCTCATCGGCGACACCGTCGTCATCCGCAAGGCCGGTGACGTCATCCCGGAGATCCTCGGCCCGGTGGTCGACCTGCGGGACGGCACCGAGCGGGAGTTCGTGATGCCGGGCGAGTGCCCCGAGTGCGGGACGGGGCTGCGGCCCATGAAGGAGGGCGACATCGACCTCCGCTGCCCGAACGCCCGGACCTGCCCGGCCCAGTTGCGCGAGCGCGTCTCGTACCTGGCCGGCCGGGAGTGCCTGGACATCGAGCACTTCGGCGCGGTGGCCGCCGCCGCGCTCACCCGCCCGCTGGAGCCGGCCGACCCGCCGCTGGTGGACGAGGGCGACCTGTTCGACCTCACGGTGGAGAAGCTGCTGCCCATCAAGGCCTATGTCCTCGACCCCGACAGCGGCCTGCCCAAGCACGACCCCAAGACCGGCGAGGAGAAGGTCGTCACGGTCTTCGCCAACCAGAAGGGCGAGCCGAAGAAGAACACCCTCGCACTGCTGGAGAACATCGAGGCGGCCAAGTCCCGTCCGCTCGCCCGCTTCCTGAACGGGCTGTCGATCCGGCATGTGGGCCCGGTGGCCGCGCAGGCCCTCGCGCGCGAGTTCCGCTCCGTCGAGCGCATCGAGCAGGCGACCGAGGAGGAGCTGGCGGCCACCGACGGCGTCGGCCCGATCATCGCCGCCGCGCTCAAGGAGTGGTTCGCCGAGGACTGGCACCGCGAGATCGTCCGCAAGTGGAAGGCGGCCGGAGTCCCGCTGGAGGACGAGTCCTCCGGCGAGGACGAGGGACCGCGCCCGCTGGAGGGCCTCACGGTCGTCGTCACGGGCACGCTGGAGAACTTCACCCGGGACGGCGCCAAGGAGGCGCTCCAGCGCCAGGGCGCGAAGGTGACCGGTTCCGTCTCGAAGAAGACCGCGTTCGTCGTTGTGGGTGACAACCCGGGATCGAAGTACGACAAGGCGATGCAGCTGAAGGTTCCCGTGCTGAACGAGGACGGTTTCAACGTCCTTTTGGAGCAGGGCCCCGAGGCGGCGGCCGAAGTCGCGCTTCCGACCGAGGAGTAGCGGTTGAAGGCCACCCGATCGGCGCATATCAGTTGCATACGGGTGGCCCGGGCGCATTCGGGCAACCGTCGGAGACCGCTGCCCGTGGAAGCCTTCTGCGGCCTACTGTTGAGGTGTGCGCCTGCCGTGCCCAGCTGCGGCTGGCGCATCCCCGTGCTCTCCAGGGCCGCGGGGAGGGTTTCTTCGACGCGGAGCCGCTGATGGTTGTCGGGCATCGGGCCGCGTGGCGTGGGCACCGCCGGCTGTGAGAGGGACGGAATGGAACCGACCGAGAGCGTCGCCCCGGACTCACGCCTGCGCCGCCGCGCGGGCGCGTGGCGGGGGATCCGGTGGAGCGGGCGGCCCGACGGGCGTACGGGCGTCCGGATGCGCCCGGCCGGAGCGGGCATCGCCGCCGAGGCCCACGCCCCGCTCGCCCTCGCCCCCGCCCCGGGCCTGCCCGGCGCCGACGCCGAACGGCACCCGTCCTGGCCGGCCCTGCCCGCGGCCGTCGTCACCGCCGCCGGCTTCGTCCTGGGCGCCGGCTTCTACCGCGCCTACACCGGCCACCACGCCCTCTTCCCCGGGGGCACGGTCGGCTGGGCGCTGGCCCTGCTCACCGGCGTCATCGTCGGCCACCTGGTCATGCTGGGCCGCGCCCGCTGGTCGGGCGGCACCGGATCGGGCGCCGCCCTCACCCTCGCCGTCCTGCTGCTGTACGGCTGGGTGCCCGCGGGCCTGGTCAGCCTCACCGTGGTCGTCCTGGTCGGCATCGCCCGCCGGCACCGCTGGCGGCAGGGCGTGCTGCACGGCGCGGTGGACATCCTCGGCATCGCCGCCGGCGCGCTGCTGCTCGGCGCGTTCGGCCGGGTCCCGAGCGTGGAGGTGCCCTGGCGGCCGGTGACCTGGAGCATCGCCACGGCCCCCGAGATCGTCCTGGTCGCCGTCGCCTACCTCGCCGTCAGCCGCGGCCTGTTGTGGTACCTGCACGCCCCGCGCGGCGGCGGGGTGCCCACCGTCGCCCGTACCGCCCTGGTCAGACAGGGACTGGTCGCCATCGCGCTGCTCGGCATCGCGCCCCTGGTGTGCGTCGTCGCCGACGCCCAGCCGATCCTGCTCCCGCTGTTCGCCATCCCGCTCGTCGCCCTGGACTCCACGCTGTGGATGGCCCGCGCCCGCGCCGAGGAGCAGCTGCGCGACCCGCTGACCGGGCTGCCCAACCGGCAGTGGCTGCTGGAGCGGATCTGGACCGCCCTGGACGACGCCGAGCGCATCGGTGCCCGCTCCGCGCTCATGCTGATCGACCTCGACCGCTTCCGGTCGGTGAACGACACGCTCGGTCATCTGGCCGGCGACCGGCTGCTGCTCCAGATAGCCGACCGGCTCCGGCTCGCCCTGCCCCGCGGGGCCGAGGCCGCCCGGCTCGGCGGTGACGAGTTCGCCGTCTTACTTCCCGTCGCCGACTCCACCACGTCGGCAACGCGCGTCGCCCGCGGCCTCGTCGCCGCCCTCAGTTCCCCGCTCGACCTGGACGGGCTCACGCTCGTCCTGGAGGCAAGTGCCGGCGTCGCCGTCTTCCCCGATCACGCGCTCGACGCCGAAGGGCTGCTGCGCCGTGCCGACGTCGCGATGTACCAGGCGAAGCGGGACCGTACGGGCGTCGAGGTCTACGAGTCCAAGCGGGACTCCAACACCCCGGACCGCCTCGGCCTGCTGGGCGACCTGCGCCGGGCGCTGGACGCGCACGAGGTGCAGCTCCACTACCAGCCCAAGGTCCGCTTCGACGGACAGGTCGCGGGCCTGGAGGCGCTGGTCCGCTGGGTGCATCCCGAGCGCGGGAAGGTTCCGCCGGACGAGTTCATAGCGATAGCGGAGTCCTCCGGGCTGATGCCCCACCTCACCGAGTACGTGCTGGACACCGCGCTCGCCCAGGTCGCCCGGTGGCGTGCGCAGGGCCTGCGGGTGCCGGTCGCCGTCAACGTCTCGCCGCGCGATGTGCACACCCCCGGCTTCGCGGGCTCCGTCGCCGCCCGGCTGGCCCGGCACGGGGTCCCGGCCGGGGCGCTCCAGCTGGAGATAACGGAACACGTCCTGCTGGAGGACCCGCAGCGGGCCGCCGACACCCTCGCCGGGCTCACCGGGCACGGCGTCAAGATGTCCCTGGACGACTTCGGCACCGGGTACTCCTCCCTGGTGCATCTGCGGCGGCTGCCGGTCAGCGAGCTGAAGATCGACCGCTCCTTCGTGGCCAGGCTCGCCGTCGACACCGAGGACGCGGAGATCGTGCGCTGCACGGTCGACCTGGCGCATTCGCTGGGCCTCCTCGTCGTGGCCGAGGGCGTGGAGGACGACGAGACCTGGGAGCGGCTGCGCGACCTGGGCTGTGACGCGGTCCAGGGCTGGCTGGTGGCCGCCGCGATGCCGCCGGAGGAGACCACCGCGTGGCTGCTGGCGCGGGGCTCCCGCGGCTGGCAGCGCCCGCGCGCGGCCCTGCCGGCCGCCGAGTAGGCCCCGGCACACCTACGTACCCGCCTGCCGCCGTCTCCCCGCGGGGCAGGGCCGCGACGGCCGTCCGCGCTCGTCGCGAAACGCCCGACCGGCAGGCCGAGCCCGAGCCCGCACCCGAGCCCGCGCCCGAGCCCGAGCCCGCGCCCGCAACGGAGCCCGAGCCCGCACCCGAGCCCGCGCCCGAGCCCGAGCCCGCGCCCGCAACGGAGCCCGCGCCCGCAACGGAGCCCGCGCCCGCACCGGAGCCCGCGCCCGCACCCGCACCCGAGCCCGCACCCGCACCCGCACCGGAGCCCGCACCCGCACCGGAGCCCGCACCCGCACCGGAGCCCGCGCCCGCACCCGAGCCCGCACCGGAGCCCGCACCCGCACCGGAGCCCGCACCGGAGCCCGCGCCCGCACCGGAGCCCGCACCCGCACCGGAGCCCGCACCCGAGCCCGCACCCGCACCCGCACCCGAGCCCGCACCCGCACCCGAGCCCGCACCCGAGCCCGCACCGGAGCCCGCACCCGCACCCGAGCCCGCACCCGCATCCGCGCCCGCGCCCGGGCGCGTGTCCCGGCCGCCGAGCGGACCTCGGGCGGGCCCGCCGCACAGCTCTCCGGCAGGCTCGCCCCCCGCTTCCCCGGGCCGGACCGTCGGTGCCCCCGCCGTACGGCACGGTCGTGCCGTCGGGCGGATCAGGTCCTCGCGAAGTGGCCGACCAGCAGGTCGAGTCTGCGCTCGTGTGCGTGTTCCGGGAGCCGTCCGCTGCGGGTCAGCGTCGCCAGGCCGTGCAGGGCCGCCCAGAACGTCTCGGTCAGCAGGCCGGGGTCGTCGCCCTCCGCCGCGATCGGCTCCACCGCGCTGAACAGCTCGCCGAACGCCTCCCACAGGGGGGCCGGCGCCTCCTCGGTGGCGAACGGCAGGTCCACCAGATGCGTGAACATCGCGTCGTACAGGGCGGGCCGGCGCCGCGCGAAGGACGTGTACGCCTCCGCCACCGCCGTCAGCGCCTCCCGCGTGCCGTGCGCCGCCGTGCGCGCCTGCCGCAGCTCGACCGCCAGATCGGCGCAGCCCTGCACCGCGACCGCGGCCATGATCGCGTCCTTGCCCTTGAAGTGGCTGTAGAGGACGGGCTGGCTGTACTCGATCTCGGCGGCCAGCCGACGGGTGGTCACCGCGTCCCAGCCCTCGGCCTCGGCCAGCTCCCGCGCGGCCGTGACGATCAGCCGCTCGCGTTCCGCTCGTTCGCGCTCCCGGCGCGTCTGGATCGACATGACCATGAGTCTAGCAGCGCTAGCCAATCTGTCGACGCTCTGCTAGCTTCGCTCATGTTCCTAGCGCTGCTAGCAAGGAGAGAGACGTGACCGTCACCGCGTACACCCTGGCCGTCCTGCTCGACCTGTTCTGCGTATTCCTCGGGTACCGGTTCTGGTTCCGGCCCGGCCCCGCGGCGGCCGGCTACGGAGTCCCGGCCGACCCGCGGGGCGACGCCCGCGCCTATCTGTCCGTCAAGGGGCTCAGGGACGGCACCTTCGGGCTGCTCGGCCTCGCCCTGCTCGCCTTCGCCGGAGCCCGGGCCGAGGCGTGGTTCATGGTCTGCGTGGCACTCGTACCCCTGGGGGACACGGTGATAGTCCTGCGCAACGGCGGTACGAAGGCGGTCGCCTTCGGGATCCACTTCGCCACCGCGGTCGTGGTGCTGATCAGTGCCGTGCTGCTCTTCCTCGTCTGAGTCCGTGTCCGTGTCCGTGTCCGAGTCCGAGTCCGAGTCCGAATCCGGCCACGGCACCAGCCGTCACCAGGGGGTTTCGAGATGTCGCTGTTCGTTCCGGAGTTCGACGAGTCCGTGATCGTCCGCGAGGCCGAGGCCGAGGTCGTCGGCGGCGCCCCCGTCGCCGTGCGCCTGCTGGCCGACAGCAGCCGGACCGGCGGCGCCCTGTCCACCCAGCGCGTCACCCTCACGGCGGGCGCCGACGGCGCCAGGCCGCACCGGCACGACAACTCGGCCGAGATGTTCTTCCTGCTCGGCGGCGCCGCCGAGATCCTCTCCGGCGAGGACGTCGTCACCGCGGGCCCCGGCGACCTGGTCGTCGTCCCGCCCGGCAGGCCGCACGCCTTCGCCGCCGTACCCGGCGCGGACGCCGACCTGCTCATCGTCATCACGCCGGGCGTCGAGCGCTTCGAGTACTTCCGCCATCTGCGGCGCGTCGCCCTCGGCGAGGTCACCCCGGAGAGCCTGCTGGAGGTCCAGGACCTGTACGACAACCACTTCCTGAAGAGCGCGGCATGGGACGCGCGACGCTCCTGAGGAGGGGGCCCCGGCAAACCGTTTCACGTGCACCGCGGCCCGCCCCATAGGATTGGTCCCCAACCACACACACTCACCCCAGAGGATCGCTGCATGCCTGGCATCACGCGCGAGGAGGTCGCCCACCTCGCCCGGCTGGCGCGTCTGGAGCTGAAGCCCGAAGAACTCGACCACTTCGCGGGACAGCTCGACGACATCATCGGCGCGGTCGCCCGCGTCAGCGAGGTCGCCGACCAAGACGTACCGCCGACCTCGCACCCGCTCCCGCTGACGAACGTCATGCGGCCGGACGAGGTCCGTCCCTCGCTCACCCCCGAGCAGGCGCTCTCCGGCGCCCCCGCCCAGGAGCAGCAGCGTTTCAAGGTGCCGCAGATCCTGGGGGAGGAGTGACCACCATGACGGACAGCAACATCATCAAGCTCACGGCCGCACAGATCGCCGAGAGGATCGCCTCCGGCGAGCTCACCGCGGTCGAGGTCACCGAGGCCCACCTGGCCCGGATCGAAGCGGTCGACGAGAAGGTGCACGCCTTCCTCCACGTCGACCGCGAGGGCGCCCTCGCCCAGGCCCGCGCCGTGGACGCCAAGCGCGCCAGGGGCGAGAAGCTCGGTCCGCTGGCCGGCGTCCCGCTCGCGCTCAAGGACATCTTCACCACCGAGGGCGTCCCGACGACCGTCGGTTCGAAGATCCTGGAAGGCTGGATCCCGCCGTACGACGCGACGCTCACCAAGCGGCTGAAGGCCGCCGACGTCGTCATCCTCGGCAAGACCAACATGGACGAGTTCGCCATGGGGTCCTCCACCGAGAACAGCGCCTACGGCCCGACCGGCAACCCCTGGGACCTCACCAAGATCCCCGGCGGCTCCGGCGGCGGTTCCTCCGCCGCGCTCGCCGCCTACGAGGCCCCGCTCGCCATCGGCACCGACACCGGCGGCTCCATCCGCCAGCCGGCGTCCGTCACCGGCACGGTCGGCGTGAAGCCCACCTACGGCGCGGTCTCCCGCTTCGGCATGGTGGCGTTCTCCTCCTCCCTGGACCAGGGCGGCCCCTGTGCCCGTACGGTCCTGGACGCGGCCCTGCTGCACGAGGTCATCGCCGGGCACGACCCGCTCGACTCGACCTCCATCGACGCCCCGGTCCCGCCGGTCGTCGAGGCGGCCCGCAACGGCAGCGTCGCCGGCATGCGCGTCGGCGTGGTCAAGCAGTTCCGCGGCGAGGGCTACCAGGCCGGCGTCATCCAGCGCTTCGACGAGTCGGTCGAGCTGCTGAAGGAGCTGGGCGCCGAGATCGTCGAGCTGGACTGCCCGTCCTTCGACCTCGCCCTGTCGGCGTACTACCTGATCGCGCCGTCCGAGTGCTCCTCCAACCTCGCCCGCTTCGACGGCCTGCGCTACGGCCGGCGGACCGGCGACGACGGCACGCACTCGGCCGAGGAGGTCACCTCCCTGACCCGCGAGGCCGGCTTCGGCCCCGAGGTGAAGCGCCGCATCATGCTCGGCACGTACGCCCTGTCGAGCGGCTACTACGACGCGTACTACGGCTCGGCGCAGAAGGTCCGCACGCTCATCACGCGGGACTTCGAGAAGGCGTTCGAGCAGGTCGACGTGATCGTCTCCCCGACGACCCCGACCACCGCCTTCGCGATCGGCGAGCGCGCCGACGACCCGATGGCGATGTACCTCGCGGACCTGTGCACCATTCCGACCAACCTGGCGGGCAACGCGGCCATGTCGCTGCCCTGCGGTCTCGCCCCGGAGGACAACCTCCCGGTGGGCCTGCAGATCATCGCTCCGGCGCTCAAGGACGACCGTCTTTACAAGGTCGGCGCCGCCGTGGAGGCCGCCTTCGTGGAAAAGTGGGGACACCCGCTGCTTGAGGAGGCTCCGTCGCTGTGAGCAACGCACTGTCGAAGGCCAAGGGCTTCAAGAAGTCGAAGTCCGGCACCTACCTGTCCATGGGCACGACCGCGTTCGGCGCGATCAACGTCGCCAAGCAGATCAAGAAGGCCCGCGCCGACCACGACACGCTGCGGCTGATCGACGCCACCGTGTCCGCCGTGGCGATCGTGACCGGCCTCGCGATCCTCTACCGCGAGCTGAAGCGGCTGGGCGACGACGACGTCCTGCTGGGCTGAGAGGGAACTTTTCACCGTGACCACCACGACCGACCTGGTGTCGTACGAGGACGCGCTGGCGTCGTACGACCCTGTCATGGGCCTCGAAGTCCATGTCGAACTCGGCACCAACACCAAGATGTTCTGCGGGTGCTCCACCGAGCTGGGCGCCGACCCCAACTCGCAGACCTGCCCGACCTGCCTCGGCCTGCCCGGCGCGCTCCCGGTCGTCAACGCGACCGGCGTCGAGTCCGCGATCAAGATCGGTCTCGCGCTGAACTGCGAGATCGCCGAGTGGTGCCGCTTCGCCCGGAAGAACTACTTCTATCCGGACATGCCGAAGAACTTCCAGACCTCCCAGTACGACGAGCCGATCGCCTTCGACGGCTACCTCGACGTACAGCTGGAGGACGGCGAGAGCTTCCGTGTGGAGATCGAGCGCGCCCACATGGAGGAGGACACCGGCAAGTCCACCCACGTGGGTGGCGCGACCGGCCGTATCCACGGCGCGTCCCACTCGCTGCTGGACTACAACCGCGCGGGCATCCCGCTGATCGAGATCGTCACCAAGCCGATCGTCGGCGCCGGGGAGCGTGCCCCCGAGGTGGCGAAGGCGTACGTCCGTGAGCTGCGCGAGCTGATCCGTGCCCTCGGCGTGTCCGAGGCCCGCATGGAGATGGGCCAGATGCGCTGCGACGTGAACCTGTCGCTGCGCCCGCACGGCCGGGAGAAGTTCGGCACGCGCTCGGAGACGAAGAACGTCAACTCGCTGCGCTCCGTGGAGCGTGCGGCGCGCTTCGAGATCATGCGCCACGCGGCCGTGCTCTCGTCCGGCGGCACGATCGTCCAGGAGACCCGCCACTTCCACGAGGACACCGGTTCCACGACCTCGGGCCGGGTGAAGGAGGAGGCCGAGGACTACCGGTACTTCCCGGAGCCCGACCTCGTCCCGGTGGCGCCCTCGCGCGCGTGGGTCGAGGAGATCCGCGCCGCGCTGCCGGAGATGCCGCTGGCCCGCCGCACCCGGCTGCTCGCGGAGTGGGGCATCTCGGCCACCGACATGCAGGCGATCCTGAACGCCGGCGCGCTGGACCTGATCGTCGCCACCATCGACGCCGGTGCCGACGCGGCCTCCGCCCGCAAGTGGTGGATGGGCGAACTGGCCCGCAGCGCCAACGAGTCGGGCACGTCCCTCGACGGGCTGGCGATCACGCCGCAGCAGGTCGCGCGGGTCACCGAGCTGGTGAACTCCGGCGACCTGAACGACAAGCTGGCCCGTCAGGTCATCGAGGGCGTCCTCGCGGGCGAGGGCACCCCGGACGAGGTCGTCGACAAGCGCGGTCTGAAGGTCGTCTCCGACGACTCGGCGCTCGGTACGGCGGTCGACGAGGCCATCGCCGGCAACCCGGGCATCGCGGACAAGATCCGCAGCGGCAAGGTGGCCGCGGCCGGCGCCCTGGTCGGCGCGGTCATGAAGGCCACCCGCGGCCAGGCCGACGCGGCCCGGGTCAAGGAGCTGATCCTGGAGAAGCTCGGCGTCAGCGAGGGCTGAGGCCCGCACGGCGCCGTACGGCCCCGGAGGCACCCGCCTCCGGGGCCGTACGCATGTCCGGGGGACGCGGGCGCCGCCCCGCACCGGGGCCCCGCGACCGGGGAGGGTACGCTCGCGCGCCATGAGTGGACGCACCGATTCCGACACCGAGCCCGCGATAGCCGAGGACAGCGCACCCGTGATCACCGGGGACGGCGAGGGCCTCGTGGGCGACGAGGACGACGAGGAGTACGCCGGGGACGCCCGGCAGGCCCGCTGGATCGCGGCCGGCACCGGCGCGCTCCTCTGTCTCGCGGGGCTCGCCGCCGCCCTGATGCGGCTCACCGGCTCCGCCCCCGCCCGGGTCCCCGCCGCCTACGCCCTCGGAGCCGCCGTCTGTGCCCTCGCGGCGCTGCTCGGCTTCCGGGGCCGCACCCGCAGGGCCCTGTGGCTGCTGATCGCCGGGACGATGATCATGGCCCTCGGGGACCAGTTCGACTGACGGACGGCGGTATCCGGCCATTCGGGCGGGGCGTCGCGCATGAGAGGCTCGGCCCGACGCGATCGACCGACTACGGAAGGAAGAGCGGCACGATGTACGCGACATCGCTCGGTGACGACGGCGCCGAACTGCGGCCTCTGGAGGTCTGGCACGCCGGCGAACTCCTCGCCAACATAGACCGGGGACGGGAGTTCATCGGCCGGCACATCGGCCTGCCGGACGCGGTGTCCGACCTCGGCGGTGCCCATGCCTGGCTGAAGTCGTACGCCGACAAGCGCGGTGCCGACGCCGGGAGCGTGCACGGGCTCTGGCTGGACGGGAAGCTCGTCGGCGGGCTGCTGTTCCGGGTCTGGGACACCGCGGGCGGGACCTGCGAGGCCGGCTGCTGGCTGGAGCCGGCGGCGGCCGGGCACGGCCTCGTCACCCGCGGGATGCGGGTGCTGCTGGACTGGGCCTTCGACGAGCGCGGCATGCACCGGGTGGAGTGGTACGCGTCCTCGGCCAACGAGCCGAGCATCAACGTGGCCCGGCGGCTCGGCATGACCCGCGAGGGAGTGCTCCGCGAGAACTACCTGTACCGGGGGGTGCGGGCCAGCACCGAGATCTGGTCGGTGCTCGCGCCCGAGTGGCGCGCGGCACGCGCGCGTACCGCGCCGGACGATCATTAAGAGACCTCTCAGACAGCGTCCGTACGGTGCCGGGCATGGCAACGAAGACAGCGGAAGGCGCCGCGGCGCGCAAGGACGAAGAGCTGGCGGCGGCCGGCACCGGCGAGGAGAACCGGACACCCGAGGAGACCGCCGCCGAGAGGACCGGTGCGGACGCGGCACACGCGCGGCCGGGGGCGGTGGAGGAAGCCCGCTCGGCGGAGCACGGCGAGGAGGCCGGGGAGGCCGGGGAGGATGACGCGGCGGAAGCCGCGGCGGGCAGGGCGCCCTCCGGGGTCGGCCAGGGCGCCGGCGCCGTCGTCTCCGCCGCGCTCGGCCTGGTCTCGCTCAGCGGTGGCTGGATCGGCACCGTCGCCTCCGCCCGCGAGCAGCTCGTCGGCCAGCTCCGGACGTCCTCCTCCGCGGGCGTCTCCCAGCAGCTCAAGGAGGTCTACGGCGACGCCTGGCACACCACCGCGCTGTGGGCCGGCCTGTTCGCGCTGACCGCGCTGATCACCGGCGTGGTCGTCCTGGCCAGGCCCGCGTTCGGCGCCCCCGGCCGCCCGCAGGCCGCCTGGATCAGGTCGGTCGCGTGGGCGGGCGTCTCCCTCGGCGTCATCGGACTGCTCCTGGCCGTCCTGAAGTACTCCGACGCCCTGCTCGGACTGCCCTCGGCCGGCTGAGAACCCGCAGGTCCCAGGGGCCTTAGGGAATCCGTGAGCACCTTACGGACGCCCTGAGGCCCCTTACGCGCGCACGGGGCCCGCCGGCCGTCCGAAGATGCGGAACTCTCCCGATGTGGCACACCCCCCTGGGAGACGAAGGTAGAGGCATCGCGGAAAGCGACGCACGACACCGACTCTCCCGAAGGAACGCCATGTACGAGCTCGAGATCCACCGGCTCCGGTCCGCCGAACTGCGCCACGCGGCCCAGCGGGAGCGCCTGGCCCGGGAAGCCGTCCGGTACCGCCGAGCCGCCCGCCGCGCGAGGGCCGCCGGCGACGGCGCCTCGGAGGCCGAGTCGCATACCGACCGCCCCCGCAGGCAGCGGCTGCCGCGCACCGCGTGAACACGGGGGCGGGGAGCGGCCGGACGGGGGTCGGCCGCTCCCGCCCGGAGGGCCGTACGACTCCACCGCGGAGCCGTACGGCCCTCCCGTCGTCGGGTACGGCACTCCCGGCGGTCCCGCCGGCCACACCGGGTACGGGTACGACCCTCACACAGGGCCTGTGGAAAACCGCTGCCGGACCGTCCGGGCCCCGTGCGATGCTCGGGCCCGTGGAGACCAGGTCCGTCAGTCCCGTGTTCGTAGGCCGCGCCGACGAGTTGGCCACGCTGAACGACGCGCTCGCCCGCGCCGCGGCGGCCGAGCCGCAGGCGCTGCTGCTCGGCGGCGAGGCAGGCGTCGGCAAGACCCGTCTCGTGGAGGAGTTCGGCGCCGCCGCGGCTGGCCGCGCCGCCGTCGTCGCCGTCGGCGGCTGCGTGGAGATCGGCGCCGACGGGCTGCCCTTCGCCCCGTTCTCCACCGCGCTGCGCGCCCTGCGCGACGCCCTGCCCGAGGAGTTCGCCGCCGCGGCGGCCGGCCAGGAGGAGGAACTGGCCCGGCTGCTGCCCGACCTCGGTGAGG
Source organism: Streptomyces sp. NPDC015171 (assembly GCF_043079545.1). Taxonomy (NCBI): domain Bacteria; kingdom Bacillati; phylum Actinomycetota; class Actinomycetes; order Kitasatosporales; family Streptomycetaceae; genus Streptomyces; species Streptomyces sp. NPDC015171. Next base: position 100,305 of record NZ_JBIBUO010000009.1, read on the forward strand.
CCGCGGCGGGCCGCCACGACGAGCAGGGCATGGCCCGCCTGTTCGAACTCACCGCCCGGCTGCTGGAGCGGGTCGCCGCCGACCACACCGTGGTCCTCGTCCTGGAGGACCTGCACTGGGCCGACGCCTCCACCCGCCATCTGCTCGCCTATCTCTTCCGCACCCTGCGCGCCGGCCGCCTCCTCGTCCTGGCCAGCTACCGCTCCGACGACATCCACCGCCGGCACCCGCTGCGCCCCCTGCTCGCCGAGCTGGACCGGCTGCGCACCGTCCGCCGCATCGAGCTGGCCCGCTTCACCCGCGAGGAGGCCGGCCGCCAGATCGCCGGCATCCTCGCCGCCGAACCCGACCCCGCCCAGGTGGACGAGATCTACGCACGCTCCGACGGCAACGCCTTCTTCATCGAGGAACTCGCCGCCGCCGTCCGCGCGGGCTCCTGCGCCGGCCTCACCGACTCCCTGCGCGACCTGCTCCTGGTCCGGGTCGAGGCACTGCCCGAGAGCGCCCAGCGGGTCGCCCGGATCGCCGCCGAGGGCGGCTCCACGGTGGAGTACCCCCTGCTCGCCGCCGTGACCCGGCTCACCGAGGACGACCTCATCGAGGCGCTGCGGGCCGCCGTCGGCGCCAACATCCTCACCGTCACCCGCACCGGCGACGGCTACCGCTTCCGCCACTCCCTGGTCCGCGAGGCCGTCGCCGACGACCTGCTGCCCGGCGAACGCTCCCGGCTCAACCGCCGCTACGCCGAGGCCCTGGAGGCCGACCCGGCCCTCGTCCCCGCCGACGCCCGGGTCACGCGCCTGGCCAGCTACTGGTACCACGCGCACGACGCGGCGAAGGCGCTGCCCGCCGTCCTCGCCGCCGCCGTCGCCGCCCGCAGACGGCACGCCTACACCGAGCAACTCGGGCTGCTGGAGCGGGCGATGGAGCTGTGGGACAGCGCCCCGGAGGAGGTGCGCGGCGCCCTGCGCCCGGTCGACTACGCCGAGGTCTACCCGCCGTGCGGCTGCGACCCGGCCAGCACCCCGCTGCGCTACCTCGACCTGATGGCCGAGGCGGCGGTGGCGGGCCGCTTCGGCGGCGAACGCGAACGCGCCCTGAAGATCACCAAGCGGGCCCTGCGCCTGCTGGAGGAGGACCAGGACCCGCTGCGCGCCGCCTGGTTCTGGGTGCAGCGCTCCCGGCTGGTGCAGGCCATGGCCCGCGGCGACGGCCGGCAGGAGCTGGCCACCGCCCAGGACCTGGTGCGCGGCCTGCCGCCCTCCGAGGTGCACGCCGAGGTGCTGGCGACCGCCGCCAGCTGGTCCATGCAGCACCGGCCGGGCCCCGAGGCCTTCGCCGCCGCCGAGCGGGCCGTGGAGTACGCGCGCATGGTGGGCGCCCGCGAGACCGAACTGCACGCCCTGCTCACCCTCGGCGGCCTGACGGTGGAGTCCGGCGCCCCGGAGGCCGGTCTCGCCCAGCTGCGGCAGGTCCTGCGGGACACCCTGGCGGAGGGCGCGCACCCGGTCGCGGGCCGCGCCTATGTGAACCTGCCGTCCGCGCTGCAGAGCATCGGCCGGGACCGGGAGGCCGTCCCCCTGCTGCGCGAGGGCATCGACTTCTGCCGCCGGTACGGACTGCTGGACTCCGGGGCCTGGGCCTGGGGCAACCTGTCCGACGCGCTCTACTCGCTGGGCCAGTGGGAGGAGGCCGCCGAGGCCGCGGCACACGCGACCCGGGTCGGCCACAGCGCCAAGCCCCGGGGCGCCGGCGCCCTGCGCCTGGCCCACCTCGCCCTGGCCCGTGGCGACCTCGCCGAGGCCGGCAGGCAGCTCGCCGCCGCCCGCGCCCTGTACGGCACGCATGACCCGATACCCCAGCGGTCCCTGCCCCTGGCCCGGATCGCCGTGGGCATCGCGGCGGCACAGGACAGCATCGCCGACGCCCGCGCGGCCCTGCTCCCGGCCCTGGACTGCGGATTCCCGCCCGGCACCCACCGCTACGCCTGGCCGCTGCTGCTGGCCGCCGCGAGCGCCGAGGCCGACGCCCGCCCGGGGCCCGCCGCGAGGGCCGGCCGCGCCGAGATCCTCGACCGTGTCTCGGCGGCCGTACGGACCCTGGCCACGGGCGCCCCGCTCTGGCAGGCGTACGGCCGGTGGACCCGGGCCGAGCTGCTCCGCGCGGAGGGCCGGGACACCGCCGACACCTGGTCCCCGGTCGTCACCGCCTTCGAGTGCCTGGACCGTCCCTACGACCTCGCCCGGGTCCGCCACCGCCTCGCCGGGGCGCTGCTGGCCGAGGGCGGCGACGACCAGCGCGACCGCGCGGTGGAGCTGCTCCGGCTGGCCGCTGCGGTCGCCGCCCATCTGGACGCCCGGCCCCTCGCGGACGAGGTCGCCAGGCTGGCCCAGCGGGCCCGCCTCACCCTGACCCGTGCCGGGCGGCAGGGCCCGGCCGATCCCGCCGAGGCGCTCGGCCTCACCAGCCGGGAGCGGGACGTCCTCGGCCTGGTCGCGGCCGGCCGTACCAACCGCCAGATAGCCGAGGAGCTGTTCATCTCACCGAAGACCGCGAGTGTCCACGTCTCCCACATCCTGGGCAAGCTGGGTGTCTCGGGCCGGGGCGAGGCGGCGGCGGTGGCGCACCGGCTGGGTCTGTTCGACGCCGGGACGCTCGCTGCCGAAACGCCGGCCTGAGACATACGCTGAAGAAAACCGGCAGTGAGGGGGAGCCGTGTTCAACGCCTTCGAGGACCTGTTCTCGCCCGGCCGCAAGCACACCCGGGACGAGCAGAACCGGCTCGAACTCACCCGTGAGGACGTCGGGGACAACGACCCGGGGCGCGGTCCCATAGACCTCGCCTCCGGCAAGGCGGTGATACGCCTGCCCGGAGAAACGGCCGACGCGGACCGGCCCGCCGACACCCCGCCCGCCGGGCGGGCTCCGGACGAGGAGGCTCCGGACGAGCGGGCCCCGGGCGGGGCGAGCGCGGACGGGGCGGCGCCGGACCGGAGGTGAGGGGAGCGCGGTGCCGGGGGCTCCGGGCTATCGCACCCGCACCTCAAGCACCCGGTCGTCCCCCTTCTCCGGGGTGCCCCGTCCGTCCGTGTTGCTCGTGACCAGCCAGAGCCTGTCGCCGCCCGCCGGGACGACCGTACGCAGCCGCCCGTAGCGACCGGTGAGGAACGCCTGCGGGTCGGCCGCCGCCGAGGTGCCGTTCAGCGGGACCCGCCACAGGCGCTCGCCCTTGAGCCCCGCCATCCAGATCACACCGCCCACGCAGGCGATGCCGCTGGGGGAGGCGTCGTCGGTGTGCCACTGGGCGACCGGGTTCTCGAAGCCGGCGCCGGAGGACCTGCCCTCGGCCTCGGGCCAGCCGTAGTCGCCGCCGGGCTTGATCGCGTTCAGCTCGTCCCAGGTGTCCTGCCCGAACTCCGCCGCGAACAGCCGCTGCCGGTCGTCCCAGGCCAGCCCCTGGACGTTCCGGTGGCCGTACGAGTACACGGGGGAGCCCGGGAAGGGGTTGCCGGGGGCCGGCTCGCCGTCCGGGGTCAGCCGCAGGATCTTGCCGCCCAGCGACTTCCTGTCCTGCGCCAGCCCGCGCTGCCCGCTCTCGCCGGTGCCCGCGTACAGCATGCCGTCCGGGCCGAACGCGATCCGGCCGCCGTTGTGGATGAAGCCCTTGGGGATCCCCTTGAACACCGTGTCCGGAGCGCCCAGCTGCTCACCGGCCGGCTTCCGCTCGTCGTACAGCATCCGGACGACGCGGTTGTCCGATGCCGAGGTGAAGTAGGCGTAGACCATGTGGTCCGAGGCGTAGGCGGGGGAGAGGGCGATGCCCAGCAGACCGCCCTCGCCGGCCGGTGAGACCCCGGAGACCGTGCCCAGTTCGGTACGGCGGCCGGTCTTCTCGTCGATCCGGCTGATCGTGCCCTCGTCCCGGGAGGAGACCAGCAGACCGCCGTCCGGCAGCGGAGCCAGCCCCCACGGCGTCTTCAGCCCCTCGGCCACCGTGCGCAGCACCCGCACCGAGCCCTTCGCCGGAGCCGCCGGCGCGCTGCCCCGGGCGGAAGCGGTGGCACCGGGCGTCGACGTGCCCGGCGCCGGTCGCGGGGAGTCCCCGCCCCCGGCGGAGCAGCCGGCTGTCAGCAGCAGGGCGGTCGCGGCCAGCACGGCCGGTACAACGCGATGTCGCACGATCACGGTCCCTTCGAGGCGGCGGTCAGCGGCAGGCTCTCTCCTTCTCATACACCCCGGGCGCCTCCCGGGTTCCCGGTCCGGTGCGACCGAAGGCAGCGGCCTCAGTCCCAGGACCCCAGCGCCGCCGGCAGCCGGGACACCTCCGCCAGGTCCTGCGCGGTCAGCCGCAGCCCGGTGGCCGCCGCGTTCTCGGCCGCCCAGCGCTCCTGCTTGCTGCCCGGCACCGCGATCACATGGCGGCCCTGCGCCAGCACCCAGGCCAGCGCCACCTGGGCCGGGGTGACGTCCTCGCCGTGCCGGCCGGCGATGCGCCGCAGGCCCGCCACGATCGGCTGGTTGGCCGCCATCATCTCCGCCGTGAACCGGGGGTGCCGGGCGCGCACGTCGTCCCGTTCGAAACCCTCGCCCGGCGTCAGCGTGCCGCTCAGGAAGCCGTTGCCCAGCGGCATCGCCGCCAGGAAACCCACACCCCGCGCCTCGCACCACGGCAGCAGCGCCTGGAGCGCCTCCGGCGACCACACCGAAAGCTCCGCCTGCACCGCGCTCACCGGGAACACCTGCTGCACCCGCCGCAACTGGCGCAGCGTCATGTCGTGCAGCCCGGTGCCCGTGCGGCGCCCGCCGCGCGCCCCGACCGCGCACAGGCCGAGCGCCCGTACCTTCCCGGCCCGCACCAGGTCCGCCATCGCGCCCCAGGTCTCCTCGACCGGGACCTCGGGATCGGCGCGGTGCAGTTGGTACAGGTCGATCACGTCCGTCTGCAGCCGGCGCAGCGAGGCGTCGCAGGCCCGCCGCACATAGCCGGGGCGGCCGTTGGCCACGATGTGCTGCTCGCCCACCAGCAGCCCCACCTTGGTGGAGACGAAGGCATCCCGGCGCCGCTCCCTGAGCACCCGGCCCAGCAGCAGCTCATTGGTGAACGGGCCGTACATGTCGGCGGTGTCCAGGAGGTCGCAGCCCAGGTCCAGCGCCCGGCGCACGGTTCTGATGGACTCCTCCCCGCGCTGCCGGGATCCGCTGTACGCCCAGCTCATCGGCATGCATCCGAGTCCGACGGCCCCCACCGCGAGTCCCCCCGCGCCGATCGTCCTGCGCTCCACCTGCTCGTGAACCTCCCTCTGCCCGGCCCCCAACCTAACCTCTGCGCCCGGACGCGCCTGACATAGCCTCCTCGCATGACTTCACAGGTGTGGCTGCCCATTGCGCCCGAGGAGATCGAGGGGCTGCCCGCGGGCCCCCGGTACCTGTTCTGGGACGGGGGCGAGGAAGGTGACCAGCCGTTTCCCGGCGACCCCGCGGACTGCGCCGTCTACGTGGTGCCGTACATGAAGCGGATGTCGGTCCGGGTGGCGCCGCTGGAGCACCTGACGAACGTCCGGCTCATCCAGACGCTCACCGCCGGCGTCGACGACATCACCGCCCACCTGTCGGTGATCGCGCCCGGCGTGCGGCTGTGCAATGCGCGCGGGGTGCACGAGACGAGCACGGCCGAGCTGGCGCTCGCCCTGACCCTGGCGGCGCTGCGCGGCATCCCCGGATTCGTCCGCGCCCAGCAGGAGGAGCGCTGGGGGAGCGGATTCCACCCGGCCCTCGCCGACAAGAGCGTCCTGATCGTCGGGTACGGGGCGATCGGCGCCGCCATCGAGGACCGGCTCGCACCGTTCGAGCTCGCGCGGGTGGCGCGCGTTGCGCGCTCCTCGCGCACCACGGCGCGCGGTCCCGTGCATCCGATCACCGATGTGCTCTCCCTGCTTCCGCACGCGGATGTCGTGATCCTCTGCACGCCCCTCACGGAGGCCACCCAGGGACTCGTGGACGCCGGGTTCCTCGGCCGCATGAAGGACGGCGCGCTGCTCGTGAACGTCGCGCGCGGCCCCGTCGTCGACACCGAGGCGCTCCTCGCCGAGCTGGAGCGCGGCCGGATCACCGCCGCCCTCGACGTGACGGACCCGGAGCCGCTGCCCCCCGGCCACCCCCTGTGGCGGGCGCCGGGCGTGCTGATCAGCCCGCATGTGGGCGGCCCTTCCTCGGCCTTCCTGCCGCGCGCCAAGCGACTGCTGGTCGACCAGTTGACCCGTTTCGTCCGCCAGGAACCCCTGCGGAACGTGATCCTTACGACCGGTCCCGAAACGCCGGGAGCAATCGGGCGTTAACCCTTCCGCGCACCCGATACCGTCCCTACGAGACCCCCGTTCGGCACCCTCCGCAACCCTCCGGACGCGGCCCGTACCCGCATACCCCCTGGTCGTCACGGAGCGTAGAGACGCTATGTCCCTGAGTGACGATCCTGGTGTATCGTCCCGACAGGGGCTGCGCCGCTGACTTCGGCGCCGGGGATGGACATTTCAGATTTGTGAGGGGGGCGACGGGCGATGCACGGCCTATGGACGAACGATCCGACGCGGCGGAGCCGCCGACGGCGACCCTGGCGCACGGCAGCGCGCAGGCGCGGCCAGCACACCAGCCATCACAGTCACCACCAGCGCAGGCACAGCGCCCGTCGCAGGCATGCGCATCCGGCGCAGCGGGACCGTCGGGACCCGGGAGCGGCGGTCACCGGGAGGCCCCGGTGAGCGCCCCGCCCGCGACCACCCTCGACGGAGCGGTGCGCGCACCGCACCCGCACGAGGCACCGCCGCCCCGCAGGCCGGCCGCCGCTGACGGCACCCGGCTGCTGGAGCAGCTCGCCATCGCCCTGGTCTGCGCGGCCTACGCCGTCGGGGCCGCGTTCGACTGGGGCACGGACGCCGTCGCGCTGATCATGGGCGACTTCGGTCTGAGCGCGGCGGCGGGCACCGCCGCCGTCTCCTGCTTCCTGTACGCCCGCAGCCGGCGCGTGCGCTTCCGGTCGGCCTGGCTGCTGTTCTCCCTGTCCTCGGCCATGGCCGCCCTGGGCAACGCGGTCTGGGGCTGGTACGAGGTGGTGCTGGGCAGCACCGTGCCCAGCCCGAGCTACGCCGACGTGTTCTTCCTGTGCTTCGCGCCGCCCGCCATCGTGGGCCTGCTGGTGCTCGCCAAGCGGCCGGTGACCCGCGCGGGCTGGATCTGCCTGGGTCTCGACGCCTGGCTGATCGGCGGCTCGCTGCTGACCCTGTCGTGGAGTCTCGCGCTCGCCCAGGCGGCCCGGTTCGACGGGTCGAGCGTGGCGCACGCCGCGCTGTCGCTGGCGTACCCGCTGCTGGACATCGCGCTCGTCAGCATGGTCCTCGCGCTGCACTTCCGCCGCGCCCCGGGCAACCGTACGGCGGTGAACACCGCGATCGGCGCGCTCGCGCTGACCGTGATGTGCGACGCCCTGTTCACCTCGCCGCTGCTGCACAGCGGCTACCGCTCCGGGCAGCTGCTGGACGCGGGCTGGTTCGCCGGCTCGCTGCTGCTCGCCTACGCCCCCTGGGCCGCGCCCCGGCGGCGCGGCGCGCAGGAGGCACGCGCGGGCGACGGGCACACGCGCGTGGTCCACGAGCATGTGCCGGGCCAGCGCGGCACGGGCCACCAGCTGCCGCTGCCCGCGCCCGGCGCCGGCGAGCACAGCCGCTACCCGGCAGGCCGGCCGCTCACCGGCTCCCTCGCCGCGCTCACCCCGTATCTCGCCGCCGCCGTGTGCACCCTGGGCATCCTGTACAACGTCCTCAACGGCCGCCGACCGGATCACGTGGTGCTGATCACGGCGGGCGCCGTGGTGCTGGCGCTCGTCATCCGGCAGGGGATCATGCTGCTGGACAACATCACCCTCACCCAGGAACTGGCCCAGAAGGAGAACCACTTCCGCTCCCTGGTGCAGGGGTCGAGCGACGTCATCATGATCGCCGCGCCGAACGGCATGCTCCGGTACGTCTCCCCGGCCGCCGCCGGGGTGTACGGCCGGCCCGCCGAGGAACTGGTCGGCAGCGAGCTGGCCGGCCTCATCCACCCGGAGGACCTGGGCTGCGTGGTGCACGAGGTGCGCCGCTTCCTCGCCGCCAACCCGCTCGAGGAGGCCACCACGCGCATCGAGTGCCGGTTCCGCTCCGGCGACGGCGGCTGGCTCAACGTCGAGTCCACCGTCAACCGCCACCACGGCGGGCTGATCTTCAACAGCCGGGACGTGACCGAAAGAGTGCGCCTCCAGGCGCAGTTGCAGCACAACGCCGAGCACGACCCGCTGACCGACCTGCCCAACCGCGCCCTGTTCACCCGGCGCGTGCAGCAGGCCCTGTCCGGCCGCCGGGCCACCGACCGGGGTGCCGCCCTGCGCGGTACGGCGGTGCTCTTCATCGACCTCGACGGCTTCAAGGCGGTCAACGACACCATCGGGCACCAGGCCGGGGACGAGCTGCTGGTCCAGGCCGCCCGCAGACTCCAGGACGCGGTCCGGCAGGGGGACACCGCGTCCCGGCTGGGCGGCGACGAGTTCGCGGCCCTGATCGTCGGGGACGGCACCCGGGACCGTGCCGCCCGGGAGCGGAACATCCTGGAGCTCGCCGACCGCCTCAGGGTCACCCTCTCCCAGCCGTACGCCATCGACGGCAACGATGTCCGGGTCAACGCGTCCATCGGCGTCGCCTTCGCCGAACCGGGCCTGGGAGCGGGCGAGTTGCTCCGCAACGCCGACCTGGCGATGTACCGCGCGAAGTCGGCCGGAAAGGGCCGGGTCGAGCTGTACAAGCCGCAGATGCAGCAGGACGTCGTCCGCAAGGCCGAGCTGGCCACGCGCCTGCGTGCCGCCCTGCACGACGGCGAGTTCGCCCTGCTGCACCAGCCGGTGGTGTCCCTGCAGAGCGGGCGGATCACGGCGGTCTCCGCGCAGGCGCGCTGGCGCTCCTCCCAGGGCGTGCTGTTCACGCCGGCCGAGTTCCTGCGGGTGGCCGAGGACGGTGACAAGACCGCCGAGCTGGACCGCTGGATCTTCCAGGAGGCCGTGGAGCAGGCGGCCGAGCGGGCCGCGACCGGGTGTGCGGTACCGGTGGCGGTGCGGACGAGCGCCCGGCGGCTGCTGGACAAGTCGACGCCCCTGGGCTCGGTGGAGGCGCTGCTGACCCGGTACGGGCTGCCGCCCGGGGCACTGGTCGTCGAGCTGTCCGACACCGATCCGCGGGTCTGCCTCGACGAGCTGGAGCGGCGGCTGACCGCGCTCAGCAGACTCGGGGTACGGATCGCGCTGGACGGCTTCGGGAGCGGCTTCGCGGCCATCACGGCCCTGCGGCGGCTGCCCGTCGACATCCTCAGGCTCGACCGCGGTCTGGTCGAGGGCGTGGTCGAGTCCGCGCGGCTGCACAAGATCACCAGCGGTCTGCTGCGGATCGCCGGCGATCTCGGGCTGCAGTCGGTGGCCGAGGGCGTGGACCTGCCCGAGCAGGTGGTCGCGCTGCGCGCGATGGGCTGCACCCATGGGCAGGGCATGGCGTTCGCCGGTCCGCTGGACGAGTACCGGCTGCGCCGGGCGCTCGGATCCGGCCATTATCCGGTGCCGCACGGACCGGCCGAGCCGGCGTTCGCGGGCAGTGCGAGAGAGCCGCAGGGGCTGGTCGGCGTCGAGACCGGCACCGCTCGCAGGCCCGAGGGGCTGAGCGCGATCGCGGCGTCGACCCCCTCTGTCGCACCGGGGAGGTGAAGGACTCGTGGGGAGGGGCGCGGGGGTGTACACAGGGTGTGTTCCCGCTGTCTTCGGAGGCGGCCGTGCCCCTCGTTCACATTCTGAGACGCCCGTCCCACCCACTTGACACGTGGTGCGTGCCGGAGGGAGGGTCAGTGCCATGCGCACCCGAATTCTCGTACTTGGCCAGCGCGTCGGCTGAGCTGGGAACCACCGGAGGACCGATCCGGAATGCCCAGCGACCTCACCGACGCGCTCCCCTCGCTTGCCTTGCGGCACGAGGGGTTTTTTGTTGCACGAGTGCCTTTCGTGCAGTGCACCAAACCCGCCCGAACCTCGCAAAAACCCTCAGCATCGAGAAGAGAATGCCGATGACCGAGCAGGCCACCGGGGCCCATCCGCAGCCGCGGCCCCGATCCGGAGGACAGCAGTCCGCCCCCGTCGAGCACGTCACGGGTGCGCAGTCCCTGATCCGCTCCCTCGAGGAGGTCGGCGCGGACACGGTATTTGGTATTCCCGGCGGTGCGATCCTCCCGGCGTACGACCCGTTGATGGACTCCACCCGGGTCCGGCACGTCCTGGTCCGGCACGAGCAGGGGGCCGGCCACGCCGCCACCGGCTACGCGCAGGCCACCGGCCGGGTCGGTGTCTGCATGGCCACCTCGGGGCCGGGCGCCACCAACCTGGTCACGCCGATCGCCGACGCGCACATGGACTCCGTGCCGCTGGTCGCGATCACCGGCCAGGTCGCCTCCAAGTCGATCGGTACGGACGCCTTCCAGGAGGCGGACATCGTCGGCATCACCATGCCGATCACGAAGCACAACTTCCTCGTCACCAAGGCGGAGGACATCCCGCGGGTCATCGCGCAGGCGTTCCACATCGCCTCCACGGGCCGGCCGGGCCCGGTGCTGGTCGACATCGCGAAGGACGCCCTCCAGGCGAAGACCACCTTCTCCTGGCCGCCCACCATGGACCTGCCGGGCTACCGGCCGGTGACGAAGCCGCACGCCAAGCAGATCCGTGAGGCGGCGAAGCTGATCACCTCCGCCAAGCGGCCCGTCCTCTACGTCGGAGGCGGCGTCCTCAAGGGGCAGGCGACCGCGGAGCTGAAGGTCCTCGCGGAGCTCACCGGTGCGCCCGTCACCACCACCCTGATGGCGCTGGGCGCGTTCCCGGACAGCCACCCGCTGCACGTGGGCATGCCGGGCATGCACGGCGCGGTCTCGGCCGTCACCGCGCTGCAGAAGGCCGACCTGATCGTCGCGCTCGGAGCCCGGTTCGACGACCGGGTGACCGGCAAGCTGGACAGCTTCGCCCCGTACGCCAAGATCGTCCACGCGGACATCGATCCGGCGGAGATCGGCAAGAACCGCGCGGCGGACGTGCCGATCGTCGGTGACGCGCGTGAGGTGATCGCGGATCTGGTGCAGGCGGTGCAGCGGGAGCACAGCGAGGGCCACCAGGGTGACTACAGCGCCTGGTGGAACGATCTGAACCGCTGGCGGGAGACGTACCCGCTGGGTTACGACCAGCCGGAGGACGGCTCGCTCTCCCCGCAGCAGGTCATCGAGCGGATCGGGCGGCTGGCGCCGGAGGGCACGGTCTTCGCGGCGGGTGTGGGCCAGCACCAGATGTGGGCGGCGCACTTCATCCAGTACGACAAGCCGGCCACCTGGCTGAACTCCGGTGGCGCGGGGACGATGGGCTACGCGGTGCCGGCGGCGATGGGCGCGAAGGCCGGCCGGCCCGGTCAGACCGTGTGGGCGATCGACGGTGACGGCTGCTTCCAGATGACCAATCAGGAGCTGACCACCTGCGCGCTGAACAACATCCCGATCAAGGTCGCGATCATCAACAACGGCGCGCTCGGGATGGTCCGCCAGTGGCAGACCCTCTTCTACAACCAGCGCTACTCCAACACCGTCCTGCACAGCGGCCCGGACGACGTCAACCCGCAGGCCAAGGGCACGCGGGTGCCGGACTTCGTGAAGCTGTCCGAGGCGATGGGCTGCGTGGGCCTGCGCTGCGAACGCCCCGAGGACCTGGACAAGGTCATCGAGGAGGCCAACTCCATCAACGACCGGCCGGTCGTCGTCGACTTCATCGTCCACGAGGACGCGATGGTCTGGCCGATGGTCGCCGCCGGCACCTCCAACGACGAGATCATGGCCGCCCGGGACGTCCGCCCCGACTTCGGCGACAACGAAGACGACTGAGCGAGAGAGACCACAGAGACATGTCCAAGCACACGCTCTCCGTCCTGGTGGAGAACACGCCCGGCATCCTCGCCCGGATCGCCGCCCTGTTCTCGCGGCGCGGCTTCAACATCGACTCGCTCGCGGTCGGTGTCACCGAGCACCCCGACATCTCCCGCATCACGATCGTGGTGGGTGTCGAGGAACTGCCGCTCGAACAGGTGACCAAGCAGCTCAACAAGCTCGTCAACGTGCTGAAGATCGTGGAGCTGGAACCCGGCCAGGCGGTCCAGCGCGAACTCGTCCTGGTGAAGGTCCGCGCCGACAACGAGACCCGCTCCCAGATCGTGGAGATCGTCCAGCTGTTCCGCGCCAAGACCGTGGACGTCTCCCCGGAGGCCGTGACCATCGAGGCCACCGGTTCGAGCGACAAGCTGTCCGCCATGCTCAAGATGCTGGAGCCGTACGGCATCAAGGAGCTGGTCCAGTCCGGCACGATCGCGATCGGCCGCGGCGCCCGTTCGATCACGGACCGCTCGCTGCGCGCCCTCGACCGGACGGCGTAAGACTGGAAACGGGCGGTCGGTGATCGCCGGTCGCCCGTATGCCGAGACCCCCGAACTTCCCTCCCGCCCCCCGTCATACGGTGGGACGCACCACCTGCACACAAGGAGAACCCAAAGTGGCCGAGCTGTTCTACGACGCCGACGCCGACCTGTCCATCATCCAGGGCCGCAAGGTCGCGGTCATCGGCTACGGCAGCCAGGGCCATGCCCACGCCCTGTCGCTGCGTGACTCGGGTGTGGACGTGCGGGTCGGTCTGCACGAGGGCTCGAAGTCCAAGGCCAAGGCCGAGGAGCAGGGTCTGCGCGTGGTGACCCCGGCCGAGGCGGCCGCCGAGGCGGACGTCATCATGATCCTGGTCCCGGACCCGATCCAGGCCCAGGTCTACGAGGAGTCCATCGCCCCGCACCTGAAGGACGGCGACGCGCTGTTCTTCGGTCACGGCTTCAACATCCGGTTCGGTTTCATCAAGGCGCCGGCCGGTGTGGACGTCTGCATGGTCGCGCCGAAGGGCCCGGGCCACCTGGTGCGCCGGCAGTACGAGGAGGGCCGTGGTGTCCCGTGCATCGCGGCGGTGGAGCAGGACGCCTCCGGTGACGCCTTCGCGCTGGCCCTGTCGTACGCGAAGGGCATCGGCGGCACCCGCGCGGGCGTGATCAAGACGACGTTCACCGAGGAGACCGAGACCGACCTGTTCGGTGAGCAGGCGGTGCTCTGCGGTGGTACGGCGGCGCTGGTCAAGGCGGGCTTCGAGACGCTGACCGAGGCCGGTTACCAGCCGGAGATCGCCTACTTCGAGTGCCTGCACGAGCTGAAGCTGATCGTGGACCTCATGTACGAGGGCGGCCTGGAGAAGATGCGCTGGTCGATCTCCGAGACCGCCGAGTGGGGCGACTACGTCACCGGTCCGCGGATCATCACCGACGCCACCAAGGCCGAGATGAAGAAGGTCCTCGCCGAGATCCAGGACGGCACCTTCGCCAAGAACTGGATGGACGAGTACCACGGCGGTCTGAAGAAGTACAACGAGTACAAGCAGCAGGACTCCGAGCACCTGCTGGAGACCACCGGCAAGGAGCTGCGCAAGCTCATGTCGTGGGTCGACGAGGAGGCGTGACCTCCCGGTCCCGCGGCGGTGCCCCCTCGGCCGGGGGCACCGCCGCGGGGCTTCACCCGGACCCCGTACAAGATGGAGTCTCCCGTCCGGGTGATCCTTCCGCGGAGGCGTAATACGCTCGCCGCCGCGCCACTACACTTCTGCACAACACGCGTCAGGCCCACAGCGTCGTGCGTCTTCCGCGGCTAGCCCCCCTCCTCCGCCTGCGGCCGTCGGGACGGCCGTCCGCATCGCACATGTGAGGACTCACGTGAGCTCGAAACCTGTCGTACTCATCGCTGAAGAGCTGTCGCCTGCCACCGTCGACGCACTCGGTCCGGACTTCGAGATCCGGCACTGCAACGGCGCGGACCGCGCCGAGCTGCTTCCGGCCATCGCCGAGGTCGACGCGATCCTGATCCGTTCGGCCACCAAGGTCGACGCCGAGGCCATCGCCGCGGCGAAGAAGCTCAAGGTCGTCGCGCGGGCCGGCGTCGGCCTCGACAACGTCGACGTCTCCGCCGCCACCAAGGCCGGCGTGATGGTCGTCAACGCCCCCACCTCCAACATCGTGACCGCCGCCGAGCTGGCCTGCGGTCTCCTCCTCTCCACCGCCCGCAACATCCCGCAGGCCAACGCCGCTCTGAAGAACGGCGAGTGGAAGCGCAGCAAGTACACGGGTGTCGAGCTGGCCGAGAAGACGCTCGGCGTCGTCGGCCTGGGCCGCATCGGCGCCCTCGTCGCGCAGCGCATGTCCGCCTTCGGGATGAAGGTCGTCGCCTACGACCCCTATGTGCAGCCCGCGCGGGCCGCGCAGATGGGCGTCAAGGTGCTCTCCCTCGACGAGCTGCTCGAGGTCTCCGACTTCATCACCGTCCACCTGCCCAAGACCCCCGAGACCCTCGGCCTCATCGGCGACGAGGCGCTGCGCAAGGTCAAGCCGAGCGTGCGCGTCGTCAACGCCGCGCGCGGCGGCATCGTGGACGAGGCGGCGCTGTACGCGGCGCTGAAGGAGGGCCGGGTCGCCGGCGCCGGCCTCGACGTGTACGCCAAGGAGCCCTGCACGGACTCCCCGCTCTTCGAGCTCGACCAGGTGGTCTGCACCCCGCACCTCGGTGCCTCCACCGACGAGGCGCAGGAGAAGGCGGGCATCGCCGTGGCCAGGTCGGTGCGCCTCGCGCTCGCCGGCGAGCTGGTGCCGGACGCCGTCAACGTCCAGGGCGGTGTCATCGCCGAGGACGTCAAGCCGGGTCTGCCGCTCGCCGAGCGCCTCGGCCGCATCTTCACCGCGCTCGCCGGCGAGGTGGCCGTGCGGCTGGACGTCGAGGTCTACGGCGAGATCACCCAGCACGATGTGAAGGTGCTGGAGCTGTCCGCGCTCAAGGGTGTCTTCGAGGACGTCGTCGACGAGACCGTCTCGTACGTCAACGCCCCGCTGTTCGCGCAGGAGCGCGGTGTCGAGGTGCGCCTGACCACCAGCTCCGAGTCGGCCGAGCACCGCAACGTGGTGACCGTGCGCGGCACGCTGGGCACCGGCGAGGAGGTGTCGGTCTCCGGCACGCTGGCCGGCCCGAAGCATGTGCAGAAGATCGTCGCGGTCGGCGACTACGACGTCGACCTCGCCCTCGCCGACCACATGCTCGTGCTGCGTTACGAGGACCGTCCGGGTGTCGTCGGCACCGTCGGCCGCATCCTCGGCGAGGCGGGTATCAACATCGCGGGCATGCAGGTCGCGCGTGCGACGGTGGGCGGCGAGGCGCTGGCCGTCCTGACCGTGGACGACACGGTGGGCGCCGGTGTGCTCTCCGAGGTGGCCGCCGAGATCGGGGCGACGTCCGCCCGCTCGGTGAACCTGGTCTGACCCGCTCACGCATGGACGCCGGACGGGCCGAGGGAGACCTCGGCCCGTCCGGCGTCCATGCGTCGTCCTACTTTCCGCCCCGGCCGGGCGCGATCTGGCGCAGTGTCATCGCCGCGCCCACCGCCGCCACCGCCAGCAGTACCGCGCCGGCCAGCGCGGCGCCCCGCATCCCGCTGATGAACGCCTCGCGGGCCGTGGCGAGCAGGGTCTCGCCGGCCCGGCCGGGCAGAGCGGCGGCCGTGGCGAGCGCGCCGCCCAGGGTCTCGCGGGCCTGGTCCGGGGCCGTGCCCGGCATCTCGTGGCGGTAGAGCGCGGTACCGATGGAGCCCAGGACCGCCATGCCGAGCGCGCCGCCGAACTCGGCGCCGGTCTCCAGCAGCGAGGAGGCCGTGCCCGCCCGCTCCACCGGGGCGCCGCTCATCGCGAGGTCGGTCAGCTGGGACATGATCGCGACCATCCCGCAGGCCAGGACGCCGGACGCGGCCAGCGCGAGCCACAGCGAGTCGGTGCCGACGAGGGCGAGCAGCACATAGCCGGCCGCCATGGCCGCGAAGCCGCCGGCGATGACGTACCCGCGGTGGACGCCCCGCTCGACGAGCTGCGCGGCGACCGGACCGGCGACCCCGATGAACACCGACGGCAGCAGGCTCCACAGGGCCGCGTCCAGCGGGCTCTTGCCGAGGACCGACTGCAGGTACTGCGTGGTGAAGACGGCCGAGCCCATCATGCCGAGCGAGGCGACGAGGTTCAGGACGAGTGCCGGGGCGAAGCCGCGGCCCTTCAGCAGGGACAGCGGGACCAGCGGGGAGGCCGCGGTGCGCTGCCGGCGGACGAAGAGGGCCGCGAAGAGCAGGCCGACGGCGACCGAGACGACGTAGCGCGGGTGCCAGCCCTCGGCGGGGATCTCCTTCAGGCCGTAGATCACGGGGAGCACGGCGGCCAGCGACAGCGGGACGCTCACCCAGTCGAAGCGGCCGGGCGCGGGGTTCTTCGACTCGGGCAGCAGCACCGGGCCGAGGAGCAGCAGCAGTGCCATGGCGGGCAGGTTGACCAGGAAGACCGAGCCCCACCAGAAGTGCTCGACCAGGATGCCGCTCAGCACGGAGCCGAGCGCGATACCGCCGGTCATCACGCCGGACCACAGTCCGATCGCCTTCGCCCGCTGGGACGGGTCGGTGAACATCGTGCGCACCAGCGCCATCGTGGACGGCATCAGCGTCGCGCCGCCGACGCCGAGGAGCGCGCGGGCCGCGATCAGGGTCTCGGCGCTGGTCGCGTAGGCCGCGAGGAGCGAGGCGGCGCCGAAGGCCGCGGCGCCCGCGATCAGGAGCTTGCGGCGGCCGACGCGGTCGCCGAGGGCGCCCATCGTCATCAGCAGGCCGGCCAGGACGAATCCGTAGATGTCGAAGATCCACAGCTGCTGGGTGCCGCTCGGCCGCAGGTCGGCGCTGATCGCGGGGGTCGCGAAGTAGAGGACCGACACGTCCATCGAGACCAGCAGCAGCGGCAGCATCAGCACACCGAGCGCGGTCCACTCGCGGCGCCCGGCACGGGCGGGGGCGCCGACGGGGGCGCAGGCAGGGGCGGTGGTGCTCGTCGAGTTCGTCATGCCGAGGACTGTACGGACGTATTAAACGCTTGTCTAGAACGATTGTATAATTCATGCGTCTAGGACAGGTGTATGGATCCGGGGGTAGGGTGGCCGCATGGGACACCGTGAGGATCTGCTCGCAGGCGCCAGGCGCTGCCTGCTGGAGAAGGGCTTCCTGCGCACGACCGCGCGGGACGTGGTCAAGGCGTCGGGCACCAATCTGGCCTCGATCGGCTACCACTACGGCTCGAAGGACGCGCTGCTGGTGCAGGCGTACATCTCGCTGATCGAGAGCGTGGGCGAGCGGTGGGATCCCGGCCTCGGCGGTGAGGTGACGCAGCCCCCCGGCTCGCTGGAGCGCTTCCAGGAGATCTGGGGCGCCGTCATCCGTGCCGTCCCCGAGGCGCGGGCGACCTGGCTGCTGAGCTTCGAGCTGATGTTCCAGGACGAGCGGCTCGCCGAGGTGCGCAAGCTGCTGGCCGAGGCGCAGGAAGAGGGCCGCTCGGGGCTCGCCGCCATGTTCCTGGGGGTCCCGGAGGCCGAGGTGGACCAGGACACCACCGACACCGAGGGCCGTCTCTACCAGACCCTGCTCAACGGCCTCATGGTCCAGTGGCTCTTCGACCCGGAGACGGCGACCACCGCGGAGCAGCTCACGGAGGGGCTGCGGCGGGTGATCCGGGGGACGGCGCGGGACTGACCCCGGGCGGGGGCCGCGAGCGGGCGGACGGTCACAACCGGGCCCGCTTCAGCGCCATGTGCAGCAGCAGCCGGTCCTCGCCGTCGTCCAGGTCAAGGCCGGTCAGCTGCTCCACACGGGACAGCCGGTAGTAGAGCGTCTGGCGGTGGACGCCCAGCTCGGACGCGGTGCGGCCGGCCTGGCCCGCGCAGTCCAGATAGACCTCCGCGGTGCGGGCCAGCTCCCGGTGGGCGGGGGAGAGGAGCGGGCCGACCACACGGTCGTGCGCGGCCTCCGGCGGCAGCGCGGTCAGCAGCCGGTACGCCCCGATCCGCGCCCACTGGGCGACCGGCCCGAACCGCGGCTCGGCCAGTGCGGCGCGCGCGGCGGCCGAGGCCTCCTGCCAGACCGCGCCCAGCTCGGCGAGGCCCGTGCGGGGTTCGCCCACCCCGGCGGCCGTCCGCTCCTCGGCCAGGCGTCCGCGCGCCCCTTCCGACTCCTTCAGCAGCCGGGTGGCGGCCGTCAGCGCCGGGGTCGGCAGGTCCGTGGTGCGCAGCCGGACCAGCACCGCGAGGCTCAGTCCGGTCGGCCCCCAGGGCAGTGTGCACAGCGCGGTGGCGTGCGGGACCGTACGCGGGGCCGGGGCGTCGTCCGGGTCGGCCGACGGCCAGGGCGCGACACAGACCAGGGTGTGCGGGCCGTCCGCGCGGGGCCCGAGCGCGGTGCGCAGATCGGCCACCGCCATGTCCCGCTGCCAGCCCCGCTCCGCGGTGAGCACCGCCCGCAGCTCGCGGCTCAGCCCGGCCCCGGCCTCCGCCTCGTCCGCCAGCAGCGCGCCGATCCGGCCCGCCACGCGCATGGCGGCGGCCAGCTGGGCGCCGGTCGGCCCCGGGTCGCCGTCCAGCAGCCAGACGTAGCCGAGGACGACATTCCGATGCCGTACGGGCAGGCAGATGCGGCCGCGGTAGACACCGGCCTCGGGGCTCGGCGGGATGCGCACCGGTTCGGTCGCGCGCGTGATGCCGAAGCCCTCGAACCAGGTCCGGACGGGCGCCGTGGAGCGGCGGGTCAGGATCGAGCGGGTGCGCACCGGATCCAGCGCGGAGGGGTCCAGCTCGCCCTCGCTGTCGTACACACCGAAGGCGATCAGCTCGAAGTCGCGGTTCTCCAGGGTCGCGGGGACTCCCAGCAGCTCCGAGATCTCGTCGACGAGCTCCTGGTAGTCGCGCTTGTAATCGGCCTCCACCCGGGCATTCTCCCGCATTCTCCGACCCTCTTCATACATATGTCTGAGATCCCGGGCACGGATGCGTGACAGCTGTCGATGGCCGAAGATCGGAGAGATCCTTAGGTTTCACGGTGGTTCTCCGTGCCGTACCCGAAGCGTCGGGTTTCGGCCTACTTCTTGGCCTTGTTGTGGAGGTGCCCCGTGCTGGGTCCCGTGATTCTCGCCGCGTCGCGCAGCGACCGGATGCGTCGCCTGATCTCGGCGGCCCCGGTGACCAAGCAGGTCGTCGACCGCTTCATCCCCGGTGAGACGGTGAGCGACATCGTCCCGATCATCGAGGAGCTGACGGCCAAGGGCCTGGAGCTGACGATGGACGTCGTCGGCGAGGACATCACCACCCCCGAGCAGGCCACCGCGGCCCGCGACGCCTACCTGGCCCTGATCGAGCAGCTCAAGCTGCTGGAGCTGGGGGAGCGGGTCGAGATGAGCGTCAAGCTCTCCATGTTCGGGCAGGCCCTCGCGTCACCCGCCACCACCCTGCCCGAAGGGTCCTCCGGGGCCGCCCCCGCATTCCACGGCGGCCACGAGCTGGCCCTCGCGAACGTCCGCCCGGTCGTCGAGGCCGCCGCCGCCATCGGTACGACGGTGACGCTCGACGCCGAGGACCACACCACCCTCGACTCGATGTTCGCCATCCACGAGGAGCTGCGGAAGGACTTCCCGCAGACCGGCTGCGTCATCCAGGCCTACCTCTTCCGCACCGAGGCCGACGCCCGCCGCCTGGCCGAGTCCGGCAGCCGCGTCCGCCTGGTCAAGGGCGCCTACAAGGAGCCCGCCGAGGTCGCGTACCAGCAGAAGCACGAGATAGACAAGGCCTATGTGCGCATCCTGAAGACGCTGATGGAGGGCGAGGGCTACCCGATGATCGGGTCCCACGACCCGCGCCTGATCTCCATCGCCCAGGAACTCGCGCACCAGGCCGGCCGTAAGCTCGACGAGTACGAGTTCCAGATGCTCTACGGCATCCGCAGCGACGAGCACCTGCGACTGGCCGCCGAGGGCCACCGCATGCGCGTCTACACCGCCTACGGCACGGACTGGTACGGCTACTTCATGCGCCGTCTCGCGGAGAAGCCTGCCAACCTGCGCTTCTTCCTCCGTTCCATGGTCAGCAAGGGCTGAGGCGCACCCTCCCGCCCGCCGCCCGGCAACACCCGCTCACGTACAAGGAGTTACGGATCTCATGGACGCTGTGACCCAGGTCCCCACCCCCGTCAACGAGCCGGTGCACGGCTACGCCCCCGGCTCGCCCGAGCGCGCCCGGCTCGAGGTCAAGCTCAAGGAGCTGGCCGAGAACCCGATCGACCTGCCGATGACCATCGGCGGCGAGCAGCGCATGGGCGGCGGCGAGACCATCCAGGTCGTGCAGCCGCACAACCACAAGGCCGTCATCGGCACCCTGCGCAACGCCACCCGGCAGGACGCGCAGGACGCCGTCGACGCGGCCCTGGCCGCCGCGCCGGCCTGGCGTGCGATGTCCTTCGACGACCGCGCCGCGATCATCCTGCGCGCGGCCGAGCTGCTGTCCGGCCCCTGGCGCGAGACCATCGCCGCCTCCACCATGCTGGGCCAGTCGAAGACCGCCCAGCAGGCCGAGATCGACACGCCCTGCGAGCTGGTCGACTTCTGGCGCTTCAACGTCCACTACGCCCGCCAGATCCTGGCCGAGCAGCCCCCGGCGAACTCCCCGGGCGTGTGGAACCGCATGGACCACCGCCCGCTGGAGGGCTTCGTCTACGCGATCACGCCGTTCAACTTCAGCGCCATCGCGGGCAACCTGCCCACCGCGCCCGCGCTGATGGGCAACGTCGTGGTGTGGAAGCCGTCCCCGACGCAGACCCACGCCGCCGTGCTCCTCATGCGGCTGCTGGAGGAGGCCGGTCTGCCCAAGGGCGTCATCAACCTGGTCACCGGTGACGGCATCGAGGTCTCCGAGGTGGCCCTGAACCACCGCGACCTGGCCGGCATCCACTTCACCGGCTCGACCAAGACCTTCCAGTACCTGTGGAAGACGGTCGGCAACAACATCGAGAAGTACCGCTCCTACCCGCGCCTGGTCGGCGAGACCGGCGGCAAGGACTTCCTGGTCGCCCACCCGAGCGCCGACCGCGCCGTCCTGAAGACCGCGCTGACCCGCGGTGCCTTCGAGTACCAGGGCCAGAAGTGCAGCGCCACCTCCCGGGCCTACATCCCGGCCTCCATCTGGAACTCGGGCTTCAAGGAGGAGTTCGCGGCCGAGGTCGACTACCTGACCATGGGTGACGTCACCGACCTGTCGAACTTCCTCGGCGCCGTGATCGACGAGCGCGCCTTCGCCAAGAACAAGGCCGCCATCGACCGCGCCAAGCAGGACCCGACCTGCACGATCGTCGCGGGCGGCAGCTACGACGACTCGGTCGGCTACTTCGTCCGCCCGACCGTCATCGAGTCCACCGACCCGGAGAACGAGATCTTCCGGACGGAGTACTTCGGCCCGGTCCTCGGCGTCTACGTCTACGAGGACGACAAGTACGACGAGATGCTGGAGCAGATGGAGTCGGTCTCCGACTACGCCCTGACCGGCGCCGTCATCTCCAACGACCGCGCCGCGGCGGCGTACACGATGGAGAAGCTCCGCTACGCGGCGGGCAACTTCTACATCAACGACAAGTCGACCGGCGCCGTCGTCGGCCAGCAGCCCTTCGGCGGCGGCCGTGCCTCCGGCACCAACGACAAGGCCGGTGCCCCGCAGAACCTGATGCGCTGGACGCTGACCCGCGCCATCAAGGAGACCCTGGTCGCGCCGACCGACTACACCTACCCGCACATGGGCTGACCAGCCCCGCGATCCCGGCCCGGGAAACCCGACGACAGAGCGGGCTTCCCGGGCCGTTTCCACGTTCTGCGGACCCTCGGGTCACTTCAGGCATGGGCATGCCACTGCCTGCTTCAGGGCGCGCGCGGCCCTCGGGGACCACGCGCGATACTGGCGCCATGACCCTGCGCCTCGCCCACACCGCCGAGCTGGAACCGTCCGAACTCCGCGCGGTGCGCGCCCTGTTGGACGCCGCCTTCGACGGAGGATTCTCCGACGACGACTGGGACCACGGGCTGGGCGGCATGCATGTGCTCGTCCGGGACGGGGCCGGGCTCGCCGCGCACGGTTCGGTCGTGCTGCGCCGGCTGCGGCACCGCGGGCGCTGGCTGCGCACCGGATATGTGGAGGCCGTCGCCGTACGGGCCGACGCGCGGCGCACCGGTCTCGGCGGCCGGGTGATGGCCGAGCTGGAGCGGCTGACCGAGCGGGCCTACGACCTCGGCGCGCTCTCGGCCAGCGCGGACGGGGCCCGTCTGTACACCGCCCGGGGCTGGCAGCGCTGGCCCGGGCGGGTGCACGCCCTCTCGCCCGACGGGATCGTCCGGCTGCCGGACGAGGAGGGGGACGTGTACGTGCGGCCCGGACTCGCCGGACCGCTCGACCCGGCCGGGGAACTGGTCTTCGACTGGCGGGACGGGGATGTCACCTGACGAGCCGTCGGGCTGTGCCGCGGCCCGGCCTCGCCCGCCGGCCGCCCGGTCGGAGTACCCCCCCGAACGCGCGAAGCCGCAGCTCAGAGCGGTGTGATCCAGCTCGCCGTCTCAGATAGTAGGAAGTCCGAGTAATTGGGCAGACAGATGCGGGCCGCTCCCTTAGTTTGAAAGGAGCCGAACGTCTCGCTCGATCCAGCGAATGGCGGTCGTGAGCCGGGCCCGTGCAGGCAACCCCTGCGGCCGTGCTCCCCGCCTCTTCCGGCGTCTCCCCCTCATTGCCGTGCTCCGCGTTTGCCGAAGGAGTCGATTCCCATGGCCGAGACGACCGCCCGCCGCCGAGTCCGCCACGTGCCCCGCACGAGCGAGCCCGAGCGCAAGAACGCCGCCGCCGCCCTCCAGCGCGCCCTCGACCGCCGGGACAACGGCGGCGAGACCGGCCACTGAGCCGGACCACCAGCCGGGAGCCGCACCGTCCCCCGCCGCTCGACGTCGTTCGAGCGGGGGGGGGACCCGTGGGGTGCGGCGCGGCCCTCACCGGCCGCGCCGCACCTCGAAGTGGTCGATCCGCCGCCCGTCCTGCCCCAGGGCCGACACGGCGAGCCGCGGCGACGTGCCCGCCCGCACCTCCACCGAGAGCAGCGAGAAGCCGGTGTAGCGCACCCGGGACCACTCCGCCGTCTCCGGCGCGCGCTCCCCGCCCTTCGTCCAGGCGAAGGTCCGGACCTCCTCGTGCCGGGTGAGGTGCCCCTCGTAGCTGTCCCTCACCCCCGAGGGGAAGCCGTACAGATCCCGGCCGCCGCCGCCCGCCGTCACGTACACGGTGCCGTCCCGGGCGGGGTCGGTGGAGCCGCCGACGGGCACCGCACGGCCGACCTTCCCCGCCCTGATCGCGTCCGTGCGCTCGTACACATGGTTGTGCCCGTTGATCACCAGGTCCACCTGGTGCTCGGCGAACAGCGGCAGCCACTCCCGGCGCACGCCCCCGTCCGAGGCGTGCTGCGAGGTGGAGTAGGCGCAGTGGTGGAAGAAGACGACCACGAAGTCGATGTGCTCGGCGGCGCGCAGCTGCCGCAGCTTCCGGTCCAGCCAGGCCGTCTGCCGGCCGCCGCTGCGCCCGAGGTTGGCGGGGATCTCGTACGAGACGTCGTTGGCGTCCAGTGCGACGAAGGCGGTGTTGCCGTAGGTGAACGCGTACGCGCCCGGTGTGCCGTGCGGGTCGAAGCCGGTCTCCGGCAGCGAGAACCGGGCCAGCTGGCCGCCGTAGCCGTCCGGCGAGTACCAGGCCTCCATGTCGTGGTTGCCGGTCGTCACCATCCACGGCACGGACCGCGCGACCGGCTCGTTCTGCTTCAGGAACAGGTCCCAGAAGGCGGGGTCGTAGCCGTCCGTCGGGTGGCCGGTGCCGTTGACGTCCGCGTAGCAGATGTCGCCGGCGTGCAGATGGAAGGCGGGCTTCTGGCGCAGCACCAGATCGTCGTTGGCGTGCGCGGCCCGGCTCACGCCCTGGTCGCCGAAGGCCGTGAACACGAACCGCTCCCCGCGCGCGGGTGCCGTGCGGAAGGAGGCGATGGCCGCGCGGTGGCCGGCGGCGGTGGGCTCCCAGCCGTCGTGGCCGACGCCGTAGTAGTACGTCGTGCCGGGCGTCAGGCCGTCCACGGCCGCGTGCACGTAGTACTGCTCGAGGGCCTGCCGCACCCCCGGCACCCCGGGCGTGTGCAGCGGGCGCAGCTCGGCCGCGACCCGGCGCCCGAGATCGTCCGGGCGCAGGCCGACCCGGACGTACGGCCGCTTGACGGCGAACGGCACCTGCCAGGAGATCCGCAGCTGCGTCCGGGGGTCGGCGCCGAAGGCCAGATGGCGGCCGAACGGGCGGACCACCGAGCCAGGCGCCCGCGAGGTGGCCGAGGCGGGCGCCCGCGAGCCGCTCGCGCCGGGCTTCGCGCCGGACGCGGTCGCGCAGCCGGTCAGCAGACCGCCCGCCACCGCGCCGGCCGACACCAGGGTGCGGCGGGGCAGCACACGGGTGCGCAGGTACTCGTACTGCTCGGCCATGCTCAGCCGTCCGGCGAGCCGCGGCGGAATACCGACGTCAGGGGTGTCCATGTCCCGGAACCTTCCACCATGGGCCAACCGCCCTGCCACGTACGGGTGAACGCCGGCCGACGGGAGGACACCGGCGATCCGTCCGGGTGTCCGGATGGCGGACATCGCGTGTCATCCCATGGGACGAGGAGTAGGGTGCCCGCATGTCTCGCAGCATCAATCTCGCAGTGATCCCCGGTGACGGCATCGGCCAGGAGGTCGTGGCCGAGGGTCTCAAGGTCCTCTCCGCCGTCCTGCCGCAGGATGTGAAGCTGGAGACCAAGGAGTACGACTTCGGCGCGCAGCGCTACCACGCCACCGGTGAGACCCTCACCGACGCCGACCTCGACGCTCTCAAGGGGCACGACGCCATCCTGCTCGGCGCCATCGGCGACCCGTCGGTGCCGTCCGGCGTCCTGGAGCGCGGCTTCCTGCTCAAGCTCCGCTTCGCCTTCGACCACCACGTCAACCTGCGCCCGTCGAAGCTGCTGCCGGGGGTCGCCACCCCGCTCGCCGGCCAGCCGGAGATCGACTTCGTCGTCGTCCGCGAGGGCACCGAGGGCCCGTACACCGGCAACGGCGGCACCATCCGCAAGGGCACCGCGCACGAGGTCGCCACCGAGGTCTCCGTCAACACGGCCTACGGCGTCGAGCGGGTCGTCCGCGACGCCTTCGCCCGGGCCCAGGCCCGCCCCCGCAAGAAGCTCACGCTGGTCCACAAGAACAACGTGCTGACCTTCGCCGGGCACCTGTGGACGAACGTCTTCCAGCGGGTGGCCCAGGAGTTCCCCGACGTCACCACGGACTACGTCCACGTCGACGCGGCCACCATCTACCTGGTCACCGACCCCGGCCGTTTCGACGTCATCGTCACCGACAACCTCTTCGGCGACATCATCACCGACCTCGCCGCGGCCGTCTCCGGCGGCATCGGCGTGGCCGCCTCCGGCAACATCAACCCGAGCGGCGCGTTCCCGTCCATGTTCGAGCCGGTGCACGGTTCGGCCCCGGACATCGCGGGCCAGGGCAAGGCGGACCCCACCGCCACCGTCCTGTCCGTCGCCCTGCTGCTGCGCCACCTCGGCTACGACGACGAGGCCGACCGCATCGACGCCGCGGTCGCCGCCGACCTCACCGAGCGCTCCGGGCAGCCGGCCCGCTCGACCTCCCGGATCGGCGACGCGCTCGCCGTACGCGTAGCCGGCTGACCCGCCGCGCTCCACCCAAGCCGCCGGGTCGCGACCGCACCCGGCGGCTTTTCCTGTGCCTCGCCGGGTGCCACCATCAACCCTGGGCCGCTTCACCCCCATTCCTTCCGGCTCGGCGCCCGCGCGATAATCGGACGCGGAGCCGCGATATGAGGGAATGCTCGGACGTCCTAGCACTGACGACCGCCAGTACAGGAGTGAACGCGGCCCGTCACTACAACCGGTGAAGGACAACCACTGATGACGACGCCCACGATCGAGCTCAAGCCCTCCGCCAGCCCGCTCGCCGCCGCCCAGCGCGAGGCGATCCTGGCCGACCCGGGGTTCGGCCGCCACTTCACCGACCACATGGTGACGATCAAGTGGACGGAGGGGCGCGGCTGGCACGACGCCCAGCTCGTTCCGTACGGCCCGATCTCCCTGGACCCCTCCACCCACGTCCTGCACTACGGCCAGGAGATCTTCGAGGGGCTGAAGGCCTACCGCCAGCCCGACGGCTCGATCGCGCTGTTCCGCCCCGAGGCCAACGCCCGCCGGTTCCGCACCTCCGCCCGCCGCATGGCCATGGCCGAGCTGCCCGAGGAGCTGTTCATCGCCGCGCTGGACGCGCTGCTCACCCAGGACGCCGACTGGGTTCCGCCGCACGGCGGCGAGGAGGCCCTGTACCTGCGGCCGTTCATGTTCGCCACGGAGGCCGCGCTCGGCGTGCACCCGGCGAACGAGTACCTGTT
Organism: Streptomyces sp. NPDC015171; assembly: GCF_043079545.1. Classification (NCBI taxonomy): domain Bacteria; kingdom Bacillati; phylum Actinomycetota; class Actinomycetes; order Kitasatosporales; family Streptomycetaceae; genus Streptomyces; species Streptomyces sp. NPDC015171. The sequence continues at coordinate 126,867 of NZ_JBIBUO010000009.1, forward strand.
CATGCTGATCGCCTCGCCGTCCGGCGCCTACTTCGCCGGCGGGGTGCGGCCGGTCACCATCTGGGTCTCCGAGGACCACGTCCGCGCCGTCCCGGGCGGCACCGGCGACGCCAAGACCGGCGGCAACTACGCCGCCTCCCTGCTCCCGCAGGCCGAGGCCGCCGCGCACGGCTGCGACCAGGTCGTCTACCTCGACGCGGTCACCCGCACCAAGGTCGAGGAGAGCGGCAGCATGAACGTCGTCTTCGTCTACGGCGACCGGATCGTCACCCCGTCGCTCACCGGCTCGATCCTGGAGGGCATCACCCGCGACTCGCTCCTCCAGGTCGCCCGCGACCTCGGCTACACCGCCGAGGAGAGCACGGTCACCCTCGAGCAGTGGCGCCGGGACGCCGCGTCCGGCGCGCTCACCGAGGTCTTCGCCTGCGGCACCGCGGCTGTGGTCACCCCGATCGGGCACGTCAAGACCAAGACGGGCCAGTGGACGCACGGCGACGGCACGCCCGGCCCGGTCACCCTGCGGATGCGCGAGGCCCTGCTCGGCGTCCAGCGCGGCATGACCGAGGACAAGCACGGCTGGATGCACACGATCGGCTGACCGGGTCCCCGCGCGTGCGCGGGGCCGGCTATGCCAGGGCCGCCTCGGACTCCTCGACGTCCGCGGCGGCCCTCGGCCGTTCCCGGCCGGAGGTCAGCAGCAGGTACACGGCGCCGCCGGCCAGCCCCGACAGCAGGAAGCTGCAGTCCACCCCGCCGGTCAGGGAGAGCAGCGGGCCCTCGTACGACGGCAGGGACACCGCCAGCAGGCCGACCGCCGCGCCGGCCGCCCAGGAGACGACGGCCCGCACGTTCCAGCCCGCCCGGTACCAGTAGATCCCGCCCAGCGAACGGCGGTTGAAGACCTGGAGGGCGTCGGCGTCGTAGACCCCCCGGCAGCGGGCGAAGCCGATGAGGGTGATGACCGCCCACGGGGTGCCGATGGCGGTGAGCAGCAGGACGAAGGAGGTCATCGCCGACTGCGCGTTCCAGGCGTAGTGGCCGGCGAAGACGCAGGCGGTGGCCACCACGGCCACGGCACAGGTGGCGCGGGCGCGGGAGGCGCGGGGCAGGATCGCGTCCAGGTCCAGGCCCATCGAGTACAGCATCAGGCCCGCGTTGCCGACCGAGCCGGCCGAGGCGGCCAGCAGCAGCGGGACCAGGTACCAGCCGGGAGAGGCCGCGACCAGCGGGCCCGCGTAGTCGGTGGCCGCGCGGGCCGCGTACGCCGTGAAGGTGCCGAACAGCTGCGGCACCAGCAGGCCGAGGACCAGCCCCAGCCAGGTGGCGTGCAGGACGCGCCGGCTGGTGTGGCGGGCGGGGGAGATGTAGCGGGTGTAGTCGCCGAGCAGGGTGATGAAGGCGATGGGCCCGGACAGGCCCGCCGCTACCGCCGCGAGGAACCAGGTGGGCCAGAAGGAGCCCAGCAGATAGCCGCCCGCGTCCGGCAGCGCCGAGGTGGTGAAGTGCGGGGCGTAGGCGAGGACGCCGAGGGCGAGCAGGGCCGTCATGCCGAGGGCCAGCACCCGGGACATGGCGAGCAGGACGCGGTAGCCGAAGACGGCGCCCGCGACGGTCGCCGCGGCGAGGACCGCGTAGACGAGGGCGTACGCCACCCCGTCCGCCGGCACGCCGAAGAGCCGGCCGAGGACCATCAGCATCACGTCGCCGCCGATCCACACCGTCAGCGCGGTGTAGCCGAGCGCGAGCAGCAGTCCGACGACCGAGCCGACCAGCCGGCCGCGCACACCGAACTGGGCGCCGGAGGAGGTGGACAGGTTGGTCGCGGTGCGCAGCGAGACCAGGGCGAGCGGGGCGGTGAACAGGGTGCCGATCACCGTGCCCGCCACGACGGAGCTGACCGACCCCCACCAGCCGAGCCCGAAGGACGGCGGCAGCCAGCCGAAGATGATCACTCCGAGGCAGAGGTTGGAGCCGAGCAGGATCGATACGAGGTCCCGCGGACCGCTGGTGCGTTCCGCGTCCGGGATGGTGTCGACTCCGCGCTGTTCTATCGGCATGGCTGGGTCTCCTTCGACGGCCGCCACTGGGTTAGAGCGACGTTCAATGTGACGTGCGGGCCGTCCCCTGGTCAATGCTTCTGTTTCATGAATTCTCTGTTTAGAGTGTTGTTCTAACTTATGGAAGGCAAGGAGGTGCCGCGTCGTGAGACTGACCCCCACGGAACGTGACCGGCTGCTGCTCTTCGGAGCCGCCGAGCTGGCCCGGGCCCGCCGCGCGCGCGGACTCAGGCTGAACGTGCCGGAGGCCACCGCGCTGATCGCGGACACCGTCTGCGAGGCGGCCCGGGACGGCCGGCGGCTCGCCGAGGCCATCGAGGCGGCCCGGTCGGTGCTCGGCCCCGAGGACGTACTGCCGGGCGTCGCCGACGTCGTCACCGAGGTGATGGTCGAGGCCGTCTTCGACGACGGCTCCCGGCTCGCGGTCGTCTCCGATCCCATCGGCGGCGGTCACCTGGGCGGGGCGGCGCCGGGCGCGCTGCTGCCCGCCCCCGAGCACAGCGACCCGGAGCCGGTCGTCCGGCTGCGCGTCACCAACACCGCGACCGTGCCGGTCTCCGTCACCTCCCACTTCCACTTCTTCGAGGCCAATCCGCGCCTCGACTTCGACCGCCGCGGTGCCTACGGCATGCGGCTCGCCGTACCCGCGGGCTCCTCGGTCCGCTTCGGGCCGGGGGAGAGCGAGGAGGTCGGGCTCGTCCCGATCGGCGGCGAGCGGATCGCGATCGGCTTCGCCGGTCTGGTGGACGGGCCGCTGGACGCGCCCGGCGCCAGGGAAGAGGCCCTGCGCAGGGCCGCCGCCTGCGGATATCTCGGAGTGACGCCGGAAGGAGGCGAGGAGCGATGAGCCGCTCGAAAGGACGCGAGGTGAGCCGGTCGATCCATGTCGACCCGCACGCCTACGCCGCCACCCACGGCCCCCGGGCCGGCGACCGCATCAGGCTCGGTGACTCCGGGCTGACCGTCCGCGTGGAGTCCGACGCCCAGAAGTACGGCGACGAGTTCCTGGCCGGCTTCGGCAAGACCGCGCGCGACGGACTGCACCTGAAGGCCGCCGCCGTCCGCGACACCTGCGACGTCGTGATCAGCAACGTCGTGGTGATCGACGCCGCGCAAGGCATCCGCAAGGTGTCCATCGGCATCCGCGAGGGGCGCATCTGCGGGATCGGACGGGCCGGCAACCCGGACACCCTGGACGGGGTGGACGTCGTCGTCGGCACCGGCACCTCGATCGTCTCCGGCGAGGGCATGATCGCCACCGCCGGCGCCGTCGACACCCATGTCCACCTGCTGTCGCCGCGCATCATGGAGGCTTCCCTCGCCTCCGGCGTCACCACGATCATCGGGCAGGAGTTCGGCCCGGTGTGGGGCGTCGGCGTCAACTCGCCCTGGGCGCTGCGGCACGCCTTCAACGCGTTCGACGCCTGGCCGGTCAACATCGGCTTCCTCGGCCGGGGTTCGTCCTCCCACGCGGCCCCGCTGGTCGAGGCCCTGGCCGAGGGCGGTGCGTCCGGATTCAAGGTGCACGAGGACATGGGCGCCCACACGCGGGCGCTGGACACCGCGCTGCGGGTGGCCGAGGAGCACGACGTCCAGGTCGCCCTGCACAGCGACGGCCTGAACGAGTGCCTGTCGGTCGAGGACACCCTCAGGGTGCTGGAGGGCCGCACGATCCACGCCTTCCACATCGAGGGCTGCGGCGGCGGACATGTGCCCAACGTGCTGAAGATGGCCGGCGTCCCGAACGTCATCGGCTCCTCCACCAACCCCACCCTGCCCTTCGGCCGGGACGCGGTCGCCGAGCACTACGGCATGATCGTCTCCGTCCACGACCTGAAGACCGACCTGCCGGGTGACGCGGCCATGGCCCGGGACCGGATCCGGGCGGGCACGATGGGCGCCGAGGACGTGCTGCACGACCTGGGCGCGATCGGCATCACCTCCTCCGACGCGCAGGGCATGGGCCGGGCCGGTGAGACGGTCCGCCGCACCTTCGCCATGGCCGGCAAGATGAAGGCCGAGCTGGGCCCGATGGAGGGCGACGGCGAGGGCGACGACAACGCCCGCGTGCTGCGCTACATGGCCAAGCTGACCATCAACCCGGCGATCGCCCACGGCCTCGCCCACGAGGTCGGCTCGATCGAGACCGGCAAGCTCGCCGACATCGTGCTGTGGCGCCCCGAGTACTTCGGCGCCAAGCCGCAGCTGGTCCTCAAGTCCGGCTTCCCGGCGTACGGCGTGGTCGGCGACCCCAACGCGGCCACCGACACCTGCGAACCCCTGGTCCTGGGGCCGCAGTTCGGTTCGTACGGCGCCACCGCCGCGGACATCTCGGTCGCGTTCGTCGCCCGGGCCGCTGTCGACCAGGGCAACGACACCCTGCCCACGCGGCGCAGGAGGGTCGCGGTGCGCGGCACCCGCGGGATCGGCCCCGCCGACCTCCGGCTCAACGCCCGTATCGGAGCGGTCGACGTCGACCAGCGCACCGGCCTGGTCTCCCTCGACGGCGACCCGCTGCGCTCGGAGCCCGCCGACTCCGTCTCCCTCAACCGCCTCTACTTCCTCTAAGGACCCGCGACATGACCACCCCCGCCGCCGACGGCTTCCGCATGCCAGCCGAGTGGGCCCCGCACGAGCGCACCTGGATGGCCTGGCCCAGCCCCAACCCCACCTTCGACGATCCGGACGACCTGCGCCGCTCCCGCGCCGCCTGGGCCTCGGTGGCCCGCGCCGTGCTGCGCTTCGAGCCCGTGACGGTCGTGTGCGGCCCCGGCCAGTCGGCCGAGGCCCGGGAACTGCTCGGCCCCGGTGTCGACACCGTCGAGCGCGAGCTGGACGACGCCTGGATGCGGGACATCGGCCCCACCTTCCTGACCGACGACAAGGGCGGCCTCGCCGCCGTCGACTGGACCTTCAACGGCTGGGGCGCCCAGGACTGGGCCCGCTGGGAGCACGACGCGAAGATCGGCGCGTACGTCTCCGACCTCGCCGGCGCGCGGACGTACGCCTCCAGGCTGGTCAACGAGGGCGGCGCGATCCACGTCGACGGCGAGGGCACCGTGCTGCTCACCGAGACCGTGCAGCTCGGCCCCGAGCGCAACCCGCACTGGTCCAGGGTGGAGGTCGAGGCCGAGATCCACGCCCACCTCGGCACCAGCAAGGCGATCTGGCTGCCGCGCGGTCTGACCGGCGACTACCCGCCCTACGGCTTCGGCACCCTCGGCCATGTCGACATCGTCGCCGCCTTCGCCCGCCCCGGTGTGGTGGTCGCCCACCACCAGCCGGACCCGGCCCACCCCGACCACGAGGTCACCAAGGAGGTCATCGGCCTGCTGAAGTCGGCGACCGACGCCCGGGGCCGCCGCCTCGAGGTCGTCGAGGTGCCCGCGCCGACCGTCCTGGAGGCCGACGGCCACTGGGCCGACTACTCCTACATCAACCACTACATCTGCAACGGCGGGGTCGTCCTGTGCGGCTTCGACGACCCGCGCGACGAGATCGCCGCCGGGATCTTCCGCCGTCTCTTCCCGGAGCGGACGGTGACGCTGGTGGACGCCCGTACGATCTTCTCCGGGGGCGGTGGCATCCACTGCATCACCCAGCAGCAGCCGAAGGTCTGACACACACAGGAGCAGCAGATGGCCGGTGCGGCCCGTGCGCGCAGGAACGCGCCGCCGCGCGAGGAGCTTCTCGTCGCGGCCATGGACATGATCGCCGAGCGCGGTCTGGAGAAGCTCACCATGGCGGGGCTCGGCCGTGAGGTCGGGATGAGCAGCGGCCATCTGCTGTACTACTTCCGCTCCAAGGACGAGCTGCTGCTGCAGACCCTGGAGTGGAGCGAGGGCAGGCTGGGCGCCGAGCGCGGCCGGCTGCTCACCCGCCCGGGGTCGGCCCGGGAGCGCCTGGAGGCGTACGTCGACCTGTACGTCCCCGCGGGCCACCGCGATCCGCACTGGACGCTCTGGCTGGAGGTCTGGAACCGGTCGCAGAACGCCGACGAGGAGGCCCGGGTCCGGCAGGCCGCGATCGAGGGCGCGTGGCACCGCGATCTGGTCGCCCTGGTCGCCGAGGGCATCTCGCGGGGGGAGTTCCGGACGGTCGACGCGGACCGTTTCGCGGCGCGGCTGCGTGCGCTGCTCGACGGTTTCTCCATCCACGTCGCCATCGGGCTGCGCGGCACCGACCGGGACCAAGTGCTCGCGCACGTACGGGAGTTCCTCCGGGACGTGCTTCTCATGCCGTAGCCGCGGGGCGCCGGCGCGCACCCGGCCGCGCGCCCGAGGAATCGTTCCCTCCGTCACCGGGCAGGTAACGGCCCATGGGACGAGAACAGTGGAAGAAGATCTGGGTCGGCTCGGCGGGGAACATGGTCGAGTGGTTCGACTGGTTCGTGTACGCGAGTTTCGCCACCTACTTCGCCGGCGCGTTCTTCCCCAAGGGCGACTCCACCGCCCAGCTGATGAACACCGCCGGCATCTTCGCCGTCGGCTTCTTCATGCGCCCCGTGGGCGGCTGGCTGCTGGGCAGGGTCGGCGACCGCAAGGGCCGCAAGGCGGCGCTCACCCTGACCGTCACGCTCATGTCGGCCTCGGCCGTCCTCATCGCCGTCGCCCCCACCTACGCCGTCGCCGGCTACGGCGGCGCGCTCGTCCTGCTCGTGGCCCGGCTGCTCCAGGGCCTGTCGGTGGGCGGCGAGTACGCGGCCAGCGCGACCTATCTGACCGAGGCGTCCGACCCGGCCCGGCGTGGCTTCGCCTCCAGCTTCCAGTACGTCTCCATGACCGCCGGCCAGATCATCGGCCTCGGCCTGCAGATCGTCCTCCAGCGCACCATGTCCGACGACGCCCTGCACAGCTACGGCTGGCGCATCCCGTTCGTCGTCGGCGCCCTGGGCGCGGCCGTCATCTTCTATCTGCGCCGCACCATGCTGGAGACCGAGGTGTACGCGGAGGACGGCTCGCACGCCGAGGACCGCGGCACCCTGCGCGCGCTGTGGCAGCACAGGCGGGAGGCGTTCCTGGTCGTCGCCCTCACCATGGGCGGCACGGTGGCCTACTACACGTACACCACCTATCTGACGAAGTACCTCTCCAACTCTGCGGGGCTGTCCAAGCAGACGGCGACCCTGGTCTCCTTCACCGCGCTGATCGTCTTCGCCTGCCTGCAGCCCTTCGCCGGCCGGCTCTCCGACCGGATCGGCCGCCGCCCGCTGCTCATCACCTTCGCGGTCGGCTCCACCTTCCTCACCGTCCCGATCATGACCCTGCTCAAGCACGCCGACGGCTACTGGCCCGCCCTCGGGCTCGCCCTGCTGGCACTGGTCGTGGTCACCGGCTACACCTCCATCAACGCCTGTGTGAAGGCGGAGCTGTTCCCGACCGGCATCCGCGCGCTCGGCGTGGCCCTGCCGTACGCCATCGGCAACGCCCTCTTCGGCGGCACGGCCGAGTACATCGCCCTGTGGTTCAAGGACGCCGGCGTCGAATCGGGCTTCTACTGGTACGTGGCGGGCTGCGCCGCCGTCTCCCTGGTCGTGTACCTCACCATGCGGGAGACCAAGGACCTGGACCTGACCCGGGTGAAGGCCGCCGAGGGATCGGGGGAGTCCAGCCTGACGCCCGCATCCTGAGACAGGCGGTGAGCCGGGGGCGGTGCTGTGCCAGACTGCCTCCGTGCCCTCGTACGCCACGATTATCGGCAGCAGGCGCGCGCCGGTCCGCAGTGACCATCTCGTATGACCAGGTACGGGTGGCCACCATCGTCCTCGACCCGCGCGCAGACCTCTCGCACCCGCGAGGGGTTTTTTCGTTTTCCGGCCCACCTGCAGCCGGGAGCGGAGCGCGAGGGAGTATGGGGAGGACGGTGGAGCCGGTCATTCCGGTAAGACCGAAGATCCACTACAGGAGCCTTGAGACCATGACCGAGACGGCACACAGCGAGCTCGACGACTCGTTCCACGTCTTCGACACCACGCTGCGCGACGGCGCGCAGCGCGAGGGCATCAACCTCACCGTCGCGGACAAGCTCGCCATCGCACGGCACCTGGACGACTTCGGCGTGGGCTTCATCGAGGGCGGCTGGCCCGGCGCGAACCCCCGCGACACCGAGTTCTTCGCCCGCGCCAAGGATGAGATCGACTTCCGGCACGCCCGGCTGGTCGCCTTCGGCGCCACCCGCCGCGCCGGTGCGAAGGCCGCCGAGGACCCCCAGGTCAAGGCCCTGCTCCAGTCCGGCGCCCCGGTGATCACGCTGGTCGCCAAGGCACACGACCGGCATGTGGAGCTGGCGCTGCGCACCACCCTGGACGAGAACCTGGCGATGGTCCGCGACACCGTGTCGTACCTGAAGGACCAGGGCCGCCGGGTCTTCGTGGACTGCGAGCACTTCTTCGACGGCTACCGCGCCAACCCCGAGTACGCCAAGGCCGTCGTCCGCGCGGCGGCCGAGGCCGGCGCCGACGTCGTCGTCCTCTGCGACACCAACGGCGGCATGCTCCCCGCCCAGGTCCACGCGGTCGTCGCCACCGTCCTCGCCGACACCGGCGCCCGGCTCGGCATCCACGCCCAGGACGACACCGGCTGCGCGGTCGCCAACACCCTGGCCGCCGTGGACGCGGGCGCCACCCATGTGCAGTGCACGGCCAACGGCTACGGCGAGCGGGTGGGCAACGCCAACCTGTTCCCGGTGGTCGCCGCCCTGCAGCTGAAGTACGGCAAGCAGGTGCTGCCCGAGGGCCGGCTGCGCGAGATGACCCGGATCTCGCACGCCATCGCCGAGGTCGTCAACCTGACGCCGTCCACCCACCAGCCGTACGTGGGCGTATCGGCCTTCGCGCACAAGGCCGGCCTGCACGCCTCCGCCATCAAGGTCGACCCGGACCTGTACCAGCACATCGACCCCGAGCGGGTCGGCAACACCATGCGCATGCTCGTCTCCGACATGGCGGGCCGCGCCTCGGTCGAGCTGAAGGGCAAGGAGCTGGGCATCGACCTGGGCGGTGACCGGGAACTGGTCGGCCGGGTCGTCGAGCGCGTCAAGGAGCGGGAGCTCAGGGGCTACACCTACGAGGCCGCCGACGCCTCCTTCGAGCTGCTGCTGCGGGCCGAGGTCGAGGGCAGGCCGCTGAAGTACTTCGACGTCGAGTCCTGGCGGGCGATCGTGGAGGACCGGCCCGACGGCACCCACGCCAACGAGGCCACGGTCAAGCTGTGGGCCAAGAGCGAGCGGATCGTCGCCACCGCGGAGGGCAACGGCCCGGTCAACGCGCTGGACCGGGCGCTGCGCGTGGCGCTGGAGAAGATCTACCCGCAGCTCGCCAAGCTGGAGCTGGTGGACTACAAGGTCCGCATCCTGGAGGGCAAGCACGGCACGTCGTCCACCACCCGTGTGCTGATCTCCACCTCCGACGGCGCGGGCGAGTGGTCCACGGTCGGCGTCGCGGAGAACGTCATCGCCGCCTCCTGGCAGGCCCTGGAGGACGCGTACACGTACGGTCTGCTCCGCGCGGGCGTGGAGCCGGCTCAGTAGCCACAGTGGAGGCATGACCTCACACACGAGTGATGTGCTGTCCCGGGCCCGCGTCGCGACCCGGCTGCCCGCGAGCGACCTGGACCGGGCCCGGCGCTTCTACGCCGACAAGCTCGGTCTGCGCCCGGTGGACGAACGGCCCGGCGGGCTGCTGTACCGGTGCGCGGGCGCGGACTTCGTCGTGTACCGCTCGACGGGGTCCTCGCCCGGCACCTTCACCCAGATGGCCTTCGAGGTGGACGACATCCGGGCCGCCGTGGCGGAGCTGCGCCGCCGGGGCGTGGTCTTCGAGGAGGTCGACGCGCCCGGCCTGCGCACCCGGGACGGCATCGCCGAGGTCGAGGGCAACTATCCGAGCAAGGGCGCGCGCGGGGAGTGGGGCGCGTGGTTCCGGGACAGCGAGGGGAACCTGCTGGGGATCGGCGAACTCATCCTGTGAGGCTCAGGGCGCCCGCCAGATGTTGTCGAAGGCGATGTTCTCGATGCGGCGCCGCTCGCGTACCGCCTCCAGCTCCGTCACCGCGTCGCCGACCGCCAGCAGGACGGTGACGACCGGCTCGTCGCCGGGCTCGGCCGCGGCGGGCCGGTCGTCCGGGATGCCCAGGGTGGAGGCGAGGCCCGCGAGGACGGGCTCGTGGGACCACCAGCGGTCGGCCGCGTGCCGGCGGGCGGGGGTGTCGGCCGTGGGGTCGTCCTTGTCGCGCAGCGCCAGCCGGCGCCGCCGCTTCCCGGTGAGCTGCCCGTCGGCCTCCAGGGCGTCCCGGTAGGCGGTGGCCAGCCCCTGCCCGCGCCGCCACAGCCAGTCCTCGACCGTCTCGTACGGCTCCGTCCTGACCAGCGCGGCTTCCGCCTCGTCCAGCAGCCGGTCACCGGTGGCCAGCACCGGCCCCGGCACGATCCGGCCGTCCGCCACGGTGAGCGCCCGTACGCCGAGGAGGTCGACCAGCTCGGCCCCGGCGAGGGCCAGCGAGAGATCGCCCTGCTCGACGGGCTCCTCGCGGGGGATGTCCAGGCTGACGAGAAAGAGGTCCTGCGGTGTGGTCATACCCCCACCATGGTCCGCGGGCGGCCGATCCGCAGCACGGCACGCCGCCGCACCGGACGGAACGCCGGACGCGGCGTCCCCTCCGGTGCGGCCCGTCCGCTCCGCGCTACCGCAGGGTCCACTTCTGGTTGGCGGCCCCGGTGCACGACCAGATCTGCGCCCGGGCCCCGTTCGCCGAGGAGTTGTCCGTGACGTCGAGGCACTTGTCGGCCGCCGTGTTCACCACATCGCCCGTGGCCGCGTTGTACGACCACCGCTGGGCACCGCTGCCGTTGCAGTCGTAGAGCTGCGCCTTGGCCCCGTTCGCCGTCGAGGCGGAGGTCACGTCCAGGCACTTGCCGAGCGCCCGGACCGAGCCGTCGGCCTGGACGGTCCACTGCTGCGCGGTCGAGCCGTTGCAGTCGTAGAGCTGCACCGCCGTACCGTTGGCGTTCGAACCGCCCGCCACGTCGAGGCACTTGCCCGCCAGACCCACGAAGGCGCCGGTGCTGCCGCCGCCGCCGGACTGGGTGCCGGACCAGGTGAAGGTGGCCGAGGTCTTTCCGGGCAGTGAGTAAGTGGCGTGCTGCGAGCCCCAGTTGACGGTGACCGTCTTCGCCGTCGACGCGTCGTTGTAGGCGATCAGCGCCTTGCTGCCGTCCGGGTTGCGCCAGGCGACGTTGGGTACGGCGGCGGACGCGGTGGAGGCGATGCGCTGCGCGCCGGGCCGCACGAACTTGGTCAGGTGGCCCATCGTGTAGTACTCGACCGTGTAGTCGACCGTCCCGCTCGCGCCGTCCCCGTTGTGCACGGTGACCAGCCCGGTGCAGGTGCCGCAGCCGCCGTTGTGCGGGCCCATGTTCTGGTCCACGGCCAGCGACCACTTGGTCACCGACTTCGCCCAGTTGCGGGTGTAGTCGATGATGTTGGACATGTCCTCGCGCTGCTGGTTGGCGATCCAGGTGCCGCCGGAGTGCTCGGTGCCGAACGCGTCCAGCCCCGGGTACTGGTTGTGCACGGACGTCTGCTTGGCGATGTCGCCGCCGTAGCCGTGCCAGGCGATGCCGCCGAAGTTCGGGTGGTTGCGCACGGCCGCGTCGTCCACGGTCTGGGCGGCGTAGGAGTCGTACACGTCCCAGTTCCAGTCGTGCGCCAGCACCTTGGTGCCCAGGCCGGCCGACTGGAGCCTCGGCAGCAGCTCGCTCTTGGTGAAGTACGCGAGCCCGCCGGCGTTCCAGCTCATCGACGGGTAGCCGGAACAGCAGGTCGGCTCGTTCTGCGCGGTGACGTAGGAGACGTTGATCCCCTGGTCCTTGTACGCCTGGAGGTACTTCACGAAGTAGGCGGCGTACGCCCCGTAGTCCTCCGCCTTGAGCCAGCCGCCGTTGAGGGAGCCGCTGTCCTTCATCCAGGCCGGCGCCGTCCACGGCGAGGCCATCACCGTCAGGGACGGGTTCAGCTGGAGCGCCTGCCTGGTCAGCGGGGCGACGTCCGCGAGGTCGTGCGCGATCGAGAACTTCGACAGCGACGGGTCGGTCTGGCCGGCCGGCACGTCGTCGTAGGTGTAGCCGTAGCGCGCGAGGTCGGAGGCGCCCATCGGATTGCGCAGGAACGACAGGCCGATGCCGTCCGCGGGGGAGAACAGCTTGCGCATGGTCGCGTCCCGGGTCGCCTGGGACAGCGCCCCGCTGCTGTTCATCAGCCAGGCGGCGGTGTCCGTGAACGAGGCGCCGCCGCCGGTGAAGGTCTGGTACCGGGTGTTCTCGTCCACGGTGATGTTCTCGCCGCCGCCGCCCGCCCCGGGCTGGAAGGCGAACGGCGTCTGTGCCTGGAGGCCGCGTACGACGTGCCGGCCGCCCGCGTCATCGGTGGTGGTGAGCCAGGCGGTGACCTGCTCACCGGCCGCGTGCGCGGGGGGCACGGCCACGCTGACACCGGCGGCGGAGAGCAGCCCGGCGAGCAGCAGCCGGACCGTGCGGGGGGTTCTCCTCATGGTGCGTCGCCCTTCCTCTCGGGTCGACAAAGCTGACGGGGCGTCTTGACGTGCGGAAGCGCCCTTAGTTAACTCACGCCGTGATCTAAGCCATGAGTGAACCATGAGAGCCGAGGGAAGGTCCATGCGAAGAACCGCCCTGTTCGCCTCCGCCGCACTCCTTGCCGGTCTGCTGCCCTGGGCGACCGCGCGAGCCGCCGACGAGCCGGCCCCTGTCCCCGTCGACCGCTTCGAGGGCGAGGTGCCCTTCGCCGCCCAGCCCGCCGAGGGCCTCTTCGCCTGGGGCGGCGACACCGACGACCCGCCCGCCCTCCGCCTCGCCGACCGGGCCGACGCCCCCGAGGGCGGCAAGGTCCTCGCCGGCACCTACGACATCAGCGGCTACGGCGGCTTCACTCATGACTTCGCCGCCGCCGCGCCCGCCCACGACTGGTCCGCCCACCGGGGCATCCGCTTCTGGTGGGACGGCCGGAACAACGGCAGGAAGATCCCCTTCGAGATCAAGGACGGCGGCGCGAACGGGGAGGCGTCCGAGCTCTGGACCACCTCCTTCACCGACGACTTCACCGGCTGGAAGCAGATCGAGCTCCCCTTCACCGGGTTCACCTACCGCACCGACTACCAGCCCGTCGGCGGCATCGACCACGTCCTCGGCCTCAAGGAGATGTGGGGCTACGCCCTCACCCTCCCGGCCGGCGCCAAGGGCGACTTCGCCCTGGACGGCGTGGAGCTGTACGGGACGGCGGACCAGGCGCTCAGCGCCTCCGTCAGCACCGACGCGGCCGTCCACCCGGTCAAGGAGGGCGCCACGGCCGAGGTGAAGGTCACCGTCTCCACCACCGGCGCCGGCCCCCTCGCCGCCCCGGTGACCGTCGGCTACGCCACGGGTGACGGCACCGCCGCCGCCGGCACGGACTACACCCCCGTCACCGGCACCCTCACCTTCCCGGCCGGCACCGCGTCCGGCGCCACCCGGACCATCAAGGTGTCCACCCGCCGGGACCGGGCCGCCGAGCCCGCCGAGACCATCCCGCTGAAGCTCACGGTCGACGGCGCGAAGGCCCCGGCGGAGACCCCCCAGATCGTCGTCGACGCGCACGGACTGCCCTACCTGGACAAGGCGTTGCCGGTCCGCAAGCGGGTCGCGGACCTGCTCGGCCGGATGTCCCTCGCGGAGAAGGCCGGCCAGATGACCCAGGCCGAGCGCGCCGCGATGAACCAGCCCGGCGACATCGCCGCCTACGGCCTCGGCTCCCTGCTGTCCGGCGGCGGCTCGACCCCCACGCCCAACACCCCCGAGGCGTGGGCGAAGATGATCGACGCCTTCCAGCTGCGCGCCCAGGCGACCCGCTTCCAGATCCCGCTGGTCTACGGCGTCGACGCGGTCCACGGCCACAACAACCTCTCCGGCGCCACGGTCATGCCGCACAACATCGGCATCGGCGCGACCCGGGACCCCCGGCTCGCCCAGGAGACCGGCGCGGTGACCGCGGCCGAGGTCCGCGCGACCGGCGTGCCCTGGGACTTCGCGCCCTGTCTGTGCGTGAGCCGCGACGAGCGCTGGGGCCGCTCCTACGAGTCCTTCGGCGAGGACCCGGCCCTGGTCGAGTCCATGGAGACCGTGATCCAGGGCCTCCAGGGCCGCGCGAACGGCAAGGACCTGGACCGCCACGACAAGGTGCTGGCCACCGCCAAGCACTTCGTCGGCGACGGCGGCACCGCCTACGGCTCCTCGACCACGGGGACGTACACCCTCGACCAGGGCGTCACCAAGGTCACCCGCGAGCAGCTGGAGGACATCCACCTGGCGCCGTTCAAGGAGGCCGTCGACCGGGGTGTCGGCACGGTCATGCCGTCGTACTCCTCCCTGGACATCGTGGGTGACGGCAAGGGCGCGGTGAAGATGCACGGCCGCGGCGACATGATCAACGGCGTGCTCAAGGACCGCCTGGGCTTCGACGGCTTCGTGATCAGCGACTGGAACGGCATCGACCAGCTGCCCGGCGACTACGCCGCGCACGTCCGCACGGCCGTCAACGCGGGCCTGGACATGATGATGGTCCCGTACGGCTACAAGGACTTCGCCACCACGCTCGCCGAGGAGGTGCGGGCCGGCCGGATCAGCGAGGCGCGCGTCGACGACGCCGTCGCGCGCATCCTCACCCGGAAGTTCGAGCTGGGCCTCTTCGAGCACCCGTACGCCGACACCCGCGGCGCCGCCGCCATCGGCTCGCCGGAGCACCGGCAGGTCGCCCGCCGGGCGGCGGCCGAGTCGCAGGTGCTGCTGAAGAACGCGGGCGGCGTGCTGCCGCTGAAGAAGCGCGAGAAGGTGTACGTCGCCGGGTCCAACGCGGACGACATCGGCAACCAGACCGGCGGCTGGACCCTCACCTGGCAGGGCGCCTCCGGCAGCACCGTCCCCGGCACGACCGTCCTCGCCGGCCTGCGGCAGGCGGGCGGGAACGTCACCTACTCCAAGGACGCCTCCGCCCCGACCGACGGCTACGACGTCGGTGTGGTCGTCGTCGGCGAGACCCCGTACGCCGAGGGCGTCGGTGACGTCGGCAACGGCCACGACCTCCAGCTGTCCGCCGCCGACAAGGCCGCGGTGGACCGGGTGTGCGCGGCCATGAAGTGCGCGGTGCTGATCGTCTCCGGACGCCCGCAGCTGATCGGCGACCGGCTCGGCGAGATCGACGCCCTGGTGGCCTCCTGGCTGCCCGGCACCGAGGGCGCGGGCGTCGCCGACGTCCTCTACGGCAAGCGGCCCTTCACCGGCCGGCTGCCCGTCACCTGGCCCAGGTCGGAGTCGCAGCTGCCGATCAACGTCGGCGACGCCTCGTACGACCCGCAGTTCCCCTACGGCTGGGGCCTGACCACGCTCACCCAGGTCCCGAAGGGCGGCACGGCCACCCTGCGCGACCTCGGCGCGCGGGCGGCGGCGGCCGAGCGGCACGGCGACGACCGGACCGGACGCGCGCTGGTGGACAAGGCCCGGCTGCTCGTCCAGCAGAAGGCGGACGGCCACCTCGGCCAGGCGGTGGCGCGGCCCTTCGCCGACGCCGACCACCTGCTGCTCACCGGGAAGTACGGGAAGGCGGTGGAGAAGCTGGCGGAGGCCTACCGCGCGGCCTGACCTGTGCGGCTGGACGAATGACCGCTTTGGGGAGGCTTCGGGTAGTTTCGAAGTATGAAGGCCGTCCCGCGGGCCCGAAGCCTCCCCGCCCTGCTGCTGGCTGCCCTGGCCCTGGTGCTGGCCACCGTGTTCGCGCCCGGGGCGAGCGCGGACACCAGCGTCTCCACGATCGCCAGGGCCCTGCGCGAGGGCCCGGTCTACGTCGACCCGGCGGCCCGGGGCCAGCTCTCGGCCGCGGACGCCGACACGCTCGCCCGGCGGATCAAGGACGCGAACAAACCCCTGTTCATCGCGGTCCTCCCGGCCGGCTATCCGACGGCGGACCTCTTCACCGACCTCCGCTCGGCGACCGGGATCACCGGCCTCTACGGCATCCGCCTCGGCGACCGCTTCGACGCCCGCGCCGACTCCTCCGTCCTGTCGGCCACGGCCCGGCGGAACCTCGTCACCAGCGTCCAGGGGGAGGACACCAAGGCCCAGCTCACCGACTTCACCGACCGCGCCCTCGCCAACCTGGGCGGGCACGCGCCGAAGAGCTGGGGCGGCTCGGCGGGCGACGGCGGCGGGGTGTCCGGCGCGGCGCTGATCACCACGGCCGCGGTCCTGGTGGCCGGCGGCGCGGGCGCCTACGCCCTGGTCCGCCTGAGCCGCCGGCGCCGCGAGCAGGAGCAGCGCGCCGCCCTCGACCGGCTGCGGGTGGTCGTGGACGAGGACATCACCGCGTTCGGCGAGGAGCTGGACCGCCTCGACTTCCACCCCTCGGAAGCGGGCGCCGACGACGCCATGCGCGCCGACTACGAACGCGCCCTCGACGCCTACGAGACCGCCAAGCAGCGCATGGCCGCGGCGGCCAGACCGGACGACGTCCGCCCGGTCACCGAGGCGCTGGAGGACGGCCGCTTCTGTCTCGCCCAGCTGGCCGCGCGGCGGGAGCGCCGCCCGCTCCCGGAGCGCCGGCCGCCCTGCTTCTTCGACCCCCGGCACGGCCCCTCGGTCGTCGACGCCAGCTGGACCCCGCCCGGCGGCGCCCAGCGCCAGGTCCCGGTCTGCGCGGCGGACGCCACCCGGCTCGCCGACGGCCGCGACCCCGTGATCCGCGAGGTGGACACCGCGTACGGCCGCCGCCCCTACTGGGACGCTGGCCCGGCCTACGGCCCCTGGGCCGGCGGCTACTTCGGCGGCGGCCTGCTGCCCGGCCTCCTGGTCGGCACCCTGCTCGGCAGCGCGATGGCGACGCCCGCCTACGCGGCCGACTACGGCGCCGGGTACGGCGACTTCGGCGCCCAGGGCGGCTACCAGGGCGGCGACGTCTCCGGCACCGACTTCGACCCCGGGGACTTCGGGGGAGGCTTCGGTGACGGCGGCGGCTTCGACGGGGGCGGCGGGGGAGGGGACTTCGGCGGCGGCTTCTGAACCGCGGGCGGGGCCGCGCGGGCGCTCAGCGGGTTCGCCCGTACCGGGCGGCGTAGCGCTCTCCGGCGGCGTGCCACCAGGCGGGGGGCGAGGGTCCGTCGACCACCGAGGCCGGCTGGTCGGGATGGAGTCCGAGCCGCCTGAGCGCGCGGGCGTCCACGGTCAGGCCGAGGGTGCCGTGCCAGTGGCCGTCCCCGCGCCTGCCGCACATCAGGTCGATCCGGATCTCCCGCTCGTCGAACGGCATCCAGTCGATGCCGCGGTCCCGCAGTCAACCCAGCAGGACGGCGCCGGGACGCGGGCATCCCGGCAGGTTCTCGTACGAGACGAGATGGACCCAGTCGGTCGGTTCGCTGTGGGCGCGGGGTGCTTCCATCGGGCCATCGTGGCACGCGCCCGCGCCCGCCCGCCCGCCCATTTAGGGGGAGCGGAGGGCGGGCGCGCGGGGGGCGGGAGGTCCGGGGCCGGGCCGGACCGCCGGCGGCTCACGCGTTCTTGATCGCCGAGATGTCGAAGACCAGCTTGATCTTGTCGGAGACCAGGACGCCACCGGTCTCCAGCGCCGCGTTCCAGGTCAGGCCCCACTCGGAGCGCAGGATCTCGGTCTTGCCCTCGAAGCCGACGCGCTGGTTGCCGAACGGGTCGGTGGCGGCGCCGTTGAACTCCAGGTCGATGGTGATCGGCCGGGTCACGCCGAGCAGGGACAGGTCGCCGGTGATGCGGTAGTCGTCGCCGCCCAGGGCCTCCGCCTTGGTCGAGCGGAACGTCATGGCCGGAAACTCGTCGATCTTGAAGAAGTCGGCGGACTTCAGGTGGCCGTCGCGGTCGGCGTTGCCGGTCTCGATGCTGGCCATCTGGACGTCGAGCGTGGCGGTGGACCGGGCGGGGTCGGCGCCGTCCAGGTGCAGCGTGCCGGCGAAGTCGTGGAAGCCGCCATTGACGTTGGTGACCATGGCGTGCCGGGCGACGAAGCCGATCGTGGTGTGGGCCGGGTCGATGGTGTAGTCGCCGGACAGCGCGGTCAGGTCGGGGCCTGCGGTGGCCTGCGCGGCGGGGGCGGGGGCGGTGTCCTTGCGGCTGAAGATTCCCATGGCGAGCTCCTTGAACGGTTGAACGTTAAACCAAACGAACGTCTCCGACGGTAGACCCATTCCGTTCGGTTTTCACCCTCATCCGCACCGTGTCCATATGGTTGCACAGAGTCACCGTGTTCGCCCTCTGGCGGACGCACCGGCCGCTCGGGCACCATCTGCCTGCACCACCTGCACAGCCGACCCGTAGCCCCCACGGCCCACCGCAGGAAGGTCCCCCCATGAAGATCCGCGCGCTCCTCACCGCGCTCGCCCTGGTCACCGCCCCCGGCATCGCCGTCCTCGGCACCGCGACCGACGCCGCCGCCGCCACCAAGATCAGCCACGCCACCGCCACCCAGATGTTCCGCGGCTCCGGCATCACCTGGTCGTCCTCGGGCAACTGCTCCGACCGGAACAACTCCACCTGCACCTCGTTCGACCAGCTGAACCTCGCCACCGCGCAGGGCGCCCAGACCCTCAAGGGGGCCAGCGGCTGCGCGCTCAACATCACCGGCGGCACCGAGACCGGCCACGCCTCCGGCACCTACTCGCACTGGAACGGCTACAAGCTCGACTTCGGCAAGAACACCTGCGTCACGTCGTACGTCAAGAACACCTTCACCTACATCGGCCTGCGTGGTGACGGATACCCGCAGTGGCAGGCCGGCTCCGGGAACATCTACGCCGACGAGGGCAACCACTGGGACGTCCTCTTCTACAACTGCGGCGGCTGCTGAGCGGGCGGGAGAGGGCGGTGACCGGTCCCCTCGGCATGACCCGGCGCGCACTGCTGCTGGCCGCCGCCCTCGCCGCCGCCCCCGCGCCGGGCGCGCGGGCGGCCGACGACGACCCCTACGACGTGCTGCGCCGGCGCTGGCTCGGCATCGCGCTGGGCACCGGGTACGACCCGGACGCCGAGCCGTACGCCTCCCGGCTCGCCCGACTCGGCGCGCGGGCGCGGGAGTTCCTGGCCGCCATGGCCCCCGCACCCGGCTCCCTCTGGCCGGGTCACCCCTTCGACCCGCCGTCCGGCATCACCTTCAGCTACGGCCGCCTGTGGACCATGGCCCAGGCGTACACCCAGAGCGGCACGGGCGTCACCGGCGACGCCGGCCTCCTCGCCGGCCTCCTCCGCGGCCTCGACCACCTCTCCGACACCGTCTACCACCCCGGCACCACCCGCTACGGCAACTGGTGGGAGTGGCAGATCGGCAGCCCCCGGCTGCTGACGGACATCACCGCCGCCCTGTACGGGCGACTCGGGCCGGCCCGGATCGCGGCGGTCTGCGCGGCCGTCGACCACTTCATCCCGGACACCCTGCTCACCGACTACTCGGGCACCTCCACCGGGGCCAACCGTGTCGACCTGTGCCGCTCGGTCGCCCTGCGCGGCGTCCTCGGCCGCGACCCCGGCCGGATCGCCCTCGCCCGCGACGCCCTCTCACCGGTCTTCCCGTACGTCACCCGCGGCGACGGCCTCTACGCCGACGGCTCCTTCGTCCAGCACACCTGGGTCGCCTACTCGGGCACCTACGGCCAGGTCCTGCTCGACGGGCTCGGGCGGCTGTTCGCGCTGCTCGCCGGATCGGCGTGGGAGGTGACCGACCCCGCACGGCAGCACGTCCTGGACAGCGTCGAGCGGGCCTACGCGCCGCTGATCCACGACGGTCTGGTGATGGACTGCGTCAACGGCCGGGCCATCAGCAGGGGTCGGCTGCTCGACGACGACCTGCACGTCCTGCGCAGCGACCACGTCCACGGGCAGGCCCTGATCGCCGCCATGGCGCTGCTCGCGGCCGGCGCGAGCGAGCCGGAGCGGCGGCGATGGCACGGCCGGATCAAGGGCTGGATCCAACGGGACACCACCGTACCGGTGCTGACGGCCGATCAGTTCGGCGTGGCCGACCTCGCGCGGCTGCACGCCATCGCCGAGGCGCCCGGACCCGCGACCCCGGAACCCCTCGGCCACCGGCTCTTCCCGGCCATGGACCGGGCCGTGCACCGCACCCCCCGCTTCACCGCCGCCCTGGCCATGGCGAGCGACCGCATCGCGCACTACGAGTGCGGAGGCGGCGAGAACCCGCGCGGCTGGCACACCGGGTCCGGCATGCTCTCCTGGTGGCCGCGGGGCAGCGGCGACCAGTACACCGACTGGTACTGGCCCACCGTCGACTGGTACCGGCTGCCCGGCACCACCGTCTCGACCAAGCGGCTCGCCGACGGCGCCGGCGGCGAGTGGGGCGCCCCCAGGCCCGGCGTCCGCTGGGTCGGCGGCACCACGGACGGCACCTGGGCGGCCGTCGGCCAGCACCTCGAAGGGCTCGGTTCCACCCTGGAGGCCCACAAGTCCTGGTTCTTCCTCGACGACGCCGTCGTCTGCCTCGGCGCCGGGATCTCCTGCGCCGACGGCGTCCCGGTGGAGACCGTCGTGGACAACCGCAATCTGGGCGAGCAGGGCACCCAGCGCCTCGTACGCGGCCGGAACTGGGCACACCTGGCCGGGCACGGCGGCTGGATCCTGCCGTGCGGCGGCGCGCTGCACACCCTGCGCGAGGACCGCACCGGCGCCTGGTGCGACATCAACACCGCCGGCGACACCGAACGGCGCACCCGGCGCTGGCAGACCCTCTGGCTCGACCACGGCACCGATCCGGTCGCCGCACGGTACGTGTACGTCCTGCTGCCGGGCGCCTCCCGCGCCGAGACCGTCACCCGGGCGGCCGATCCGCACTGGCTGACCGTCCTCGCCAACGACACCGGCCGCCAGGCCGTCGCCGTACCCCGGCTGGGCCTGACCGGCGCCACCTTCTGGCGAGCCGGTACGGTGGGGGAGCTGACCGTCTCGGCGGGCGCGAGCGTGCTCCTCGTCCGCCGGGGCCGTAGGGTCACTCTCCGGGTGAGCGAGCCGCCCCGCACCGGAGCCCCGCTGGAGCTGGTCTGGGACCGTCCGGTGCGCGCGGTGACCCGGGCCGACGACAGCGTCGAGGTGCTCTCGGCGGACCGCCGTCTGAGGCTCCGTGTCACTCCGGGGATGGCATGCGCCACCCACGAATGTGAGGTGGCTCTCAGCTGATGGCTTTGTCGCCTACCTACAAGCCCTCAGCCTCCTGAGCAGTCGGAACGGCTGCATGAGGCGATGGTTCTGTTCACTGGTACCAGGAAAACGGGCCGGAGACTGTACAGAGTCGACGGCTCGCTTTTCTTCGTGTCCTTCGTAAGGTCGCTACATGACCGTTTTGGAAGAGACGACGGGTGAGCCGACCGGCGAGCCGACGGACGCGCGCGGACGGGTCGCCGAACTGCACGAGATCCGTGCCCGGGCCGTCGCGGGCCCGAGCGAGAAGGCGACCGAGGCGCAGCACGCCAAGGGCAAGCTGACCGCGCGGGAGCGGATCGAGCTGCTCCTCGACCCCGGGTCCTTCCAGGAGGTCGAGCAGCTGCGCCGGCACCGTGCGGTCGGCTTCGGCCTCGAAGCCAAGAAGCCGTACTCCGACGGTGTCATCACCGGCTGGGGCACGGTGGAGGGCCGTACGGTCTTCGTCTACGCCCACGACTTCCGGATCTTCGGCGGTGCGCTGGGCGAGGCCCACGCCACCAAGATCCACAAGATCATGGACATGGCCATCGCGGCCGGTGCCCCGCTGGTCTCCCTGAACGACGGCGCCGGCGCCCGTATCCAGGAGGGCGTCTCGGCGCTCGCCGGCTACGGCGGCATCTTCCAGCGCAACACCAAGGCCTCGGGTGTCATTCCGCAGATCAGCGTGATGCTCGGCCCGTGCGCGGGCGGCGCGGCGTACTCCCCGGCCCTGACGGACTTCGTCTTCATGGTCCGCGAGACGTCCCAGATGTTCATCACCGGACCGGACGTGGTCAAGGCCGTCACCGGCGAGGAGATCACCCAGAACGGCCTGGGCGGTGCCGACGTGCACGCCGAGACCTCCGGCGTCTGCCACTTCGCGTACGACGACGAGGAGACCTGCATCTCGGAGGTGCGCTACCTCCTCTCGCTGCTCCCGCAGAACAACCGCGAGAACCCCCCTCGGGTGGACTCGACGGATCCGGCGGACCGCCGCGGCGACGCGCTGCTCGACCTGGTCCCGGCCGACGGCAACCGGCCGTACGACATGGCCAAGGTCATCGAGGAGATCGTCGACGACGGCGAGTACCTGGAGGTCCACGAGCGCTGGGCGCGCAACATCATCTGCGCCCTGGCCCGGATGGACGGCCAGGTGGTCGGCATCATCGCCAACCAGCCGCAGGTCCTCGCCGGCGTGCTGGACATCGAGGCGAGCGAAAAAGCTGCGCGCTTTGTCCAGATGTGTGACGCTTTCAATATCCCGATCGTCACCTTCCTGGACGTGCCGGGGTTCCTCCCCGGTGTCGACCAGGAACACGGCGGAATCATCCGCCACGGCGCGAAGCTGCTGTACGCCTACTGCAACGCGACCGTGCCGAGGATCTCGCTCATCATGCGCAAGGCGTACGGAGGTGCCTACATCGTCATGGACTCCCAGTCGATCGGCGCCGACCTCACCTACGCCTGGCCGACGAACGAGATCGCCGTGATGGGCGCGGAAGGCGCGGCCAACGTCATCTTCCGCCGGCAGATCGCCGGTGCGGAGGACCCCGAGGCCATGCGTCAGAAGATGGTCAAGGAGTACAAGGCCGAGCTGATGCACCCGTACTACGCGGCCGAGCGGGGCCTGGTCGACGACGTCATCGACCCCGCCCAGACCCGCGAGGTACTGATCAAGTCCCTGGCGATGCTGCACTCCAAGCACGCCGACCTGCCCTCGCGCAAGCACGGCAACCCCCCGCAGTAACCCAGCGGATCGTCCGCGGTAACCCCGCGGACCCCTCTCCCCCGGAGACTGACACCCATGAGCACTCCTGACATCCGCGTCGAGAAGGGCCACGCCGAGCCCGAGGAGGTCGCCGCCATCACGGCCGTCCTGATGGCCCGCGCCGCCGCCCGCACGGAGCCCTCGGCCCAGACCCACCGGGGCCGCGCGAAGGCCGGCTGGCGCCGCCTGGAGCGCGAGCCCGGCTTCCGCGCCCCGCACAGCTGGCACGGCTAGACCGCGCCGCCCCACCAGCACCCGAAGGGCCCCTCCGCCATGGAGGGGCCCTTCGTGCTGCGCCCGGGTGCCGCCCCGGACACAAAGAAACCCCGCGCCCCATAGGGGACGCGGGGTACCGCTGCGGCCGTGCCTAGCGAAGCCGAGCCATCAGGGCGTGCTCCACGAGCGTGATGAGCGCCGACTTGGCGTCCGCGCGGTGCCGGGCGTCGGTCGTGATGATCGGCGTGTCGGGGCCGATCTGGAGCGCCTCGCGGACCTCTTCCGGGTTGTAGGGCTGGTTGCCGTCGAAGCCGTTGAGGGCGATGACGAAGGGCAGGCCCGAGTTCTCGAAGTAGTCGACGGCGGGGAAGCAGTCGGCGAGGCGCCGGGTGTCCACCAGGACGACGGCGCCGATCGCGCCGCGTACCAGGTCGTCCCACATGAACCAGAAGCGGTCCTGGCCGGGGGTGCCGAACAGGTACAGGATGAGGTCCTGGTCCAGGGTGATGCGGCCGAAGTCCATGGCCACCGTGGTGGTGGTCTTGTCTCCGGTGTGGGTGAGGTCGTCGATGCCGGCCGAAGCGGACGTCATCACGGCCTCTGTGCGCAGCGGGTTGATCTCCGAGACGGCGCCGACGAACGTGGTCTTGCCCACGCCGAAGCCGCCCGCCACCACGATCTTCGCTGAGGTGGTGGAGCGGGAAGGACCGCCGCTAGAGCTTGCGAAGTCCACTGAGCACCCTTTCGAGCAGTGTCACGTCTGGCTGGCCACCGGCGTTCTCGTCGCCGCCGGGCTGATGGATGGCGACCAGGCCCGCCTCCGCCAAGTCGGCGACGAGAATCCTGGCCACGCCGAGGGGGATCGTCAGGAGGGCCGAGACCTCGGCCACCGACTTGATCTCCCGGCACAGGTTGCAGATCCGCTGATGTTCGGGCAGCTGGCCCTGCATCTGGTGCGGAGCGGCGGTGGTGTGCACCAGTGCCTCGATGGCGAGCTGGTAGCGCGGGCGCGTCCGGCCGCCGGTCATGGCGTACGGCCGCACCAAGGGGTTGTTGGCCGCCGGTGCCGGCTCGGGCCGGCGCTGCGGCTGGACCGGCTGGATGCGCGGGGCCGGCGGCTGGTCGTACGGCGAAGGGCCGGGGCCCTGCGGTGCGTACGGCTGCCGGTGGCTGGGGGCGGAGGGGAAGTTGTACCGGTTCGCCGAACCGTCGCCCTGGCCCTGGGCAGGGCCGTACGACCAGTTGCCTGAAGGCGAACCGCCTGGGGGTGTTGCCACTTTCTCCTCCTCCGACTGTGCCGGGCACCCAACGCTGTGGAGCCGCGTCCCGAAACCTTACGGCCCCGGGACGCGAATACGCACCGTCCGCTTATTAGTTGAGAAGGCTTCCCTGGAGCTCCGCACGGAGATCCGGGGTCAGGACCGTGCCCGCGCGGTCCACCAGAAGGGCCATCTCGTACCCGATGAGGCCGATGTCCGCCTCCGGGTGCGCCAGCACCGCGAGGGAAGAACCGTCGGATACGGACATGATGAAGAGGAATCCCCGCTCCATCTCCACAACCGTCTGGTTCACGCTGCCGCCCTCGAAGATGCGCGAGGCACCGGCGGTCAGCGAGGTCAGACCGGAGGCGACGGCCGCGAGCTGGTCGGCACGGTCGCGGGGAAACCCTTCGGACATCGCCAGAAGGAGTCCGTCGGCGGAGACCACCACCGTGTGGGACACCCCCGGGGTGTTGTCCACGAAGTTGGTGATCAACCAGTTCAGGTTCTGTGCCGCCTGGCTCATCGGGCTCACACTAACGCTCCTGGTTGTAGGTGCTGTCAGGACCACTGTGCTGATTCCTAGTGGCCTGGCCGTTCGTTTCAGTGCCTGCGTTGCGTCCGCGCTGGACGCCCTGACGCAGGTTGCTCAGCCTGCCCCGGACGTCCTCCGGGGCGCGGGAGACCTGTGGGCCGCCCTGAGGGGTGCTCTCGGCGGTGCCCTCGACCAGGTTGGCCTTGGGTACCCGCCGCGGCAGACCCGAGGAGGTGACCCCGCCCGCCTTGGGCTTCCGCAGCTGCGAGGCCTGCTGCCAGCGCTCGTCGTTGGCCGAACGCCAGTCGCCGTTGCCGCCCGCCGCCGGTGCGCTGCCCGGGGCCGGAGCCTGCGCGTCCTGCCGGGGACGCGCGGTGCCGTTCGGGGAGCTCGCGCCGTGGGATCCGTTCGCGGCGCCGCCGCGGCGGGGCAGCCCGGCGTCGGTCAGCCCGTGCGCGGTGGGGGAGCCCGTTGCCGGACGGTCGAAGCCTACGCGGTTCCGCTCCTCCGCGTCAGCGGCCTGCGGGGATTCCGCTTCCGGAGCGTACTGGCCCGGGTAGCCGTTCTGGTAGCCGTTCTGCTGCGGCCAGTCGTCCTGGTAGGACGGCGTCGGTGCGGATTCCGCATACGGCGCCGACTGCTCCGGGTAGCCGCCGCCCGAGGAGAAGCCGTCGTGCTGCGGCACCTCGCCGTTCGGCGCGTAGTACTGCTCCTCGTAGGGCTGCTCGTACGACGCGTGCCGCTCCTCGTACGCCGGCGCCTCGTAGGCCTGCTGAGGCTGCTCGTCGTACGCCTGCTGGGACTGCTCGTCGTAGCCCTGCTGCGGCTGCTCCTGGTACGCCGGGCGGCCGGTGAACGGGTCCGGGTAGCCGGCGGGGGCCTCGGCGGCCTCCTGCTGGGGGTCACCGGGGTGCTGGCCGTGGGACTCCAGAGCGGCGCGGCGCTCCTCGCGCTTCAGGGAGCGGCCGACGGGGTTGAGGCCGCGCAGGTCGTCGGGGACCTCCGAGTACCGGCTGTCGTCGAAGCCGAGTTCCGCCGCGGTGCGCATGGGCTGCTGCGGCTGGCTGAAGCTCTCACCCTGGAACTGCTGCTCCGGGATGATCTGCGAGACGGTGAACTCCTCGCGGTCCAGCGGAATCTCGCCGCCGCCACCGTGCGTGATCGCGTCGGGCAGCATGACCAGCGAGGTCGTGCCGGCCTGCTCGCCCGAGGGGCGCAGCTGGACCCGGATGCCGTGCCGGTCGGACAGCCGGCCGACCACGAACAGACCCATGCGCTGGGAGATCGCGGCGTCCACGGTCGGCGGGTTGGCCAGCTTGTGGTTGATGTCCGCGAAGTCCTCGGCGGTGAGGCCGATGCCCTTGTCGTGGATCTCGATCATGACGCGGCCGTCGGGGAGACGGGTCGCGGTGACGCGCACCTTGGTCTGCGGCGAGGAGAACGTGGTGGCGTTCTCCAGCAGCTCGGCCAGCAGGTGCACGAGGTCGGTGACCGCGCGGCCGTGGATCTCGGCCTCCGGGACGCCGGACAGCTCGATGCGCTCGTACTGCTCCACCTCGGAGGAGGCGGCGCGCAGCACGTCGACCAGCGGGACCGGCTGGTCCCAGCGGCGGCCGGGCTCCTCGCCGGCGAGGACCAGGAGGTTCTCGCCGTTGCGGCGCATACGGGTGGCCAGGTGGTCCAGCCGGAAGAGGTTCTCCAGCTGGTCCGGGTCGGCCTCGTTGTTCTCCAGGTCGGTGATCAGGGTCAGCTGGCCCTCGATCAGCGACTGGTTGCGGCGCGACAGGTTGGTGAAGATCGCGTTGATGTTGCCCCGCAGCAGGGCCTGCTCGGAGGCGAGCCGGACCGCTTCGCGGTGGACCTGGTCGAAGGCGCGGGCGACCTCGCCGATCTCGTCCTTGGTGGTGATCGGGATCGGCGCGACCCGGGTGTCGACCCGGCCGGGGTCGGTACGGGACAGCTGGTCGACCAGCATCGGCAGCCGCTGCTCGGCGATGCCGAAGGCGGCGTTGCGCAGCTGGCGCATCGAGCGGCTCATCTGGCGGGCCACGAGGCCGGCCAGGATGAACGCGGCCAGCAGGGCGATGACGACGACGGCACCGGTGATGAACGCCGAGGTCTTGGCGTCGTCGGCGATGGACGAGGCCTCGCTCACCGCCTTGTCGGCCAGGTCCGACTCGATCTGGCGGTACGCCTTGTACTTCAGCGTGTTGACCGCCCACCAGTTGTCGGCGGTGATGCCCTTGGCCGCCAGCTCGTCACGGGTGAGCGTGCTGGTGTCCTTCATGGTGGCGAGTGCCGTCACCATGTCGGTGGGGTCGGCCGGCGGGGGGACGAACTCCGGGTCGCTCGCGGCGGCCTTCTTGGCCAGCGCGGCGGCGTCCGCCCCGATCTTGGCCTTGGCGTCGTCCAGCTTCTGCGCGTCGGCCTCGGTGCCACCGCCCGTGTACTCCTCCACGGCGATGCGCTCGAGGTAGGCGTACGAGGACAGGGAGACCCGCTGGGTCGCCAGGTTCGGGGCGTCCGGACCGGGCTTGACCAGCAGATGCGTGCCGATCGACCGCTCCAGCGACAGCGCCGCCTTGGTCAGCGAGATGGCGTAGACGGTACGGCCGTAGGAGGTGATGTTGCCGGTGCCCAGACCGAGTTCGTTGGCGAACTCCATCAGGGGGTGGCTGATCGCGACGTAGCCCTCTTCGGTCTCGACGCCGGTCTTCTTGGAGGTGTAGGCCACCTGCCGCAGCTGGGCCAGCTTCGGCTCGACCTCGTGGAAGAGGCGCAGCCGGCGCACCAGGCCGGAGTCGTCCGGCGCGTTCTTCGCGGCCGCTTCGAAGGCGACACCCGCCTGGTCCGTGGCCTTGCGGGCCCCGTCGACGATCTGCTTGCTCGCCGCGTCCTTCTTCTTCAGCAGCAGCGGTGCGGCGGTGACGTCGCGTTCGCTCTCCAGAGCGTCGGCGTAGGTCAGGGCGGCACGCACCAGACGGGCGGTGTTCTCGGCGTCACGGGCCTGCTGCCAGGTGTCGATGGAGCTCTTCACCTGGAAACCACCCATGACGAGACCGACCGCCACGGGTATGAGCAGGATGGCGTTCAGCCGGGTCGGCACCCGCCAGTTCCGGGGGGAGAAACGGCCGCCGCTGGACGCGGGTGTGGCCGCCGGCTCCGCACCGGGAACGGGGGTGGGCGCCGCAGCGCGCGGCGGCGGGGTGAAGTTGCCCCGCGCCGACGGCTCGGGACCGTTCTTGCTTCGCCTCACTCGACCAACAACCTCTCGGCGGGTCGGCACCTTCGTCGTGCCGCAGTCTCTCAGAGCCCGGTTCGCCATCGACCACTCAGTACGCACTCAGTTACGTCTTTGACCATGGGGCAGTTCAGGCATTCCAGCACGTGGACCAGCGCGATTCCAAACAGCGGAAACCCTGTGGCAGAGCCGTTGTAAGTGCGAGATAAAACGGTCATAAAGAGCGAGCCCCGCCAAAAGGCGGGGCGTTTGTGCGCACAGCGGCACCGCACGACCGCGTCGCGTGGTGAGACCGGGCGATTCCTCTGCCGAACTGTTATGAACACCGAAGCCGACCGTGTCAAAGGCCACAGCCGGCTTCGATCCGATTACGACAAGTGCCGTAGGGTCCGTCGTACTTGCGCGCTACTTCAAGCGGGCCATCAGAGCGTGTTCCACCAGCGTGATCAGGGCACTCTTGGCGTCCGCGCGGTGCCGGGCGTCCGTCGTGATGATCGGGGCGTCCGAACCGATCTGGAGCGCCTCCCGCACCTCGTCGGGGGTGTAGGGCTGCTGGCCGTCGAAGCCGTTGAGGGCGATGACGAAGGGCAGGCCCGAGTTCTCGAAGTAGTCGACGGCGGGGAAGCAGTCGGCGAGGCGCCGGGTGTCCACCAGGACGACGGCGCCGATCGCGCCGCGTACCAGGTCGTCCCACATGAACCAGAAGCGGTCCTGGCCGGGGGTGCCGAACAGGTACAGGATGAGGTCCTGGTCCAGGGTGATGCGGCCGAAGTCCATGGCCACCGTGGTGGTGGTCTTGTCTCCGGTGTGGGTGAGGTCGTCGATGCCGGCCGAAGCGGACGTCATCACGGCCTCTGTGCGCAGCGGGTTGATCTCCGAGACGGCGCCGACGAACGTGGTCTTGCCCACGCCGAAGCCGCCCGCCACCACGATCTTCGCGGAGGTGGTGGCCCGGCCCGCGTCAGAGCTTGCGAAGTCCACTGAGCACCCTTTCGAGCAGCGTCACGTCCGGAGCGCCGCCGTTGTTCTCGTCGCCACCCGGCTGATGGATGGCGACCAGGCCGGCCTCGGCGAGGTCGGCCACCAGGATCCGGGCCACTCCGAGCGGCATGGCCAGCAGCGCGGAGACCTCCGCGACCGACTTGACCTCGCGGCACAGGTGGCAGATCCGCTGGTGCTCAGGGAGCAGCCCCATGAGCGCTGCCGGGTCGGCCGTGGTGCTGATCAGCGCCTCGATGGCGAGCTGGTAGCGCGGCCTGGTCCGGCCGCCGGTCATGGCGTACGGCCTCACCAGCGGCTGGTCGCCCTCGTCCCCGTACGGCTCCGCGTACGGATCATGATGGGCGGTGGGCGGGGTCATGAATCCTCCGGGCGTGACAGCAAGTCGGTCAGTCAAGCCGTCTGACGGGGCCGTGGGGGGATTGTGGCGGCCGGACGGTGTTTTCGTGAGGTGGGTGGTGCCGGGGGCGGTCAGTGAAGCAGACTGCCCTGGAGTTCGGCGCGCAGGTCCGGGGTGAGAACCGCACCCGCGCGGTCGACGAGCAGTGCCATCTCGTAGCCGACGAGGCCGATGTCGCACTCCGGGTGGGCCAGAACCGCAAGGGACGACCCGTCCGAGACGGACATCAGGAAGAGGAAACCGCGCTCCATCTCGACGACCGTCTGCGCCACGCTGCCACCCTCGAAGATCCGGGACGCCCCGGCCGTGAGGGAGGTCAGCCCGGACGCGACGGCGGCGAGCTGGTCGGCGCGGTCCCGCGGGAACCCTTCGGACATCGCCAGCAGAAGGCCGTCGGCGGAGACCACCACCGTGTGCGACACCCCAGGGGTGTTGTCCACGAAGTTGGTGATCAACCAGTTCAGGTTCTGTGCCGCCTGGCTCATCGGACTCAACTAACGCTCCTGCTGGTGAGTGGGGCTCGGGAAGCTGCCGGTCTGGCCGCTGCCGGCCTGACGGCCCTGAGCGATGCCCCGACGAAGATTGGTCAGCCGTCCGCGTACGTCGTCAGGCGCACGCGAGACCTGCGGACCGGCTTGGTGCTGTTGCTGCTGCGCCGTACCGGGCACGAGGTTCGCCCGGGGTACGCGGCGCGGCAGGCCTGAGGTGGTGACCCCGCCCGCCGCGGGCTGCCGGACGCGCTCCGCCTGCCGGACGAGATCGTCGTTCGGTGAGGTGCGCCAGGAGCCGGTGGTGGATGCGGAGCGCTGCGGAGCGGGCGCCTGCTGCTGCGGCGCCTGCTGCTGAGGCGTCTGCTGCGGCTGCTGCGGCGCGGGCGCGCTCTCCTGCTGCTGACTGCCGTGGAACCAGTTGGTCTCCAGCGTGTCGAACAGCGGGGTGCGGCCGTCACCCGGGCCGCTGGCCGGCGGCAGCGCCTCCGGCTCGGAGCGGACCGGACGCTGCTGCGGGGCCGGCGGGCGCGGGGCGCCGAAGTCGTCGGGGCCGGCCTGCTGCGGGCGCTCGAACTGCCCGGTGTGGCCGGGGTTCTGGCGGCCGGGCAGGGAGTGCTGCCCGGTGGAGCCGCCGTCGTAGCCGCCGTTGTACCCCTGCTGCGGGGCCTGCGGGGCCTGCTGCGCCGGGAACTGGCCCGTGTGCTGCTGCGCGCCGTTGTCCCGCTGCCCGGCCGACGTGCCGAACACATCGGGGCGGAGGAACGGGTCGGTGCCCTGCTGGGCGCCGGGCGCGTCGTAGTGGCCCTGCTGCCGGTCGGCCTCGGGCCGCGCGAACTGGCCGGTGTTCTGGCCGTTGTCGGGCCGCGCGAACTGGCCGGTCTGCTGGACGTCGTCGGGGCGGGCGTACTGGCCGGTGTGGCCGGGGCCGTCCGGACGCGCGAACTGGCCCGTGTGCGAAGCGTTGCCGCCGGGCAGCTCGGCGCGCGGGAACTGGCCCGTGGCCGCCGGGCCCTGCGCGTCGTTGCGGGGAATCGCCGGTATCTCGGCGGTGGAGCCCGGACCCTGCCGGTCGTCCACGCGCGGCATGCGCGCGGTCTGCGACGGGTCCTGCTCGTCGTGGCCGCGCGGCGTGTCGAGCGAGGCCCGGGAGAGCGGGGCCTGGGTGTCGCCCCACTCCGGGGTACGGGACTGCGGGTCACCGCCGGGCAGCTCGGCCCGCGGGCCGCCGCGCGGCGGCAGCTGGGGCTGACGGCCCTGGTCCGCCGGGCCGCCGGAGCGCTTGCGGCCGCGGCCGGCGAAGAGGTCCTGCTGCGGCCCGCCCTGGCCCCCGGCCTGCGTGCCCTGCGGGGCGCCCGGCGTCTGGCCGCCGAAGCCGCCCGCGCCGGGACCGGCCGGTGCCGGCCGCCCGCCCTGCTGCTGGCCGCGCGCTCCGCCCGGCGCACCGGGACGTCCGCCCTGGCCGTTGCCGGGCAGCGCGGCCCGGGGGCCCTGCCCGGAGCCGACCTGGCCGCGCGGGGCCGGTCCGGCGCCGAGCAGTCCGCCGCCGGCCGGGGCGCCGCCGAGGGCACCGCCGTTGTTGCTGCCGGTCGCCCGCCGGGCGGCCGCCGCGCCCGCGGCGGCCTGCGCCGCGGCCGGACCGCCGGTCGAGGGCGCACCGGACTTGCCCGGAGCGGGCTTCTTGCCGCCCTGGGCGACGTCGACGGGGAGCATGACCAGCGCGGTCGTGCCACCGGAGTCGGAGGGGCGCAGCTGGATGCGGATGCCGTGCCGCTGGGACAGCCGGCCGACCACGAACAGACCCATGCGGCGGGAGACCGAGACGTCCACGGTGGGCGGCGAGGCGAGCCGCTCGTTGATCGCCGCGAGGTCCTCGGGGGAGAGGCCGATACCGGTGTCGTGGATCTCGATCAGCACACGGCCGTCGGGCAGCGCGTGACCGGTGACCTTGACCTTGGTCTGCGGCGAGGAGAACGAGGTGGCGTTCTCCAGCAGCTCGGCGAGCAGGTGCACGAGGTCGTTGACGACCCGGCCGGCGACCTCGGTCGTCGGGACCGAGGCCAGCTCGATGCGCTCGTACTGCTCCACCTCGGAGGCGGCGGCGCGGAGCACGTCGACCAGCGGGACCGGGCGGGTCCAGCGCCGGCCGGGCTCTTCACCGGCGAGCACGAGGAGGTTCTCACCGTTACGGCGCATACGCGTCGCGAGGTGGTCGAGCTTGAAGAGCGAGGACAGCTGGTCCGGGTCGGCCTCGCGGGACTCCAGTTCGGAGATCAGCGACAGCTGACGCTGGATGAGGCCCTGCGAGCGGCGCGAGAGGTTGGTGAACATCGCGTTGACGTTGCCCCGCAGAAGGGCCTGCTCGGCGGCGAGGCGGACCGCCTCGCGGTGCACGTCGTCGAAGGCCGTGGCCACCTGGCCGATCTCGTCCCGGGAGTGCACACCGACCGACTCCACGGAGGTGTCGACGTCCTGCGGGTCCGACTCCGACAGCTGCTTGACCAGCTCGGGCAGACGGTCCTGGGCGACCCTGGTCGCGGTCTCCTGGAGCCGGCGCAGCGAGCGGATCATGGACCGGGCCACGACGAACGCGCCGACCAGCGAGACGCCGAGCACGAGCAGGATCAGCGCACCGGAGATGATCGCGTCCTGCTGGGTGGCGCTCTTCAGCTCACGCGCCTTCTGCTCCATCTCCTCCAGCAGCGTGTGCTCGATCTTCTTCATCTGCTCGATCTTGGTCGAGCTGTCGTCCACCCAGTCGCGGTAGGACCGCGCCGGCAGCTGCTGCAGGCCGTCGGGGGACTCGAAGGAGCGCTTGGCGTAGGTGTCGGCGGACTCGATCGTCGGGTTGCCCTCGTCGATCGGCTTGAGGAGTTCCTCGGCGTTCTGGCTGGCGTAGATCTTCCGGAAGATCGCCAGCTCGGAGTTCTCGCTCTCGTACGCCGACTGGCCGTAGAGGCGGTCGTTCTCGGAGAGGTCGCCCTTGGTGGTGGTGGTCGCGGGCAGCGCCGCGGCGATCATGGCGCGCTGCACCGACGCGTACTCCTTGGCGGTGGAGAACGCCGCCAGGGCGCGGGTGCGCGAGATCATCTCCGGGTTGCTGGACGCCTCGGCCATGTCCTGGGAGAGGCCGATCAGCTGGTTGATGAGCCGGTGGTAGGACTCGACCGTCTGGGAGGCGTTGGCCTTGGACGTGTAGGCGGACTTGCGGATCTTGGCCAGGTCGTCCAGCTGGTTGGCGAGGCCGACCAGCGCGTCACGGACGCCCTGGAGGTTGCCGTCCTTGCTCGCCGCGTCGATCTGCTCGGAGGCGTCGAGGAAGTTCTCGCGGGCCCGGTCGGACTTCTGCTGGTAGGCCTTGATCTGGTAGTCGTTCGCCTTCAGGCCGCCGTGCGCCAGCGGTCCCGCGGACTGGTCGCGCTCCTCCTGGAGCGCGGCGGCCAGCTCGGTGGCCTGCTTGGTCATCTCCGTCAGCAGCTTCATGTTGTCGAGCTGCTGGATGTCGTCCATGGACTGGTTGATACGCAGCGCACCGAGCGAGGTGGCCGCGACCACCGGCAGGGCGAGCAGCGACACCAGACGGGTCGAGATGCGCCAGTTGCGCAGGGCCAGCCGCGAGCCGGGGCCCGTCGCGCCCTGCGCGGACTTCGCCTTCGGCGTGGGGGTGCCGGCGGGCGCCGCCGTCGTGGACGTCGACGAGGACGCGGCGCCGGGGCGTCCGCCGCGCTCACCGCCGTCTCCCGCCGGGCCCGGGTTCTGGGCGTGCTGGGGCGAGGCGCTGCCCTTCACGGGGCCAGTCCCGTCGTGCGGCTCCGGCTCCGCCGAAGCGCTGCCATCCCTCTTGAAACGTCCCTGCACTAGCGTCGCAACCTCTGGACCAGGCACCCCTCCGCGCGAACGGAGGGACACGGTGTCGGCGTTCTGGAGAGCGCCCTGAAAACGCCCCCCGGTGGTCTTGAGTGACCGCGCAGGTTCCCCCTGTCTCGCCGCCGCTCGGCGCTGTGCTGCGCCCCTGCGCGCCGGCTCGATCCCGCGGCGGTCCGTGGAATTCCAGCACAGTGCAGGATCTCCAACAAGGGCAGTGGGCCGAGCTGTGACCTCCGTGACGGGTTGTGAGGGGTGAGTTACCAGCCGTGGACCCTGATTCGGTCAATTACGGGCGTATTGCTGCTAGTCGCCGCCCGGCGCCCGGTGTCCCAGTCGCCATGATCAGGAGCGGAATGATGGCTTCAGGTGGTCAATGTCCGTTTCGTTGAGCCGGGCGAGCGGCCGGAATTGACCGCTTTGCCCGCAGACTCGTGAGCAAACTCACATGCACATCGTGAGCAGTTGGCGGCTTCGCCGGGGAATCGGATGTTTAGCCTGACGCTTTACAACGGGGACGACTCTGCCAACCCACTCGACCAGAGGGCACAGGACGACAACGGTGAAGACGACGACGATGTTCCGCAAGATAGCCAACCCGCGACGCACGACCCTGGCGCACCTCGACGACGCCGGCGAGCTGCACACGCCCGAGCTGCCGGAGCACTCCCTCGATCTTCCCGCCCAGACGGCGAACCCCCGGCGCACCGTCCTCATGGAGATCCCGGTCGGCGCGGGGGCCCCGGCCGGCGAGTAGCCGACGGCCGCACCGGGCGCGGCCGGGGACCGGGCGACGGTCCGCACGGCCGCGTTCGCCTTTTCCGGCCCGCTTGCCCGCCGGCCTTCCCTGACGGCCTTCCTCGCCGGCTTTCCCCGCCCCGTCTCGCCGCCGGCTTCCCCGCCGTGGCCCCCCGCCCGCCGCGGCGCCCCGTCGCCGTCCCCCGCGCGACCCCTGCGTGACGGCCCCCGTTGACCCGCCTCTGACCTGCGCAGATGCACCCAGAAGCGCATTACTTCGCACGGCTCCGATAGCCTGGGGCGTCAGTACGCCGGTTCTCAGTGAGGGGCGCAAGGATCCCGTGCGCATCGCCAGGTTCTCCATCGACGGGAACGTCGCCTTCGGCGCGGTCGAGGGCGACAAGCAGGACGAACTCGTCCTCGACATCATCAAGGGCATCCCGTTCGCGGACTACGAACTGTCCGGGACGAAGGTGCCGCTGAACAAGGTCAGGCTGCTCCCCCCGGTGCTGCCCAACAAGGTCGTCGCGTTCGGCCGCAACTACGCCGACCACGCGCGCGAGCTGGGCAACGAGGTCCCCGAGGCGCCGTTCGCCTTCTTCAAGCCGTCCACCTCCGTGATCGGCCCCGGCGACGACATCCAGTACCCGTCGTTCTCCGAGGAGCTGCATCACGAGGCCGAGCTGGCCGTCGTCATCGGCCGCATGTGCCGCGAGGTGCCGCGCGACCGCGTCAAGGACGTGATCCTCGGCTACACCTGCGCCAACGACGTCACCGCCCGTGACGTGCAGAAGCGGGAGAAGCAGTGGGCCCGGGCCAAGGGCTTCGACACCTCCTGCCCGCTCGGCCCCTGGGTGGAGACGGACCTGGACCTCGCCCGCGCGGGCGACCTGACCATCCAGCTCACGGTCAACGGCGAACAACGCCAGCTGGGCCGGACGAGCGAGATGATCCACCCCATCGAGGACCTGATCGTCAACATCTCCGAGGCCATGACGCTGCTGCCCGGCGACGTCATCCTCACCGGCACCCCGGCAGGGGTCGGCCCCCTCCACGTCGGCGACGAGGTCGCCGTCACCATCGAAGGCATCGGCACTCTCACCAACAAGGTTGTCAAGCGTGGCTAGCGCATCCGGCTCTCCCGTACGCGTCCGTTTCTGCCCCTCGCCCACCGGTAACCCCCACGTGGGCCTGGTCCGCACCGCCCTGTTCAACTGGGCGTTCGCCCGGCACAACCAGGGCACCCTGGTCTTCCGCATCGAGGACACCGACGCGGCCCGCGACTCCGAGGAGTCGTACAACCAGCTGCTCGACGCGATGCGCTGGCTGGGCTTCGACTGGGACGAGGGCCCCGAGGTCGGCGGCCCGCACGAGCCGTACCGCCAGTCGCAGCGCATGGACATCTACGCCGACGTCGCGCGCAAGCTCCTCGACGGCGGCTACGCCTACCACTGCTACTGCTCCCAGGAGGAGCTGGACTCCCGCAGGGAGGCCGCCCGCGCCGCCGGCAAGCCCTCCGGCTACGACGGCCACTGCCGCGACCTGAGCGCCGGGCAGGTCGCGGAGTACCAGGCCCAGGGCCGCACCCCGATCGTCCGCTTCCGGATGCCCGACGAGACGATCACCTTCACGGACCTGGTCCGCGGCGAGCTGACCTTCACCCCGGAGAACGTCCCGGACTACGGCATCGTCCGCGCCAACGGGGCCCCGCTGTACACGCTGGTCAACCCGGTCGACGACGCCCTGATGGAGATCACCCACGTCCTGCGCGGCGAGGACCTGCTCTCCTCCACCCCGCGCCAGGTCGCCCTGTACAAGGCGCTGACCGAGCTGGGCATCGCCAAGCGGACCCCGGCCTTCGGCCACCTGCCGTACGTGATGGGCGAGGGCAACAAGAAGCTCTCCAAGCGCGACCCGCAGGCGTCCCTCAACCTCTACCGCGAGAAGGGCTTCCTGCCCGAGGGCCTGCTCAACTACCTGTCGCTGCTCGGCTGGTCGCTCTCCGCCGACAAGGACATCTTCACGATCGACGAGATGGTCGCCGCCTTCGACATCTCCGACGTGAACCCCAACCCGGCGCGCTTCGACCTGAAGAAGTGCGAGGCGATCAACGCCGACCACATCCGCATGCTGGATGTGAAGGAGTTCGCCGAGCGCTGCCGCCCGTGGCTCCAGGCACCGTTCGCCCCCTGGGCGCCGGAGCAGTTCGACGCGGCGAAGTGGGAGGCGATCGCCCCGCACGCGCAGACCCGGCTGAAGGTCCTGTCGGAGATCACCGACAACGTCGACTTCCTGTTCCTCGCCGAGCCGGTCTTCGACGAGGCTTCGTGGGCCAAGGCGATGAAGGAGGGCTCCGACGCCCTGCTCCGTACGGCCCGCGAGAAGCTGGAGTCCGCGGACTGGACCTCGCCGGAGTCCCTCAAGGAGGCCGTCCTGGCCGCGGGCGAGGCGCACGGCCTCAAGCTCGGCAAGGCCCAGGCGCCGGTCCGCGTGGCGGTCACCGGCCGCACGGTCGGCCTGCCGCTCTTCGAGTCGCTGGAGGTGCTGGGCAAGGAGACGACGCTGGCCCGCATCGACGCGGCCCTGGCCAAGCTGGCGGCCTGACCCGCCCGCACGACGCGGGAGTCCGCCCCGGCGGACGGCGACCGCCCCGAGCCGGGTGGGGCGCGCACGGCCGATGTGTTCCGGGGACACGGTTCCGGGGCCGGAGTACCGTCGCGCCATGAGCATCAGAGCCGTGGTCTGGGACGTCGACGACACCCTCTTCGACTACACGACCGCGGACCGGGAGGGCATGCGGGCCCATCTCCTGGCCGAGGGCCTGCTCCACGCGTACGACGGCGTGGAACAGGCCCTGCTGCGCTGGCGGGAGATCACGGACGCCCAGTGGGCCCGGTTCTCCGCCGGCGAGGTGGACTTCCTCACGCAGCGCCGCGACCGCACCCGGGTCTTCCTGCAGCGGGAGCTGACCGACGGCGAGGCCGACGCCTGGTTCGCGCGCTACCTGGTCCGCTACGAGGCCGCCTGGAGCGTCTTCCCCGACGTCCTGCCCGTCCTGGAGGCCCTCGCCGCCAGCCACCGGCACGCGGTGCTGTCCAACTCCAGCATCAGGGTCCAGGAGCACAAGCTGCGCACCCTCGGCCTCCTCGACCGCTTCGAGTCCGTGCTGTGCGCCGCCGAGCTGGGCGTGTCCAAGCCGCAGGCGGGGGCCTTCCTGGCGGCCTGCGAGGCGCTGCGGCTGCCCCCGCACGAGGTGGCGTACGTCGGCGACCACCCCGAGATCGACGGGCGGGGCGCCGCCGAGGCCGGGCTGCTGTCCGTGTGGATCGACCGCGCGGGGGTGCGCGCGTGGACGGCGGGGGAGGTCGCCGCGCACCGGATCTCGACCCTCGCCGAACTCCCGGCGCTCGTCCGCGCGGATACCCGTTTTGGAGCCCCGTCCACCTTCGGGTAATGTTCTTCCTGCGCCGAGGGAAGCGGGCCGAAAGGCCGGGCCCCGAGGAGCAAACTAGAACGAGAACCCCCGCAGGGGCTTGAGTTCCAGTGGCCTATGGTGTAATTGGCAGCACGACTGATTCTGGTTCAGTTAGTCTTGGTTCGAGTCCAGGTAGGCCAGCTCGCAGAGCTTATCTGCAAAGCCCCCGTTGTGTAGCGGCCTAGCACGCTGCCCTCTCAAGGCAGTAGCGCCGGTTCGAATCCGGTCGGGGGTACTGATCTCGATCTTGTCGGGATCGCTAGGGCCCCCGTTGTGTAGCGGCCTAGCACGCCGCCCTCTCAAGGCGGTAGCGCCGGTTCGAATCCGGTCGGGGGTACGAACTGGTCTAAACCACATTGGTCTATGGTGTAATTGGCAGCACGACTGATTCTGGTTCAGTTAGTCTTGGTTCGAGTCCAGGTAGACCAGCTCGGATCTGCGGAAACGTAAGATCCACGCCCCCGTTGTGTAGCGGCCTAGCACGCCGCCCTCTCAAGGCGGTAGCGCCGGTTCGAATCCGGTCGGGGGTACGCACAGGGAAGGCCCTCCACTTCGGTGGAGGGCCTTCTTCGTGTCCGAAGGCCCGTACCGGGCTCAGTCGCCCTCGAACCGGTGGTACGACTCGTGAGCCTGTGCCAGCCGGCGCAGGCTCAGCAGCACCGGCTCGTACAGGACGGTCAGCGCCACGGCGGCCTCCACCTGCTCCTCCGGCGCGTACCGCTCCACCATGTCCAGATCGTCGACGGCGATCTGCTCCATGGCGTGGGCGTACGGCTCCAAATCGGCCCTCGTGCACGGGTATCCGAGCCGGGCGAGCGTGGTGATCGCGGTCACCAGCATCTCGTACGGAGGTGCGGCCGGGGCGTTCGGCGGCAGGTGGCCGGGGCGCCAGCCGAGGCTTTCGAGCAGTTCGTCGGCGGTGCGGCGGGCGGACGCCGTGGCCGGGTCGGCGTCGTCGGGCGCGGGGCCGTGCGGCAGGGCCCACACCGCCGTGCCCAGGCGCCGGGTGCGGCCGAGTCCCTCCTCCTGCAGGGCGGCGAGCACCTCGCGGGCCGAATTCACCGGAATCCGGCCCACCTGGATGAGCGCCCGGACCAGCCGCAGACGACGTACGTGCTCCTCGTCGTACTCGGCCTGGGTGGCCGTGATCCGCTGCCCCGGGTGCAGCAGCCCCTCGCGCAGGTAGTACTTGATCGTCGCCGTCGAGACCCCGCTGCGCGCGCTCAGCTCCGCAAGTCGCATGGTCGTGTCGTGTCCCTTCCTGCTTGCGCTCCCATGGTGGAGAGTGTCACTATCCAACCATGGATAGCAGAGCTATCCGACCAGCCTGGAGGAGTGGGGGAGCTCATGGGAGATGCAGTGGTCGAGGGGCGTATGACCGCCGCGCACGAGGGCGGCGTCGTCGTCTTCCTCATCGGGATGCGGATCAACAGCTATGCGGCCGTCCGCAGTTGGTGGCCGGTCGCACGGGCCATGGGGCCCATGATCGCGGAGCTGCGCCGGGACCGGTCCGAGGGGCTGCTCGGCTACAAGGCGCTGTGCGGCGGGCCGCGCGAGATCCACCTCGTGCAGTACTGGGAGTCGAAGGAGAAGCTGCTCGCCTACGCCTCGGCTCAGGACCGCCACCACCGCCCGGCCTGGGCGGCCTTCAACCGGCGCCTGCGGGAGGGAAGGGGCAGGGTGGGCTTCTGGCACGAGACGTACGTCGTGCCGGCGGGGGCCCATGAGTCGATCTACATGAACATGCCCGCCCACGGGCTGGGAGAGGCGACCGGGGTCCTCCCGGTCGGCCGCCGGGGCGACCGGGCCGCCGACCGGCTGCGCGCCTCCTGAGCCACGGGCGGGGGCGGGGCGCGGCCGTCGGGCCGCGCCCCGCACCGCGTCCGGGTGCCGGAACGCCGAGGAGGGCCTGCCGCGGCGCTGGGGCAGGCCCTCCTCGGCGTTCCGGGTGCCGGCCTCAGCCGGTGCGGCGCAGGGCCTCGGAGAGGCGGCCTGCCGCGTCGATGACCGCCTGGGCGTGCATACGGCCCGGGTGGCGGGTCAGGCGCTCGATGGGGCCGGAGACGGAGACGGCGGCCACCACGCGGTTGGACGGGCCGCGGACCGGCGCGGAGACGGACGCCACGCCCGGCTCGCGCTCGCCGATGGACTGGGCCCACCCGCGCCGCCGGACGCCGGACAGGGCAGTCGCCGTGAAGCGGGCGCCCTGCAGACCGCGGTGCAGACGCTCGGGCTCCTCCCAGGCCATCAGGATCTGCGCCGAGGAGCCGGCCTTCATGGTCAGGGTGGAGCCGACCGGGACCGTGTCCCGAAGGCCGGACAGGCGTTCCGCCGCGGCCACACAGATCCGCATGTCACCCTGGCGGCGGTAGAGCTGCGCGCTCTCGCCGGTGACATCACGGAGGTGGGTGAGCACGGGGCCCGCCGTCGCGAGCAGGCGGTCCTCGCCCGCCGCCGCGGCCAGCTCCGCGAGGCGCGGGCCGAGGATGAAGCGGCCCTGCATGTCGCGTGCCACCATGCGGTGGTGTTCCAAAGCCACGGCCAGGCGGTGGGCCGTGGGTCGTGCCAGTCCGGTGGCACCGACCAGACCCGCGAGGGTGGCCGGACCGGACTCCAGAGCGCTCAGGACGAGGGCCGCCTTGTCCAGAACGCCGACGCCGCTACTGTTGTCCATGCAACGATACTCACGTCTCACTCTGTGAAACGCAAGTTCAATTTTCCGTGGAACGCGCCACCCTGGAATCACACAGCGGCCCGCAGACCAACGGGCCTGGCGGTGGACGCCCGGAGTCACGACTTTCAGGGGCCCCCGAGAAGGGCAGCCACCGCTTCTCAGAATCTCTAGTTGGGTCGGCGGACGTTTGCCGGCCGGAGGGAACGCGATGGGTAGGACACTCGCGGAGAAGGTCTGGGACGACCACGTCGTCCGGCACGCCGAGGGCGAGCCCGACCTCCTCTACATCGATCTGCACCTGCTGCACGAGGTGACCAGCCCCCAGGCCTTCGACGGGCTGCGCAAGAACGGCCGCAAGGTCCGCCGCCTCGACCTCACCATCGCGACCGAGGACCACAACACCCCGACCCTCGACATCGACAAGCCCATCGCCGACCCGGTCTCCCGCGCCCAGCTGGAGACCCTGCGCAGGAACTGCGCCGAGTTCGGTGTGCGGCTGCACCCGCTGGGCGACGTCGAGCAGGGTGTCGTGCACGTCGTCGGCCCGCAGCTGGGCCTGACCCAGCCCGGCACGACCGTGGTCTGCGGCGACTCGCACACCTCCACGCACGGCGCCTTCGGCGCGCTGGCGTTCGGTATCGGCACCTCGCAGGTCGAGCATGTGCTGGCCACCCAGACGCTGCCGCTGGCCCGCCCCCGGACCATGGCCATCACCGTCGACGGCGAGCTGCCCGAGGGCGTCACCGCCAAGGACCTGATCCTGGCGATCATCGCGCGGATCGGCACCGGCGGCGGCCAGGGCTACATCCTGGAGTACCGCGGCTCCGCCATCGAGAAGCTCTCGATGGAGGCCCGGATGACCATCTGCAACATGTCGATCGAGGCCGGCGCCCGCGCGGGCATGATCGCCCCCGACGAGACCACCTTCGCGTACCTGAAGGACCGGCCGCACGCCCCCGAGGGCGCCGACTGGGACGCGGCCGTCGCGTACTGGCAGACGCTGCGCACCGACGACGACGCCGTCTTCGACGCCGAGGTCGTCATCGACGCCGCCGCGCTGTCGCCGTTCGTCACCTGGGGCACCAACCCCGGCCAGGGTGCGCCGCTTTCGGCGAGCGTCCCCGACCCGGCTTCGTACGAAGACGCTTCGGAGCGCCTGGCCGCCGAAAAGGCCCTGGAGTACATGGGGTTGGCGGCCGGACAGCCGCTGCGCTCCATCAATGTGGACACCGTCTTCGTAGGCTCCTGCACCAACGGCCGCATCGAGGACCTGCGCGCCGCCGCCGAGATCCTCAAGGACCGCAAAGTCGCCGACGGCGTACGGATGCTGGTCGTCCCGGGTTCCGCGCGGGTGGGTCTGCAGGCCGTCTCCGAGGGCCTGGACGTGGTCTTCAAGGAGGCCGGCGCCGAGTGGCGGCACGCGGGCTGCTCGATGTGCCTCGGCATGAACCCCGACCAGCTGGCCCCCGGCGAGCGCTCCGCCTCCACCTCCAACCGCAACTTCGAGGGCCGGCAGGGCAAGGGCGGGCGTACGCACCTGGTGTCGCCGCAGGTCGCGGCGGCCACCGCCGTCCTGGGCCACCTGGCCTCCCCGGCCGACCTGACCGACGTCCCCGTGCCCGCTGGAGTCTGAGAACCATGGAAGCCTTC
Source organism: Streptomyces sp. NPDC015171 (assembly GCF_043079545.1). NCBI lineage: Bacteria > Bacillati > Actinomycetota > Actinomycetes > Kitasatosporales > Streptomycetaceae > Streptomyces > Streptomyces sp. NPDC015171. The sequence goes on from NZ_JBIBUO010000009.1 coordinate 169,473, forward strand.
ACCACCCACACCGGCCGGGCCGTCCCGCTGCGCCGCAGCAACGTCGACACCGACCAGATCATCCCTGCTCACTGGCTCAAGAAGGTCACGCGGGACGGCTTCGAGGACGGTCTGTTCGAGGCCTGGCGCAAGGACCCCGAGTTCATCCTCAACCGCCCCGAGCGGCAGGGGGCCACGGTGCTGGTCGCCGGCCCCGACTTCGGCACCGGCTCCTCCCGCGAGCACGCCGTCTGGGCGCTGCAGAACTACGGCTTCAAGGCCGTGATCTCCTCCCGCTTCGCCGATATCTTCCGGGGCAACTCGCTGAAGAACGGCCTGCTCACGGTGGTTCTCGACCAGAAGATCGTGGACGCGCTCTCCGAGCTGACCGAGCAGGACCCCACCGCCGAGATCACGGTGGACCTCAACGCGCGTGAGGTGCGCGCCGGGGGCATCACCGCCCCCTTCGAGCTGGACGAGAACTCCCGCTGGCGGCTGCTGAACGGCCTGGACGACATCTCCATCACGCTCCAGAGCGAGGCCGACATCGCCGCCTACGAGACCGGGCGGCCCGCTCACAAGCCCCGGACGCTCCAGGTCTGACCCGGCCGGGCCCGAAGCCCCGAGCGGGTCGGGTTTCGGCCACCCCAACGCCTCTCCTGTACCCCCGATCGCCACGATCGGGGGTACAGCCATGTCTGCACCCGAACGGACCTGCGGCCCTCTGCCGGATCGCTCAACTTCCCACGTTACGGCGGCTGTTGTTCGGGTACGTGAGTGCTGTGTTCGCACCCGCCGCAAGTGCCTGGAAGGCCATTTGAGGCGGCAGTTGCACCCTGCGCAGGCGACAACTCGCCCCAGATGGCACAATCTGTGCATGGAACACGACGGCCAACTCCAGCTCTATGCGGCGGTCGCGAACCAGCTCAAGGAAGCGCACGCAAGAGTGCGCGCACTGCAAGTCCCGGAGGGCGTACGGATGGCGCTGACCCGGAAGCTGCTGGTCATTACGGCCGCGGCCAAGCACGATCTCGCCGACGCGGCAAGCCGGCTCGATCGGTTCATGGCGGATCTCGACGCGGGCCGGGTGCCCGAAGAGGACCGCTGAACCGTCCGGGGCGGCCGAGTCCGTTGCGGCACAAGGGTGATAAGCCCGTTTCGTGTTTGATTTGCGGTATATATCTGCCTAACGTGCGAAAAAGCTTGAACACTTTCGTTCTGGCGATGTCTCCGAAGGGGAAGACGTGAACAAGGCGCAGCTCGTAGAAGCGATTGCCGACAAGATGGGTGGCCGCCAGCAGGCCGCCGATGCTGTCGACGCGGTCCTGGACGCCATCGTCCGCGCGGTCGTCGGGGGCGACCGGGTCTCGGTCACCGGCTTCGGGTCGTTCGAGAAGGTGGACCGTCCCGCCCGTTACGCCCGCAATCCGCAGACGGGCGAGCGGGTTCGGGTCAAGAAGACCTCCGTGCCGCGCTTCCGCGCCGGTCAGGGCTTCAAGGACCTGGTGAGCGGCTCGAAGAAGCTTCCCCGGGGCGGCGAGGTCTCCGTCAAGAAGGCGCCCAAGGGCAGCCTGACCGGCGGTGCCGCCGCGACGGTCAAGAAGGCCGCGGCGAAGAAGGCCACCAAGGCCGCGGCGAAGAAGACCACGGCGAAGAAGGCGACGCCGGCGAAGAAGACCACCACGGCCGCAGCGAAGAAGACCACGGCGAAGAAGACCACCGCCAAGAAGACCACGGCGACGGCCAAGACCGCCGCGGCGAAGAAGACCACGGCCAAGAAGACGACGGCCAAGAAGGCCCCGGCCAAGAAGGTCACCGCGAAGAAGGCCCCGGCCAAGAAGTCGACCGCGCGCAAGACCACCGCGAAGAAGGCCACCGCCCGCAAGGCGACGTCGTAAGCCGCAACAGCATCCACGCGCCGGGCCGGACTCCCCAGGGGAGCCCGGCCCGCGGCGTGTGTAAGGGCAATTACAGGGTCTGAAGGGTTACCAGGGTGATGCGCACGGCGTCGCCCTCGCCCTCCGTCTCGATCCGCACCCGCTGGCCGGGGCGCAGCAGCCGCAGGCCGCCCGCGTCGAACGCGGCGGTGCCGAAGGGCACGGGGGTGCCGTCGTCCAGCAGTACCTGTCCGCTGCGGGTTTCCGGGTCGTAGGTGTATGCGGTGGCTTGCATGGCCGTCAGCGTAGTGTCTCCGGCCGTGCGCCGCCCGGCCCGCGGTCCGTCGCCGGCCGCCACGGGCAGGGGCCGGCCGCTCAGTTGCCCGGGATCAGCAACCCCGCCGAGACCGCCGCCGTACGGCGCCCCACCCCGAGGGCCAGCGCGGCGCGCAGATCCGCGCCGGTGTCCACGTCCTGCCGTACCGAATCGACCCCCGTGAGCCCGAGTTCCCGCGCTCCAGAGGCCCGGTGCCGCACACGGGAATCGAGGCCGAACGCGGGCCGCAATGCGTGATCACCGGCCGCCGCCAGCAAAGTCGTGCCCAGCGCGGCGGCGTCCGCTAGAAAGGCGCGCGGGAATTCCGATGCCGCCGCGAGCACCCGGGACAGTTCGGCGGGGCGCAGGGCCGGCAGATCGGCGTTCAGGGCCGCGACCGGAGTGCCGGGACGGATTTCCCGTACGACGGCGGTGCCGTACGCCAGAGCGGCGTTCAGGCCGCTTCGGGGCACGTCCGGGACGATCCGCGCGCCCAGCGCCGCCAGCTCCCGTGCGGCCAGCTCGTCGTCCGTGACGACCGCCACATCCGCCACCGCGGGGCAGGCCAGCGCCGCCGCCACGGTGTCCTGCGCGAACGCCAGTGCCAGCCCCGGGCGCACCCCGTCGCCGGCGGTGTCCGCAAGCCTGCTCTTGGCCTGCGGCAGGGGCTTCAAGGGGATCACCAAGGTCCACTGCACCGGCGTACCGCCCCTCTCTTGTCCCGCTCATTGTCCCCCGCGCCCTCCGGTGCCGGGGGAGGCGGGGCGTACGGTGTTCTCGACAGACCGGCGGGCCGGGGCCAGACTTGTGCGGCCCCCGCCGGGGTGGCAGTCCTAGAGGAAGGTGTTCTTGTGCCCCGCCGCAGAATCGGCTTCTGGTATCGCTTCGCCGCGGTGATCTGCAAACCGCCGCTGGTGGTTCTGATCAAGCGGGACTGGCGTGGAATGGAGCACATTCCGGCCGAGGGCGGCTTTATCACCGTGGTGAACCACAATTCCCACGTGGACCCCTTCGCGTACGCGCACTACCAGTACAACACCGGGCGGGTTCCGCGATTCCTGGCGAAGAGCGGGCTTTTCAAGAAGGGATTCGTCGGCGCCGCCATGCGCGGCACCGGGCAGATCCCCGTCTACCGCGAGTCCACGGACGCGCTCAGCGCCTTCCGGGCCGCCATCGACGCCGTGGAGCGCGGCGAGTGCGTCGCCTTCTACCCCGAGGGCACCCTCACCCGCGACCCCGACGGCTGGCCCATGACCGGCAAGACCGGCGCCGCCCGGGTCGCCCTGCAGACCCGGTGCCCGGTCGTCCCGGTCGCCCAGTGGGGCGCCAACGAACTGCTGCCGCCGTACGCCAAGAAGCCCCGCCTGTTCCCGCGCAAGACCCACCGCGTGCTGGCGGGCCCGCCCGTGGACCTCTCCCGCTTCTACGGCAAGGAGATGACCCCGGACGTGCTGAAGGAGGCCACCGAGGTCATCATGGCCGCCATCACCCGCCAGCTGGAGGAGATCCGCGGCGAGAAGGCGCCCGCGACGCCCTACGACCCGCGCCGTGAGCGGATCGAGCAGCGGCGCCGCTCCCAGGCGCAGGCGCGGAGCACGACAGCGGAAGGGCAGAGCAAGTGAGCAAGCCTGTGCGGGCGGCCGTCATGGGCACCGGTTCCTGGGGCACCGCCTTCGGCATGGTGCTCGCCGACGCCGGCTGTGACGTGACCCTGTGGGCCCGCCGCCCGGAGCTGGCCGAGGCGGTCAACTCCACCCGGACCAACCCCGACTATCTGCCCGGGGTGGTACTCCCGGAGAACCTGCGGGCCACCGCAGACGCGGCCGAGGCCCTGCGGGACGCGGACTTCACCGTCCTCGCCATCCCCTCCCAGACCCTCCGCGCCAACCTCGGCGAATGGGCCCCGCTGCTCGCGCCGGACACCGTCCTCGTCTCCCTGATGAAGGGCGTCGAACTCGGTTCCACCATGCGGATGAGCGAGGTCATCGAGGACGTCGCCAAGGTCGGCGCCGACCGGGTCGCGGTCGTCACCGGGCCCAACCTGGCCCGTGAGATCGCCGCCCGCATGCCCGCCCTCGCCGTCGTGGCCTGCACCGACGAGCGGGTCGCGCAGCGGCTCCAGGCCGCCTGCCACACGCCGTACTTCCGGCCGTACACCAACACCGACGTGGTCGGCTGCGAACTGGCCGGCGCGGTCAAGAACGTCATCGGGCTCGCGGTCGGCATCGCCGACGGCATGGGGCTCGGCGACAACGCCAAGGGCTCGCTCATCACGCGCGGCCTCGCCGAGACCACCCGCCTCGGCCTCGCGATGGGCGCCGACCCGCTGACCTTCTCCGGACTCGCGGGCCTGGGCGACCTGGTGGCCACCTGCTCCTCGCCGCTGTCCCGCAACCACACCTTCGGCACCAACCTCGGCAAGGGCATGACGCTGGAGGAGACCATCGCGGTCACCCGGCAGACCGCCGAGGGCGTCAAGTCCTGCGAGTCCGTGCTGGATCTGGCCCGCCGGCACGACGTCGACATGCCCATCACCGAGACGGTCGTCAGCATCGTGCACGAGGGCAAGTCGCCGGTCGTCGCGCTCAAGGAGCTGATGGCGCGCAGCGCCAAGCCGGAGCGCCGCTGAGCCCGGAGCGCCGCTGACCCCGAGCGGCGCCGGATCCCGGGCCGCACCGAGCCGGGAGCGGCCCCCCGGGTCCGGTCCGGCCGCCGCCCCGGGCCGTCCGGCGGCGCGCTCGCGACCGTCCCCGCGCCGCTGAGCGGCCCTCCGCGTGCCGCTGAGCGACCGTCCCGCGCGACGCTGAGCGACCGTCCGCGCGACGCTGAGCGACGGCCCGGGAGCGCGCGCTGACTTGGGCGCTGCCTCCAGGTACTCTCATCGCGATATGAGCACCGAGAACCTTCCCCAGAGCCCTGAGCAGCCGTCGCGCAAGCCCCGCGTGGCCGTCGTGTTCGGCGGGCGCAGCTCCGAACACGGGATCTCCGTGGTCACCGCGGGCGCCGTCCTCAAGGCCATCGACCGGACCAAGTACGACGTCCTGCCGATCGGCATCACCGCGGACGGCCGCTGGGCGCTGACGGCCGACGAGCCGGAGCGGATGGCCATCACCGACCGGCGCACCCCCAGCGTGGACGAGCTGGCGGAGTCGCACGAGGGCGGCGTGGTGCTCCCCGTCGACCCGGCCAACCGCGAGGTCGTCTACAGCGAGCCCGGCTCCGTGCCCAAGGCGCTCGGCGAGGTCGACGTGGTCTTCCCGGTGCTGCACGGCCCCTACGGCGAGGACGGCACCCTGCAGGGCCTGCTGGAGCTGTCCGGGGTGCCCTACGTGGGCTCGGGCGTGCTCGCCTCGGCCGTCGGCCAGGACAAGGAGTACATGAAGCGGGTGTTCACCTCCTTCGGGCTGAAGGTGGGCCCGTACGTGGTGATCCGCCCCCGCGAGTGGGCGCAGGACGAGTCCGCCGCCCGCAAGAAGATCGTCGACTTCGCCGGCGAGCACGGCTGGCCGCTGTTCGTGAAGCCCGCGCGCGCGGGTTCGTCCATCGGCATCACCAAGGTCGACGACCTGTCCGGCCTGGACGAGGCGATCGCCGAGGCCCAGTCGCACGACCCGAAGATCCTCATCGAGGCGGCCGTGCGGGGCCGCGAGATCGAGTGCGGCGTCCTGGAGTTCGAGGACGGCCCGCGCGCCTCCGTCCCGGCCGAGATCCCGCCGCCGGACGCCCACGCGTACTACGACTTCGAGGCCAAGTACATCGACTCCACGCCCGGTGTCGTCCCGGCCCCGCTCACCGAGGAGCAGACCGCCGAGGTGCGCCGGCTCGCCGTCGAGGCGTTCGAGGCGGCCTCCTGCGAGGGCCTGGTCCGCGCGGACTTCTTCCTCGACGAGGACGGCGAGTTCGTGATCAACGAGATCAACACCATGCCCGGCTTCACGCCGATCTCCATGTACCCGCAGATGTGGCAGGCGACCGGGATCAGCTACCCCGAGCTGGTGGACCGCCTGGTGCAGGCGGCGCTGCGCCGCCCGACCGGGCTGCGCTGAGCCCGTACCGGGTCATCCCCGCATGGAGGCGAGCCCTTTCGGGTTCGCCTTCTTCACGGCCGCTGCCAGATCCATCATGACCTGGGCGCTGTCGTCCGGGCCCGACAGCTTCTTCGGCAGGGTCACCTGCACGTACGCGCGGCGACCTGACGTGGTGAACCGCCACGTCCCGTCGCTCTCCTTCTCCATCAGCCAGTCGACGCCGTTGACCCCGCCACCGATCGCGTTCGGGTCGTCGCCCAGAGCCACCTTGGCATCGATCATCTTCGGCGGCCGGACGATGCCGCAGCGCAGTATGATCGCCGGGTTTCCCCAGCCCGCCGTGTAGGCGGACCGGGGTCCGGGGTCCTTGCGGGGCTGTCCGTTCACCTTCCGCGGCAGCACCTTGTCCAGGTCCCGGCAGATCGGGGCGGTCTTCGCGTCCGGGGTGGGAACGGCGACGGTGCCGTCGTCGTCCGCCGTGGAGCAGCCGGCCACCGCGACGAGCAGGACCGGTGCGAGCAGGGCGAGAGGCCGGTGACGGAAGAAGTTCACCGGCCAAGCGTAGACGGGGGCTACAGATGCACGACCGGACAGGTCAGGGTGCGCGTGATGCCGTCCACTTGCTGGACCTTGGCGACCACCATGCGACCGAGTTCGTCGACGGTCTCGGCCTGGGCGCGCACGATGACATCGTAGGGACCCGTCACGTCCTCGGCCTGGAGCACTCCAGGGATCTTGCTGATCGTCTCGGCGACGGTCGACGCCTTGCCGACCTCGGTCTGGATCAGGATGTACGCCTGTACCACGGAACCTCCAGAGCGGCCACGAGGATCATGTGGGGAAAAGGAACGCCACGGTATCGCGTCGCCGCTCCCCGCGGGGAGACCTGCGGGGACCGGGCTTGCGCGCCAGGGTGCGGGCACGACGGAAGTTGACGGTCACATGGACCGTATCGACCACCCGGACCGTGTCGACGGTCGCCACGACCGGGTCGGCGGCCTCCAGGACCGCGACGACGGTCATTTCGACGGTATCGGGGACACTGATGACGCGCGACTGGGCACGGCAAGGGAGAAAAGGGGAGCTAGGGACATGAAGGGCACTGTTGGTGAGCTCGGGGAGTTCGGGCTCATCAGGGAGCTCACCTCCCGTCTCACCGCCACGCCGGCGGTCCGGGTCGGCCCCGGCGACGACGCCGCGGTGGTCGCCGCCCCCGACCGCAGGGTGGTGGCGAGCACCGACATCCTGCTGGAGGGCCGGCACTTCCGCCGTGACTGGTCCACGGCCTACGACGTCGGCCGCAAGGCCGCCGCACAGAACCTCGCGGACATCGCCGCGATGGGCGCCGTACCGACCGCGCTGCTGCTCGGCCTGGTCGTCCCGGCCGAACTGCCGGTCACCTGGCCGACCGAGATGATGGACGGCCTGCGCGACGAGTGCCAGGTCGCGGGCGCCTCCGTGGTCGGCGGGGACGTCGTGCGCGGCGACACGATCATGGTGTCGATCACCGCGCTCGGCGATCTGCGCAACCAGGAGCCCGTCACGCGCGCGGGCGCCCAGCCCGGCGACCTCGTGGCCGTCACGGGCTGGCTGGGCTGGTCCGCCGCCGGGTACGCGGTGCTCGCCCGCGGCTTCCGCTCGCCGCGCGCCTTCGTGGAGGCCCACCGGCGTCCCGAGCCGCCGTACCACGCGGGTCCGGCGGCGGCCGCGCTCGGCGCCACCGCGATGTGCGACGTGAGCGACGGCCTGATCGCCGACCTCGGGCACATCGCCGAGGCCAGCAAGGTCCGGATCGACATCCGCTCCGGCGCGATCGACATCCCGACGCAGATGAACGACATCGGGCAGGCCGTCGGCGTGGACCCGCTGCAGTGGGTGCTGACCGGCGGAGAGGACCACGCGATCGTGGCCACCTTCCCGTCGGACACCAAGCTCCCGGCCCGCTGGAAGGTCATCGGCGAGGTCCTCAACCCCTCCGCGCTGCCCCAGGTGACGGTCGACGGGGCGCCCTGGACCAGCAAGGGCGGCTGGGACCACTTCGGGGACATCGAGTCATGAGCGCCGCGCGGACACCGCCGAGGGTGCTCACGGTGGCGGGCTCCGACTCCGGCGGCGGAGCGGGCGTCCAGGCCGACCTGAAGACGATGCTGGCGCTCGGCGTGCACGGGATGAGTGTGATCACGGCCGTGACCGCGCAGAACTCCGTGGGCGTGCAGGGCGCCTGGGAGCTGCCGGTGGAGGCGGTGCGGGCGCAGTACCGCAGTGTGGTCGACGACATCGGCGTGCAGGCCGTGAAGACCGGCATGCTGGCCTCCGCGGAACTGGTCGAGGCGGTTGCCGAGTTGATCTCCGGCACGGACGCGCCGGCCGTGGTGGACCCGGTGGGCGTCTCCAAGCACGGCGACCCGCTGCTGGCCGCCTCCGCGCTGGACTCGGTGCGCACCAAGCTGCTCCCGGTGGCGACGGTGGCCACGCCGAACCTCGACGAGGTGGCGCAACTCACCGGGGTGCGGGTCGACTCCGAGGACGATCTGCGGCGCGCTGCCGCGGCCGTGCTGGCGTACGGGCCGCGCTGGGTGCTGATCAAGGGCGGTCACCTCGCGGGGGACGCCCTGGACCTGCTCACCGACGGCTCGGCGGAGTTCTGGCTGCGGGCTCCCCGCCAGGACAACCGGCACACCCACGGCACCGGCTGCACCCTCGCCTCCGCGATCGCCTGCGGCCTGGCGAAGGGCCGGAGCGTGCCGGAGGCGGTCACGGCGGCCAAGGAGTACGTCACCGGCGCGATCGCCGCCGGGTTCTCCCTGGGCGCCGGGATCGGGCCCGTGGACCACGGCTGGGCGCTCGGGCGGGACACACGGGACGCCGTCTGAGGCCGTCGGCGCTCTCGCCGGCGGTCCCGCCCTCTCCCCGGCCTTCGGGCACGGGTTCGGGTACGGCGTTCGGGTACGGCAAAAAGCCGGTCCACCGTGAGGTGGACCGGCTCAGTGCAGCGGACCAGGCAGTGGCCGCGCGCTCAGCAGACGCGTCAGCGCGAGACCTTGCCGGCCTTGATGCACGAGGTGCAAGCGTTCACGCGCTTCGGCGTCCCGCCGACCACGGTACGTACGCGCTGGATGTTCGGGTTCCAGCGGCGGGGCGTACGGCGGTGCGAGTGCGAGATGTTGTTGCCGAAGCCCGGCCCCTTGCCGCAGACGTCGCAGTTGGCAGCCACGGGTCACTCCAAAGACTTCAGATGCACTTACGGATAATCCCGGCATGCCGGGATCGAGATCCTAAAAACCGAGATCTTGAGTGGCGGTGCCAGGGGAACGGCCCGATCAGATCGGGCAACCGGAGCAGCATACAACGGCTGCTTCGGTGCAACGAAACTACCATGACAGATCGGGCCCCTGCTCCCGGCCCTCTTCCGGAGGGCACCCGTCCGGGGTCTACGCTGCGTCCCACGTCCAGCCAGCTCAGGGAGGCGCAGGTGGCGCAGGAGCCGCAGACGTTCTTCGATGCTCTCGCGGTGCGCACCTGGTGCGGCCTGGCGCTCGGGGCGCTGGGACGGGCCCGTGAGGAGATCGACGCGATCAACGTCTATCCCGTGGCGGACGGCGACACCGGGACCAATCTCTATCTGACCCTGGAGTCGGCGGCGACGGCCGTGGAGGCGGTCTTCGCCGGGTACGGGACCGGCTGCGCCGAGCCGTCCCTCGCGGACGCGGTACGGGCCATGGCGCACGGGGCGCTCATCGGGGCCCGCGGCAACTCCGGGACGATCCTCGCCCAGCTGCTGCGGGGAATGGCACAGGTGCTCGCGGGGGACGGTGACGCGTCTCACGTCGACGGACCGGGGCTGCGGCGGGCCCTTCGCCGGGCCGCCGACTCCGCACGCCAGGCCGTGGCCCACCCGGTGGAGGGCACGGTGCTGACGGTCGCCTCGGCCGCCGCCGACGCCGCCGAGGGGGCCGGGGGCGACTGCGGGACGGTCGCGCGGGCCGCCTACGAGGGCGCGCGGGCGGCGCTCGCGGCGACCCCGGGCCAGCTGGCCGTGCTGGAGCGGGCCGGCGTGGTGGACGCGGGCGGCCGGGGGCTGGTGGCGGTGCTGGGGGCGCTGGTCGAGGCGTTCACGGGGGAGGCGGTACGTGACGCGCCGATCCGCGAGGTCCCGTCCCGTGGCACCGCCACGGACGGCGGGACCGCGGCCGGCCGCTGCCCCGCCGAGGCCGAGGCCGAGACCGGCGGCCCGGCGTTCGAGGTGATCTACCTCCTGGAGGCCGACGACGCGGCCGTGGCCCGGCTGCGCACGCGCCTGGACGCCCTCGGGGACTGCCTGGTCGTGGTCGGCGGAGACGGCCTGTGGAACGTCCATGTGCACGTCGACGACGCCGGCGCCGCCGTGGAGGCGGGCGTGGACGCCGGGCGGCCGTACCGGATCCGGATCACCCACTTCGGCGCGGGCGACGCGCGCAGCGGCCGGGAGCGTCCGCCGCGCGAGCGCGCCCAGCGGGCGGTCGTCGCCGTCGTACCCGGCGAAGGCCTGGCCGGGCTGTACGCGGGGGCCGGCGCGACCACGGTCCTGGCCCGGCCCGGAGAGCCGCCCGCCAGCGGAGAGCTGGTGCAGGCGGTACGGCGGGCCCACGCGCGCGAGGTCGTCCTGCTGCCCAACGACGCCGAGCTGCGCCACACGGCCGCGGCGGCGGCCGAGCAGGCCCGCACCGAGGGCATCCGGGTGGCCCTGATCCCGACCCGCTCGGCGGTCCAGGGCATCGCCGCGCTCGCGGTGCACGAACCGGAGCGCCGGTTCGACGAGGACGTCGTCCAGATGACCTCGGCCGCGGGCGCCACCCGGTACGCCGAGGTCGTCGTGGCCGAGCACCAGTCCTGGACGACGGCCGGCATCTGCCAGGCCGGGGACGTGCTCGGGCTGATCGACGGCGATGTGGCGGTGATCGGCGCGGACGTCACCGCCACCGCCCGGACCGTCCTCGACCGCATGCTCCAGGCCGGCGGCGAACTGGTCACGCTCGTCGTCGGGGACGAGGCGCCCGGCGAGGTCGCCACGCACCTGGAGTCCCGCGTACGGGACACCTACCTGGCCGTCGACACGGTCGTGTACCGCGGCGGCCGGCAGGGCGCGCTGCTGCTCATCGGCGTGGAGTGACTCAGCCCTCCGCCGCGCCCGCCCGGTCCCGCGCGTCCTCGCCGCCCTCCGCGTCCCGCGCCTCCCGCGCCGCCTCCAGCAGCTGGGCCGCCTCCGCCCGCCGCGCCCGGACGGTCTCCGCGTCGCCGTCCGCGCCGTCCGCGCCGTCCGCGTCCGCGTAGGCGGCGAGCACGGCACGCGCGCGTGCCGCGGCCGGCACCGGACGGTACAGGTCCGCCTCCAGCCAGCCCGCGGCCAGTTCGGCGCCGGTACGGCTGTGCAGCCCGGCCGCGCCGAGCGCGGCGAACACCGCCACGGCCCTGGTCATCTGCTCGAGCGCCGCCTCGAACACCGCCCGGATCGCCGCGTCTTCGGCCTCCTCGGACGCCGAGCGGGCCAGCAGCTCGGCGAACTGCCGGTGGGTGCCGCCGAGTTCGTCCGCCGCCTGTTCCCGGTCCGCCGGGTCCGCCGCGGCCAGTGCCCTCTCGCACTCCCGCAGCGCCTCGGCCATCAGCTCGCGCGCCTGGCCCGAACCGGACTCCCGGCCCAGCGCCAGCCAGGCCCGGGCGCGCAGCGAGCGGACCAGGAACAGCGCGTTGCCCAGCGAGCGCCACAGCTCGCCCGCGCGCGCGTAGGCCCGGTCCGCCTCGTCGGCCAGGCCCGCGCCGGCCAGCGACTCGGCGGCGAGGTGGGCGAGCGTGGCGTGGTCCTGCTGCTCGGGCCAGTGCCGGGCCAGCTCGGCGGCCTGCAGGCGCTGCTCGGCGGCGGCCCGGTGCTCGCCCAGCTCGCCCAGGCAGTCCCCGAGCCACCAGCGGGCCTGGACGACGGCCCCGTCGCCGTGCGTGTCGGTGCCCAGGTCGGCCAACGCGGACTCCAGCACCTCGGCGGCCTCCGCGTACCGCCCCCGGCGCAGCAGGAAGCCGCCCAGCTGCTGCCGCGCCCAGGCCCCGAGGGTGCCGCCCTCGCCGGCCTCGTCGGCCCAGTGGGCGGCCTGGAGCGCGTGCTCGGCCGCCTCCTCGGCCGCGTCCCGGCCGCCGAGCACCTCGGCGAGCTGGAGGTGCAGCTGGGCCCGCCCGACCGGCTCCACGTACGGCCCGCCGTGCTCCAGGGCCGACCGCAGCGCCGCCTCGGCCCCGGCCCGGTCACCGGCCTGGTGGGCGAGGGCGGCCACCTGCACCTCGTACTCCACGGCGAACCAGGGGAGCCCGGCGGCCACGTACGCGCCGGCGGCCCGCGCGAACAGCTCCGCCGCCCGTGCCGCGTCCCCGGTGAGCCCGGCCAGCTCGGCGAGCATCGCCCGCGCCTCGGCGACCCGCGCCGCCAGCCGCACGTCGTCCCCGGCCCGCCCCTCGACGAGCGCGAGCACCTCCCGCACGGCCGCCTCGGCGTCCACGACGGCCTGCCGGACGTCCACGACGGCGGCCTGTCCGGCGCCCGCCGCGGCCGGTTCGGTGTTCCTGGCGCCCCGTTCGGCGGCCTCGTGCACCCGGCGCATCAGCACGCGGGCCCGGCTCATCACCACCGACGCGGTCTGCCGCACGCCGGTGGCCTCGTCGGCGTACAGCGCGAGCACCTCGTCGTACAGGCCGGTGACCGCGGTCAGGGCCGCGGCCACCTCGCCCGTCAGCGCGCGGACGTAGGCCCCGCGCGCGCGTGCCGCCAGCGCCTCACCGGGGTCGCCCGCCTCCGCGTACAGCTCCGCCGCCCGTTCGAACAGGGCGAGCCCCTCGGGGCCGCCGGCCATGGCCTCGTGGTCGGCGACCTCCGCGCGGTCGCGCGGTGTCAGGCCGGCGCCGCCGGGCGCGGCCCGCGCGACCGCGGCCCACGCCTCCAGCGCGTGCGGTCGCAGGGTGTCCGACAGCCGCCGCGCCTCGGCGAGCAGGGCGGGCAGGGCCGCCTCCGGGGCGGGCTCGAAGACGTGCTCGGCGGGCGGGGGAGGGGCGGTCGGCGGTGCCCCCGCCGGGCGTGCCGCGCGTACGCCCAGCGGCAGCCGCTCCACCAGCGGGCGCTGGTCCATCCGCGCGCGGATCCGGTCGCCGACCGAGGAGGTGCCGTTGCGGTGGTCGAACCGGCCTGCCAGGTCCGTCGCCTCCGCGCGCGCGTGCGCGCCGAGTTCCCGCGCGGTCCAGGTCCGTCCGGCGGGCCCCGGCACCGGCTGCGCGCCCAGGCCCAGCCCGGTCAGCCGGTCCATCAGCAGCGCCACCGCGGCCAGGAAGTCGAGCCGGCTGCGCGGATGCCCGGTGTCGGTGAAGTAGGCCGGCCGCTCGGCCAGCAGTTCAAGACCGCGCGCCTCGTTCCCGGTCAGCGCGCAGAACTCCACATGGTCGGCGTACGCGCCCCGCATGCTCTCCATCGGCCTGACCAGGCGGAAGCCGCGCAGATGGTGGGTCCGGGCCTCGTCCACGCGGCCGAGGCGCAGCAGCGGGGCCAGCGAGGAGGCGAGCACGGTGTGCGGCTCGTGCGCACAGGCGAACTCGCCCTCCAGCACCGGCCCCCACAGCTCCAGCGCCTCGGCGTCCCGGCCGCGGCGCACCTGCCAGGTGCCCTGCCCGTGCAGCTCGCAGGCGTGGCAGTCGGCCATCCGGTCCCGGTCGGCGGCCAGCCACGCGCCGTACGCCCGCTCCGCGCGCGCGAGGTCCCCGATGTGCGCGGCCACGCTGAACTCGGCACTGCGCACCGCGCGTTCGGAGTGCCCCGCGAGCCGGTAGCGGTGCTCCATCTCGCCGAGCCACTTCTCGATCGAGGCGAGCGGGACGTGCGGCTGGTCCAGCATGCCCGCCGACACCCACTTGAAGACCCAGTGCAGCGAGTGCGCCTCGTCCTCGTCGAAGTCCGCCGGCCGTTCGTCCCACAGCCGCAGCAGCCGCGCGAACGGGACGAACATCTTGTCCTTCTCGGAGCTGTAGTTGTAGACCTTCAGCTGGTGCCCGAGCGCCTCGATCACGGCGAGCGGGATGTCCAGCCGCTCGGCGTCGGCGAGCAGCCGCTCCGCGCGCGCGTTGCGGGCCGGCCCCTCCGGCTGCTCGGAGTTCTCCGCCAGCGCTCGGCGCAGCGCGTCGAAGTCCGTGATCTCACTCATCGTCCGTCACCCTCCCCGTGGGTCGCCCATGCGAGCAGCCCGATGAACGCCCGGTTGAGCAGCGCCGTGTCGGCCGGCCGCAGCGGGCGCTGCGCCATCAGCAGCGCCTGCCCGTACAGCGACTCGGTCGCGGTGCCGATCAGCTCCGGGTCGCCGAGCGCGCCGATCCGCCGGACGAGCGGGTTGAGATGGTTCAGCACCAGACGCGCGCGCGGGGCGCTGCCGCGCAGCGAGCCGAGGATGCCCGCCCACAGGTCGTCCGCCCGCTCCTCGGCCTCCGCGCGGGCCTGCTCGTGCCGGGCGGCCCGGTCGTCCAGGTGCAGCGCGGGCACGGACAGCGGGTGGAAGGCGCGCAGGACGACGTCGCAGCCCAGCGGGTCGAGCCTGGCCCGCGCGGCCGCCAGGAACCCGGACAGGGCCAGCTCCTCGGCGGGGTCCACCGGGTCCAGGTGCGCGGTCACGGTGTCCGCGTCCAGCTCGGCGACCACGGTGTGCGGGCGCACCGACGGCAGCGCCTCGACCAGCTCGCCGTCGTACGTGTAGCCGCCGTTGACCACCCCGACGCCCTGCGCCGCGGCGATCGGCGCGACCTGCCGGTACTCCTCGACCGTCCGCGTGAAGTGCACCACCAGGTGCCGCCGCGCGAACTCCTCGAGGGACAGCTGTCCGTCGGTCGTCTCGAACGGCAGCCACGGCAGCATCGTGCGCAGCATCTCCCGGTCGTGCCGGGCGAGCGACTTCACGCCCAGGTGGTGCACGGCGAGGAAGGCGGCGAGGCGCTCCGGGTCACCGGCCGCGAGCCCGGTGAGCCAGGACCGGATCCGCTCGCCGAGCGCGTCCCGTACGGCGGCCAGGGTCTCGTCCTCGTACAGCGACTCGCGCGAGGCCGTGGGGCGCAGACTGTCGGTGTCCAGGACGCAGCGCACGAAGAACGCCCAGTCCGGCAGGAGCTGTTCGGCCCGCTCGGTGAGCAGCATGCCCTTCAGGTGCACACGGTGGCCCGCACGCCGGGCCGGACCGACCGCCGACGGCAGCACGTACGCCACCCCGCGGATCCCGGCCAGCGGCACGTCCAGGTCGATCGAGTCCAGCGGGCTGAACCCGAACAGCTCACGGCAGTGCCGGGCCAGCGCGGCCCTTCGGCCGGCCGGGCTCGGGTGGGCGCGGTCCCAGGGCGCCGGCAGATCCGTGACCGGTTCGTCGCCGACCCGGACGTCGTACGGCAGCAGCGCGCCGACGTCCCGGGCCAGGGCGCGCACCCGCTCGGGCGCCAGCCACTCGGCGGCCCCGGCCCGCGCCGTCAGGTACACGGTCGTACCCGGCTCGGGCCGCTCGGCGGCGGGCAGCGTCCGCACGGTGTACGACCCGTCGTCACGGGCCGTCCACTCCACCGGCGGGGCCTCGGGCGTACGGGCGCTGCGGCTGACGACGCGGATCCGCTCGGCGACCACGAAGCAGGCCAGCAGCCCGATGCCGAACTGGCCGAGGAAGTCCGAGCGGGCCTCGGCCAGGCCCTCGGCCCGCTTGGAGCTGCGGCCGATGGTCGCCAGCAGGGCGTGCACGTCCGGTTCGGTGAGGCCGACGCCGGTGTCCTCCACCCGCAGGCCGCCGTCCGCCGCGTACAGCCGCACCCGGGCCGGGGCGTCCGGCTCGGCGGCCCGCCGGGCGGTGATGGCGTCCACGGCGTTCTGCAGCAGCTCGCGCAGGTAGACCTTCGGACTGGAATAGAGGTGATGGGAGAGCAGGTCCACCAGACCGCGGAGGTCGACCTGGAACGTGTGCGGAGTGTGAGGCGACTGGGATGCCTGGGAAGGCTGTGAGGTCTGGGAGTCCATCGTCACTGCGCCGGGGAGGGAGTGCGTGCGGCGCGGGGTCGGGCGGTCCCGGCGGGGCGGTGACCGCGAAGGATGGCCGGAGCGCGCCATCCTAGAGCCGGAGCAGCCCGCCTGACCAGGAGTTTCCCTGATGTTTACGGCACGGCGCCGGGACGGCGCAGGGCGGCGTCTACGGCATTGTCAGTGCGGTGGTGTGCAATGGATCTCGTGCCCGCACTGGAAGAACCACTGAAGCAGCCCCTGAAGTCAGTGCTCGGCCCCGCCACCGCGAAGGTGATGGCCGAGCACCTCGGCCTGCACACCGTCGGCGACCTCCTGCACCACTACCCCCGCAGATACGAGGAGCGCGGCCAGCTCACCCACCTCGCCGACCTCCCCATGGACGAGCATGTGACGGTGGTCGCGCAGGTCGCCGACGCCCGCCTGCACTCCTTCGCGTCGGCCAAGGCGCCCCGCGGCAAGGGCCAGCGCCTGGAGGTCACCATCACCGACGGCAGCGGCCGGCTCCAGCTGGTGTTCTTCGGCAGCGGCGTCCACAAACCCCACAAGGAGCTGCTGCCGGGCACCCGCGCGATGTTCGCCGGCAAGGTCTCCGTGTTCAACCGCCGGCTCCAACTCGCCCACCCGGCCTACGAGTTGCTCCGCAGTGACGGCGAGGAAGCCGTCGAGACCTGGGCCGGCGCCCTGATCCCCCTCTACCCCGCCACCGCCAAACTGGAGTCCTGGAAGATCGGCAAGGCGGTCCAGACCGTCCTCCCCAGCGCCCAGGAGGCCCTCGACCCGCTCCCGGACTCGCTGCGCGCCGGCCGCGGTCTGCTCCCGCTCCCCGAGGCCCTGCTCAAGATCCACCGCCCGCACACCAAGGCGGACATCGCCGACGCCCGCTCCCGCCTGAAGTGGGACGAGGCCTTCGTCCTCCAGGTCGCCCTGGCCCGCCGCCGGCACGCCGACTCCCAGCTGCCCGCCGTGCCCCGCGTCCCCGAGCCGGACGGCATCCTCACGGCCTTCGACGACCGCCTCCCCTTCACCCTCACCGAGGGCCAGCAGAAGGTCTCCCGGGAGATCTTCGCCGACCTGGCCACCGCCCACCCGATGCACCGCCTGCTCCAGGGCGAGGTCGGCTCCGGCAAGGCCCAGCCGCTCGACGCGCTGGTGCTCGCACCCGCCGGTTTCCGCCGCATGGGCGATCTGCGGACGGGCGACGAGGTGGTCGTGCCGGACGGGGGGACCGCGCTGATCGACGGGGTCTTCCCGCAGGGCGAGCGCGATGTCTGGCGACTGGTCCTCTGCGACGGAAGCTCCGTCGAGTGCGACGACGAGCACCTCTGGATCGTCGGCACGCGTGACGCGTGGCACCGCGGCGAGGCTCCGCAGGTCATGACGACGCGAGAGATCCGCCGGGACCCGGTCGCGGCGGACGGATCCCCGAAGTGGCTTCTCCCGGCGGCCGTTCCCGTCGATCTCGGCGGCGACCGGAGCCTGCCGCTCGATCCGTATCTGCTCGGCCTGCTCCTGGGCGCCGGCTCGTTCCGGGACGGCCTGCGACTGTCCACGGCCGACGCCGGGATCCGGGACGCCGTCACCGCCGCCGTGGCGCCCGACTGCCGGCTGGTCCCGGTGCCGGGATCCCCCGCCGACCGCACGATCGAGCCGGCCCGCCCCGGGGCGGACCCTCGCCGTCCGATCGTCCAGGCCCTGCGGGACCTGGGCCTGTGGGGGGTGGCCTCCCCGGACGCCTTCGTCCCCGCCCTGTTCAAGAACACGTCGGCCAAGAACCGTCTCGCCCTGCTGCAGGGCCTGATGGACACCGGCGGCAGCGTCCGTGCGGACGGCGGCGACGCGTCGTGGTCCTCGGCGTCACCGAAGCTCGCCGAGGACCTCGCGTGGCTGGTGCGGTCGCTCGGGGGGCGGGCGCGGCTCCTGACCGAACGGGCGCAGGCCGCCGTCTCGGTGTCCCTGCCCGAGGGATACGCCCCCTTCCGGCTGGCGCGGAAGGCGGGCCGGACGGCACCGCCACCGGACCCCGGCACGTTCCGGCGCGCGATCCGGGCCGTCGAGTACGTGGGACGCAAACCCGTGCAGTGCATCAGCGTCGCCCACCCGAGCCACGCGTACGTCACCGACCACTTCACGGTGACCCACAACACCATGGTGGCCCTGCGCGCCATGCTCGCCGTCGTCGACGCGGGCGGCCAGGCGGCCATGCTCGCGCCGACCGAGGTCCTCGCCCAGCAGCACCACCGCTCGATCGGCGAGATGATGGGCGAACTGGCCGAGGGCGGCATGCTGGGCGGTGCCGAGCACGGCACCAAGGTGGTGCTGCTCACCGGTTCGATGGGCATGGCGGCCCGCCGTCAGGCCCTGCTCGACCTGGCCACCGGCGAGGCCGGCATCGTCATCGGCACCCACGCCCTGATCGAGGACAAGGTCCAGTTCCACGACCTCGGCCTGGTGGTGGTCGACGAACAGCACCGCTTCGGCGTGGAGCAGCGCGACGCCCTGCGCGGCAAGGGCAAGCAGCCCCCGCACCTCCTCGTCATGACGGCGACGCCCATCCCGCGCACGGTCGCCATGACGGTCTTCGGCGACCTGGAGACCTCGGTCCTCGACCAGCTCCCCGCCGGCCGCTCACCGATCGCCACCCATGTCGTCCCGGCCGCCGACAAGCCCCATTTCCTGGCCCGCGCCTGGGAGCGGGTGCGCGAGGAGGTGACGGGCGGCCATCAGGCGTACGTCGTCTGCCCGCGTATCGGCGACGACGCCGACGAGGCGGCCGACCCGAAGAAGGCGGCCAAGCGGAAGTCCCCCGAGGACGAGGCCGAGAAGCGCCCCCCGCTCGCGGTCCTCGACACGGCCGACCAGCTGGCCAAGGGCCCGCTGCGCGGCCTCAGGGTCGAGGTCCTGCACGGCCGGATGCACCCGGACGACAAGGACGCCGTGATGCGCCGCTTCGCGGCCGGCGAGACGGACGTCCTGGTCGCCACCACCGTCATCGAGGTCGGTGTCAACGTCCCCAACGCCACGGCCATGGTCATCATGGACGCCGACCGCTTCGGCGTCTCCCAACTGCACCAGCTGCGCGGCCGGGTCGGCCGCGGCTCGGCCCCCGGCCTGTGCCTGCTGGTCACCGAGATGCCCGAGGCCAGCGCGGCCCGCCAGCGGCTGAACGCGGTCGCCTCCACCCTCGACGGCTTCGAACTCTCCCGCATCGACCTCGAGCAGCGCCGGGAGGGCGACGTCCTCGGCCAGGCCCAGTCCGGCGCCCGCTCCAGCCTGCGGGTCCTGGCGGTCATCGAGGACGAGGAGGTCATCGCCGAGGCCCGTGAGGAGGCGGTGGCGGTGGTGGCGGCCGACCCCGAGCTGGAGCGGCTGCCCGCTCTGCGCACGGCCCTGGACGCCCTGCTGGACGAGGAGAGGGAGCAGTACCTGGAGAAGGGCTGAGACGGACCGGCCCGGGGCGCGGGCACCGCGCGAGGAGCCATGGCGGACGGCACCCGCCTGCCGCGCCAGGGCGCCCGCCCCGTCCGGCCTGCCAGACTGACTGCGTACAGCCGACCACGAAGAAGGACCCAGAGATGACCCGCGTGATCGCCGGCAGGGCAGGCGGACGGCGCCTCTCCGTACCGCCCGGCACCGGAACCCGGCCCACGTCCGACCGCGCGCGCGAGGCCCTCTTCTCCACCTGGCAGTCCCTCCTCGGCGGCCCCCTGGACGGCGAACGCGTCCTCGACCTCTACGCGGGGTCGGGCGCCGTCGGCCTGGAGGCCCTGTCCCGCGGCGCCGGCCACACCCTCCTGGTCGAGGCGGACGCGCGCGCCGCCCGGACCGTCCGCGAGAACGTGCGGAGCCTGGGCCTGCCGGGCGCCGAGGTGAAGGCGGGCAAAGCGGAACAGATCATCCGGGCCGCCGCCCCGGCCGAGCCGTACGACCTGGTCTTCCTCGACCCCCCGTACGCCGTCTCCGATGACGATCTTCGCGAGATTCTGCTCACACTCCGTACGGAAGGCTGGCTCACCGCTGAAGCCCTCGTCACCGTGGAGCGCAGCACCAGAGGCGGCGAATTCCATTGGCCGGACGGCTTCGAGGCGATCCGCTCCCGTCGTTACGGCGAGGGAACGTTTTGGTACGGTCGCGCCGCCTCTACGTGCGAAGACGCACGATGACCGGACCGGAGAGCGAGGGATCACAAGTGCGCCGCGCCGTCTGTCCCGGGTCGTTCGACCCGATCACCAACGGACACCTCGACATCATTTCCCGAGCCTCGCGTCTCTACGACGAGGTCTACGTCGCGGTGATGATCAACAAGTCCAAGAAGGGCCTGTTCGAGATCGAGGAGCGGATCGAGCTGATCCGCGAGGTCAGTTCCGAGTACGCCAACGTCCGCGTGGAGGCGTTCCACGGCCTCCTCGTCGACTTCTGCAAGCAGCGCGACATCCCGGCCATCGTGAAGGGCCTGCGCGCCGTCAGCGACTTCGACTACGAACTCCAGATGGCCCAGATGAACATGGGCCTCACCGGCGTCGAAACCCTCTTCGTGCCCACCAACCCCACCTACAGCTTCCTCTCCTCCTCCCTCGTCAAGGAGGTCGCGGCCTGGGGCGGAGACGTCTCCCACCTGGTGCCGGCCCAGGTCCTGGAGGCACTGAACAAGCGCCTCGGCAAGGGCTGATGGGGCTACAGTCGTCCCGTCCGTCTCCAACCCGGCTGTAGAGAGTGGCGAGCACAGGTGGACGTGCAGAAGAAGCTCGACGAGATCGTCTCCTCGGTCTCCGGTGCCCGGGGCATGCCCATGTCGGCGTCATGCGTGATCAACCGGGCCGAGCTGCTCGCGATGCTCGAAGAGGTGCGCCAGGCGCTGCCCGGCTCCCTCGCCCAGGCGCAGGAGCTGATCGGCGGCCGTGAGCAGATGGTCGAGCAGGCCCGCCAGGAGGCCGAGCGGATCATCGAGAGCGCGCACGCCGAGCGCGGCTCGCTGATCTCCGACACCGAGATCGCCCGCCGCTCCCAGGCCGAGTCCGACCGGATCGTCGCCGAGGCCCGCAAGGAGGCCGAGGAGGTCCGTGCCGAGGCCGACGACTACGTCGACTCCAAGCTCGCCAACTTCGAGGTCGTCCTCACCAAGACCCTCGGTTCGGTCGGCCGGGGCCGCGAGAAGCTGCTCGGCACCGGCCCCGGCGTGGACGAGAACGGCTACGAGGACGAGGACGCCCCCGAGCGCAGCCAGGACCCGGAGACCCTGCGCCACAACGCCGACGCCTACGTGGACGCCAAGCTGGGCGCCTTCGAGGCGGTGCTGGCCAAGACCCTGGAGGCGGTCGGCCGCGGCCGGCAGAAGCTGCACGGCCGGATCGCCACGGACGACCTCGGCGCCCTCGCCGACGACACCACGACGTTCCAGCACTCCAGTGACGCCGACTACCTCGCCGATCTCGCCGCCCTCGCGGACAGCGACCGCGCGCCCCAGCGCCGCCCGGAGCCGGCACAGCCGTCGCAGCCCGCTGAGCCCGCCCAGCCGCCCCAGCCGTCGTACGAGCCCCAGCCGGCCTACGGCTACCAGCAGCAGCCGGACCCGTACGGGGGCTTCCCGCAGCAGCCGGAGTACGCGCCGCAGCAGGACCCGTACGGCTACCAGCAGGCCGACCCCTACGCCTACCAGGGCTACGACCCCCAGCAGGCCGGATACGACACCCGGCAGGGCGGCGGCTACGACCCTCAGCAGCCCCACCAGCCCCAGCAGCAGGCCCAGCAGGGCTACGCCCTCGACGAGACCAGCCTCTTCGACACGGGCATGATCAGCGCGGAGCAGCTGCGGGCGTACGAGCAGGGCCGGGGCCTCTAGCCGCGTACCGGATTGGGCGCTGAGCGAAAGGTCCAGTATCCTGGCTCTTCGGTCGCGCCTATGCCCGCGATCACCGCTGCCTGGAACACCTGCGGGCGGCGTCCCTCCGAGTTCGCAGATCGAAAGCAGGAATGGCTTCCAACGCCCGCCTAGACCACCGCAACCCCCTCGTGATCGATACACACGAGTTGGGTCGGCGTCCTGGTGCGCTGCAGCGCCTGACCCGCGAGATCGAGGCTCCCAGGGATCTCGGCATCGAGGGTGTCATCGGAGTGCCGGAAGGCGCACCGATGGAACTCGAACTCCGCCTCGAGTCGGTCATGGACGGGGTGCTTGTCACAGGCACCGCCCGTGCAACGGCCGAGGGGGAGTGCGTAAGGTGTCTGGAGCTGGTCGAGCTCGCGCTCGACGCAGATTTCCAGGAGATGTTCTCGTACCCTGACGCCGACGGCCGGGGCCGCGTGATCGCGGAACCGGGCGACGACGCCGAGGACGACGAGGACAGGCTCTTCGTCGAGGACGGTTTGATCGACCTCGAACCCGTGCTGCGTGATGCGGTGGTGCTCGCACTGCCGATGCAGCCGGTGTGCCAGGACGACTGTCCGGGCCTGTGCTCCGAGTGCGGAGTGCGGCTCGCGGACGACCCGGACCACCACCATGACGCCGTCGACATCCGTTGGGCGGCTTTGCAGGGACTCGCCGGTTCGACGACGGACGGCGAGAAGGACGAGATGAGCGGCGGCGCGCTTCCTTCAGCACGCGCCGACGAGAAGCAGGAGAAGTAGCCGTGGCTGTTCCGAAGCGGAAGATGTCGCGCAGCAACACGCGCCACCGCCGGTCGCAGTGGAAGGCTGCGGTCCCCACCCTGGTTGCGTGCGAGCGCTGCCACGAGCCGAAGCAGCAGCACATCGCGTGCCCGTCTTGCGGCACCTACAACAAGCGCCAGGTCCTCGAAGTCTGAGCGGCTGGTGAGAGGCACCGTGTCCACGCCAAAAAAGCATTCAGCGGACAACACTGCCTCGTCCCACACGCTTCTGGAAGGGCGGCTCGGCTATCAGGTCGAGTCCGCCCTTCTGGTGCGAGCGCTGACCCACCGTTCCTACGCGTACGAGAACGGCGGTCTGCCGACGAACGAGCGACTGGAGTTCCTCGGGGACTCCGTGCTCGGCCTCGTCGTCACGGACACGCTGTATCGCACCCACCCCGACCTGCCCGAAGGCCAGCTGGCCAAGTTGCGGGCCGCGGTGGTCAACTCTCGTGCGTTGGCGGAGGTCGGCCGTGGGCTCGACCTGGGCGCCTTCATCCGGCTCGGCCGGGGTGAAGAGGGCACGGGCGGCCGGGACAAGGCGTCCATTCTTGCCGACACCCTTGAAGCGGTGATCGGCGCTGTCTATCTCGACCAGGGCCTCGACGCGGCCTCCGAACTGGTGCACCGCCTGTTCGACCCGCTGATCGAGAAGTCCTCCAATCTCGGCGCCGGCCTGGACTGGAAGACATCCCTCCAGGAGCTGACCGCGATCGAGGGACTCGGCGTGCCCGAGTACCTGGTCACGGAGACCGGCCCCGACCACGAGAAGACCTTCACTGCTGCCGCCCGCGTCGGAGGCGTCTCGTACGGCACCGGCACCGGCCGCAGCAAGAAAGAGGCGGAGCAGCAGGCCGCCGAGTCCGCCTGGCGGTCCATCCGGGCCGCCGCGGACGAGCGAGCCGAGGCGGCCAAGGAGACCGCCGCCAAGGACGGCGATCCGTCGTCCGCCACCGCCTGAACACAGCAGGACCCAGCGCCCGCCCCGCCGTTTCGACGGGGCGGGCGCTCGGCTCGTCCCACGCTCCGTACGGAGGGTCCCGATGCCCGAGTTGCCCGAGGTCGAGGTCGTCCGGCGCGGTCTGGAACGGTGGGTCGCCCACCGGACCGTCGCCGAGGTCGAGGTGCTGCACCCGCGCGCCGTGCGCCGGCACGTCGCGGGCGCCGAGGACTTCGCGCACCGGCTCAAGGGACACCACATCGGCACGGCCCGGCGGCGCGGCAAGTACCTGTGGCTGCCGCTGGAGGAGACGAACCAGTCGGTCCTCGCCCACCTCGGCATGAGCGGCCAGCTGCTGGTCCAGCCGCACGACACGGCGGACGAGAAGCATCTGCGCATCCGGGTCCGGTTCGCCGACGCCCTCGGCACCGAACTCCGCTTCGTCGACCAGCGCACCTTCGGCGGTCTTTCGCTGCACGACAACACCCCCGACGGCCTGCCCGACGTCATCGCGCACATCGCCCGCGACCCGCTGGACCCGCTCTTCGACGACGAGGCCTTCCACCAGGCGCTGCGCCGCAAGCGGACCACCATCAAGCGGGCCCTGCTGGACCAGTCGCTGATCAGCGGGGTCGGCAACATCTACGCGGACGAGGCCCTGTGGCGGTCCCGCCTGCACTACGAGCGCCCGACGGCGGGCTTCACGCGTCCGGTCACCGCGGAGCTCCTCGGCCACGTCCGGGACGTGATGAACGCGGCCCTCGCCGTCGGCGGCACCAGCTTCGACAGCCTGTACGTCAACGTCAACGGCGAGTCCGGCTACTTCGACCGGTCACTGGACGCCTACGGCCGCGAGGGCCTGCCGTGCAAACGCTGCGGCACCCCCATGCGCCGCCGCCCCTGGATGAACCGGTCCAGCTACTTCTGCCCGAAGTGTCAGAGGGCGCCGCGCGTCTCGTCGTAACGCGCGCGGGCCGTGAGGACGTCGTCCATCGCGTCCTCCACACAGTGGATGAGCGCCAGCAGCCGCTCGGCGACCCGGCGGCCCAGCGGCGTCAGCTCGTAGTCCACCCGGGGCGGATTCGTCGGCTGCGCCTCGCGGTGCACCAGGCCGTCGCGCTCCAGCGCGTGCAGCGTCTGGGACAGCATCTTCTCGCTCACCCCGTCGACCCGGCGGCGCAGCTCGTTGAAGCGCAGCGAACCCTCGTACAGCGCGCCGAGCGTCAGTCCGCCCCAGCGGCCCGTGACGTGCTCCAGCGTGCCGCGCGACGGGCAGGCCTTGGCGAAGACGTTGTACGCGAGGTCGTCGTGGTCCTGGGTGCTGGCGTTCATGACGCAAGGGTACGCCCGCACAGCGCTTTCCACCCGCTTGCACTAACCATCGGTTAGTGCTTTCCTTTGGTCATCGCTTTCGAGCTGCGGCTTTCACGAGCCGTTGCTTCGGATCGCCGCTTTCCGCTGCCTGTCGAGGAGTCCGCATGACCACCCCCGTCGTTTCCATCGCCTACCACTCCGGCTACGGCCACACCGCCGTGCTCGCCGAGGCCGTCCGCGCCGGTGCCGCCGGGGCGGGTGCCGAGGTGCACCTGATCAAGGTGGACGAGATCACCGACGAGCAGTGGGAGACGCTGGACCGCTCCGACGCGATCGTCTTCGGCTCGCCCACCTACATGGGCACCGCCTCCGGCGCCTTCCACGTCTTCGCTGAGGCGACCTCCAAGCGCTGGTTCGGCCAGGACTGGCAGGACAAGCTGGCGGCCGGCTTCACCAACTCCGGCTCCAAGAGCGGCGACAAGCTGCACACCCTGCAGTTCTTCCAGATCCTCGCCGCCCAGCACGGCATGCACTGGGTCAACCTCGGTCTGCTCCCCGGCTGGAACAGCAGCACCGGCTCCGAGAACGACCTCAACCGCCTCGGTGTCTTCGCCGGCGCGGCCGCCCAGAGCAACAGCGACGAGGGCCCCGAGGCCGTCCACAAGGCGGACATAGCCACCGCCGAGCACCTGGGCCGCCGGGTGACGGAGACCGCGCGGGTCTTCACGCGCGGGCGTGCCGCCGCGTAGGGCCGCCGCTCAGTAGCCGAAGTCCTGTGTCCACCACGGCCCGCCCGGGCCGAAGTGGACGCCGACGCCGAGGGTCTTGAAGTCGGGGTTCAGGATGTTGGCGCGGTGGCCGGGGCTGTTCATCCAGGCCGCGACCACCGCCGCCGCGTCGGCCTGGCCGCGGGCTATGTTCTCGCCGCCGAGATCGGTGATCCCGGCCTTCGCGGCCCGGTCCCACGGCGTCCTGCCGTCCGGGTCGGTGTGGTCGAAGAAGCCGCGCGCGGCCATGTCGTCGCTGAATGCCTCGGCCAGCCCGGTCAGCGAGGAGTTCGCCGCCAGCGGGCTGCACCCGGCCTTCGCCCGCTCCTCGTTGACGAGCTTCAGCACCTCGGCCTCGGCCGCGGTCTCCTTCGGCACCGTCGCCGGCGGGGCGGAGGGCGTGGGCGACGTGCTGGGCGACTTGGTCGGAGACGCGGTGGGCGACTTGGTCGGCGATGCGGTCGGCGACTCGGCGGGTGTGCGGGGCGGGGGGCTCTGCCGCGTGGGCGAGGCGGCGGGCGTGGACGGCGTGGTCCGCGGCGCCGGCTTCTCGGCGGCCGTCCTCGACGGGGCCGGTGTGCGGGACGCCGGCTTCGAGGGAGAGGCCGACTTCGACGGGGACGCCGGCTTAGAAGGGGACGCCGACTTCGGGGGGGATCCCGAAGCGGAGGCGGAGGCGGAGGAAGAAGCGGAGGCCGACGAGCGGGAGGAGCCATCCCGCCCGGTGCCGCCCGTACCGCCGCTGCCGGAGCCCGTCCCGGCGCCGCCCGAGGTACCGCCCTGCGCGCTCGCCGTGTTGCCGGGGGAGTCCGCGGCCCGCGTCCGGTCGCCGCCGGTGGTGTGCGTACTGCCGCCGAGCTGGTAGTTCTCCAGGCCCGGCACCACGCCCGTGGCCACCGCTGCCGTGCCGACGAGGGCGACGGCGGCCGATACTCCGAGCAGGGTCGCGCGGACCGGTCGTACGGCCTTGGTCCGGCGCCGGTCGTCGTCGGACGGACCGCCGCCGGGGGTGAAGCCACCGCCGGGGAATCCGCCGCCCGAGGAGCCGGGGCCGCCCGAGGAGCCGGAGCCGGAGCCGGAGTTCGAGGAGCCCGGGCCGGAGCCTGCGGAGCCGGACCCCGGCGTCCCCGGCGAGGCCGGTCCCGAGGGCTCGCTCGTCGCGAACAGATAGGCCTGGGCCCTCGCGTCGGCCTCGGCATAGGCTTCCGGGTTCAGATAGGGCGCTATGCCCATGGGTATCGGACGGTCCCCCGCCGACGGGTCCTGGGGTCCGGCGCCGGAGCCGTGGGTGCCGTCCGCGGCGCGGCCGGCGGCGGAGCGTCGGTGGCGTCCCATGTCCTTGCCCTCTTCCTCGTACGCGCGGTCGGCCCGGTGCCTGCGGGACGAGCGACTCGCCGGCGAGGGACTCCTTCTGGCCGACCCGACCCACTCGATCGAGTGAGTTTCATCAGCGATTCCGTGGGTCCGGACGGTACCCCATGCCGCTGGGCGGCGATGTGTCCCGGATGACACCGGCCGGTTAGGTTGCACCCATGAGTGAGGATGTACGGCTGGTCGCCTGGGTGCGCGGACGCGTGCAGGGCGTGGGTTTCCGCTGGTTCACGCGTGCCAAGGCGCTGGAGATCGGCGGGCTGAGTGGTTTTGCTCTCAATTTGGCCGACGGCCGGGTCCAGGTGGTCGCGGAGGGGTCACGCGCGGGCTGCGAGGGACTGCTGGACTGGCTCGAGGGCAGCGACACGCCCGGCCGTGTCGACGGCGTCACCGAGATCTGGGACACACCGCGCGGCGGCTACGACGGCTTCGCGATCCGCTGAGCCGATCCCGCCCAACCCCGCCGCTGGGGCGCCGAGACCTGCCGGGGGCATGTGCGCGGAACGGAAACGCCCTGGTGGTTGCCAAGACGGGCGTGGCATGGCAGGCTCCTCCGGTACTGCTGGTCACCACGCCCTGAGGGCCCGGGGGAGTCGCAGCGCCGCCGTTCTTCCGGCCGCGTGCCCCGGTTCGCCCGCCAATACGGGGCGTGATCGTGTTGACCGTCAAACTTTTTGGTGAGACGCTGAAAGCCCCGCGCACCTTAGCTGTTTGGCATGAAGCAGCAGCAGAGCAACACCCGGATGTGCCAAGCACCGCGGGTGCGAATCCCTCACGACCCACACCGCATCGGTCGGTCACTCATTGTGGAGGACCATCCATCATGGCAAAGGCGCTTCTCGGTTACGTCGGCGGCTCCGACCCGCGACTCCTCGCCGAGATGCGACGGCTCCAGCAGCGTGTGCAGGACCTCGAATCCGAATTGGTACGGATCCAGGCCGAGAACGACGCGCTGACGGCTGCCGCCTCTCAGGACAGGATCATGGAGAGCATCGACGCACACCAGGCGGAGCCTGCGCTCACCTGATCGTTGCATCGCTCCACGGCAGCAGTCGCGGCGATCGGGCTGCCCGTATCAACCGCTGAGTTGGACGAACGGCTGTGACCCAGTCGTCAGAGTTGCAAGGGACGCTTCGGCGTCCCTTCGTTCTTTCCCCCCGGCGGTTGCTTCCCCGCGCATCCTTTCAACCTCTTTAACGTCTGGTGTGCCCTGCATGTTCAACGGCGAAACCGCGGGGTTGCGAGGGTTCATGGAGTGAGATAGCGGCGGCGGGTAGAGTCCGGCGGCGTGCACCTCAAGGCCCTGACCCTCCGTGGCTTCAAATCGTTCGCCTCCGCGACCACGCTCCGGTTCGAACCGGGCATCACCTGTGTCGTCGGCCCGAACGGCTCGGGCAAGTCCAACGTCGTGGACGCGCTCAGCTGGGTCATGGGCGAGCAGGGCGCCAAGTCGCTGCGCGGCGGCAAGATGGAGGACGTCATCTTCGCCGGCACGACCGGCCGTCCGCCGCTGGGCCGCGCCGAGGTGTCCCTGACCATCGACAACTCCGACGGGGCCCTGCCCATCGAGTACGCCGAGGTCACCATCACGCGGATCATGTTCCGCAACGGCGGCAGCGAGTACCAGATCAACGGCGACACCTGCCGCCTCCTGGACATCCAGGAACTCCTCTCCGACTCCGGCATCGGCCGCGAGATGCACGTCATCGTCGGCCAGGGCCAGCTCGACTCCGTCCTGCACGCCGACCCCATGGGCCGCCGCGCCTTCATCGAGGAGGCGGCCGGGGTCCTCAAGCACCGCAAGCGCAAGGAGAAGGCGCTCCGCAAGCTGGACGCGATGCAGGCCAACCTCGCGCGGGTGCAGGACCTCACCGACGAACTGCGCCGCCAGCTCAAGCCCCTCGGCCGCCAGGCGGCGGTGGCCCGCCGGGCCGCCGTCATCCAGGCCGACCTCCGCGATGCCCGGCTGCGGCTCCTCGCCGACGATCTCGTTCGCCTGCGCGAAGCCCTGCGGACCGAGATCGCCGACGAGGCGGCCCTGAAGGAGCGCAAGGAGACGGCCGAGCGGGAGCTGAGGAAGGCCCTGCAGCGCGAGGCCCTGCTGGAGGACGAGGTGCGCCGCCTCACCCCGCGTCTCCAGCGCGCCCAGCAGACCTGGTACGAGCTGTCCCAGCTGGCCGAGCGCGTGCGCGGCACCGTCTCGCTGGCCGACGCCCGGGTCAAGAGCGCCGCCTCCGCCTCCCCCGAGGAGCGGCGCGGCCGGGACCCGGAGGACCTGGAGCGCGAGGCCGCTCGCGTCCGCGAACAGGAGGCCGAGCTGGAGGCCGCCCTTGAAGCGGCCCAGCACGCACTGGACGACACCGTCGCCCACCGCGCCGAACTGGAGCGCGAGCTGGCCGTGGAGGAGCGCAGGCTCAAGGACGTCGCCCGTGCCATCGCCGACCGCCGTGAGGGCCTGGCCCGGCTGAGCGGGCAGGTCAACGCGGCCCGCTCGCGCGCCGCCTCCGCCCAGGCCGAGATCGACCGGCTGGCCGCGGCCCGCGACGAGGCACGGGACCGCGCGGTGCGCGCCCAGGAGGAGTACGAGGCGCTCCAGGCCGAGGTCGACGGCCTGGACGCCGGCGACGCCGACCTCGCCGCCCGGCACGACGCCGCCCGGCGCCGGCTCGCCGACGCGGAGGCCGCCCTGAGCGCGGCCCGTGAGGCGGCCACCGCGGCCGAACGGCGCCGCGCCGCGACCCAGGCCCGCCACGAGGCGCTGGCGCTGGGCCTCAGGCGCAAGGACGGCACCGGCATACTGCTGGGCGCACGAGACCGCCTCACCGGGATCCTCGGCCCGGCGGCCGGGCTGCTGACCATCACGGCGGGCTACGAGATCCCCCTGGCCGCGGCCTTCGGCGCGGCGGCGGACGCGATCGCCGTGACGAGCCCGGCGTCGGCGGCGGAAGCGATCAGACTCCTGCGCAAACAGGACGGCGGCCGGGCGTCGCTGCTGCTGGCGGGGGCCCCGGAGGACGCGCCCCGGCCTGACGTGCGCCACCGCGCGGGCGGCGCCGGCGAGGACGCGGGCCGCCCCGCTGCCGGGCACCTCCTCGCCGCCGACCTGGTGCGCGGCCCCACCGACCTCATGCCCGCGGTGCGCCGCCTCCTGCGGGGCATCGTCGTCGTCGGCACCCTGGAGGAGGCCGAGGACCTCGTCTACGCCCACCCGGAGCTGACCGCCGTGACCGCCGAGGGCGATCTGCTCGGCGCCCACTTCGCGCACGGCGGCTCGGCCGGGGCGCCCAGCCTGCTGGAGGTGCAGGCCTCCGTGGACGAGGCCGCCGCCGAGCTGGCCGAGCTGGCGGTGCGCTGCACGGAGCTGGCCGAGGAGCAGCGGGCCGCGGCCGAGCGCCGTACCGAGGCGGCGGCCCTCGTCGAGGAGTTGGGGGAGCGGCGGCGGGCCGCCGACCGGGAGAAGTCGGGAGTGGCCCAGCAGCTCGGCCGGCTGGCCGGGCAGGCGCGGGGTGCCGCGGGCGAGGCCGAGCGGTCGGCCGCGGCGGCGGCCCGTGCGCAGGAGGCGCTGGACAAGGCCGTACAGGAGGCCGGGGAACTGGCCGAGCGGCTCGCCGTGGCCGAGGAGATGCCGGTGGAGGAGGAGCCGGACACCTCCGTGCGGGACCGGCTCGCCGCCGACGGGGCCAACGCCCGGCAGACCGAGATGGAGGCCCGTCTCCAGGTCCGTACGCACGAGGAGCGGGTCAAGGGGCTCGCGGGGCGGGCCGACTCGCTCGACCGGGCGGCCCGCGCCGAACGCGAGGCACGCGTGCGTGCCGAGCAGCGCCGGGCCCGGCTGCGGCACGAGGCGGCCGTGGCCGAGGCCGTCGCCTCCGGCGCCCGGCAGCTGCTGGCGCACGTCGAGGTGTCCTTGGCCCGCGCCGAGCAGGAGCGTTCCGCCGCCGAGGCCGCCAAGGCGCGGGGCGAGCAGGAGCTGGCCGCCGCCCGCACGGCCGGCCGGGAGCTGAAGGGCGAACTCGACAAGCTCACCGACTCGGTGCACCGCGGCGAGGTGCTCGGCGCCGAGAAGCGGCTGCGCATCGAGCAGCTGGAGACCAAGGCGCTGGAGGAGCTGGGCGTCGAACCGGAGGGGCTGGTGGCGGAGTACGGTCCGCACCAGCTCGTGC
Organism: Streptomyces sp. NPDC015171; assembly: GCF_043079545.1. Classification (NCBI taxonomy): domain Bacteria; kingdom Bacillati; phylum Actinomycetota; class Actinomycetes; order Kitasatosporales; family Streptomycetaceae; genus Streptomyces; species Streptomyces sp. NPDC015171. The sequence goes on from NZ_JBIBUO010000009.1 coordinate 200,914, forward strand.
CGCCCTCGCCCCCGGCCGACGGCGAGCGGCTGCCGGAGGACCCGGAGCACCCGCGCAACCAGCCCCGCCCCTTCGCCCGAGCCGAGCAGGAGAAGCGGCTCAAGGCCGCCGAGCGGGCCTACCAGCAGCTGGGCAAGGTCAACCCGCTCGCGCTCGAGGAGTTCGCGGCGCTGGAGGAGCGGCACAAGTTCCTCAGCGAGCAGCTGGAGGACCTGAAGAAGACCCGCGCCGACCTGCTGCAGGTGGTGAAGGAGGTCGACGAGCGCGTCGAACAGGTCTTCACCGAGGCCTACCGGGACACGGCCCGCGAGTTCGAGGGCGTCTTCAGCCGCCTCTTCCCGGGCGGCGAGGGCCGCCTGGTACTGACCGATCCCGACAACATGCTGGCCACGGGCGTGGACGTCGAAGCGCGCCCGCCGGGCAAGAAGGTCAAGCGGCTCTCCCTGCTCTCGGGCGGCGAACGCTCGCTGACGGCCGTCGCGCTGCTGGTGTCGATCTTCAAGGCCCGGCCGAGCCCCTTCTACGTCATGGACGAGGTCGAGGCGGCGCTGGACGACACCAACCTCCAGCGGCTGATCCGGATCATGCAGGAGCTGCAGGAGGCCTCGCAGCTCATCGTGATCACGCACCAGAAGCGCACGATGGAGGTGGCCGACGCGCTCTACGGCGTCTCCATGCAGGGCGACGGGGTGTCCAAGGTCATCTCGCAGCGACTGCGTTAGGACCTTTCAAGATCCACTAGAAGATCACCCGCTTCATGTTCAAGAACTGAACGCATGGGCGGGGTCCTTGTATCTAAAAACTCACAGCCGTTGAAGTATTGACTTCGAAACTTGAAGGCATAGTCTCTGCAACGTTGCTTTTACCTTCAGGTGTAAGTGGTGTGAACCTGTGCCCCACTGGATACCCGGAAGGGATCACCCCCACCCCGGCAGCGTTGCCGCGGCCCGAGGAGTTTTTCGTGACCAGCACTGCGCAGGCACCTCAGTCAGGAGCCAGGTCGGCTCATCCCGAGCATCTCGGGCATGTCATCTTCATCGCGGCGGCTGCCGCCATGGGCGGCTTCCTCTTCGGCTACGACAGCTCCGTCATCAACGGCGCCGTCGAGGCCATCCGGGACCGCTATGACATCGGCTCCGCGGCCCTCGCCCAGGTGATCGCGATCGCGCTGATCGGCTGCGCCGTCGGCGCCGCGACCGCGGGCCGCATAGCCGACCGCATCGGCCGCATCCGCTGTATGCAGATCGCCGCCGTGCTGTTCACCATCAGCGCCGTCGGTTCGGCGCTGCCCTTCGCGCTGTGGGACCTCGCCTTCTGGCGCATCGTCGGCGGCTTCGCCATCGGCATGGCCTCCGTCATCGGCCCCGCCTACATCGCCGAGGTCGCCCCGCCCGCCTACCGAGGCCGGCTCGGTTCCTTCCAGCAGGCCGCGATCGTCGTCGGCATCGCCATCTCCCAGCTGGTCAACTGGGGCCTGCTCAACGCCGCGGGCGGCGACCAGCGCGGCAAGCTGATGGGCATCGAGGCCTGGCAGGTCATGCTCGGCGTGATGGTCGTCCCGGCCGTCCTCTACGGTCTGCTCTCCCTCGCGATCCCCGAGTCCCCGCGCTTCCTGCTCTCCGTCGGCAAGCGTGAGCGTGCCAAGGAGATCCTCGCCGAGGTCGAGGGCACCGGCGTCGACCTGGACGCCCGCGTGACCGAGATCGAGCACGCGATGAAGAGCGAGCACAAGTCCTCCTTCAAGGACCTGCTCGGCGGCTCCTTCTTCTTCCGCCCCATCGTCTGGGTCGGTATCGGCCTCTCGGTCTTCCAGCAGTTCGTCGGCATCAACGTCGCGTTCTACTACTCCTCGACCCTGTGGCAGTCCGTCGGTGTCGACCCGTCCGACTCGTTCTTCTACTCCTTCACGACGTCGATCATCAACATCGTCGGCACCGTGATCGCGATGATCTTCGTGGACCGCATCGGCCGCAGGCCGCTCGCGCTGATCGGCTCGGTCGGTATGGCCGTCGGCCTGGCCCTGGAGGCCTGGGCGTTCAGCTACCACCTGGTCGACGGCAAGCTGCCGAGCACCCAGGGCTGGGTCGCCCTGGTCGCCGCCCACGTCTTCGTCCTCTTCTTCGCCCTGTCCTGGGGTGTGGTCGTCTGGGTCATGCTCGGCGAGATGTTCCCGAACAAGATCCGTGCCGCCGCCCTGGGCGTGGCCGCCGCCGCGCAGTGGATCGCCAACTGGGCCATCACCGCGAGCTTCCCGTCGCTGGCCGACTGGAACCTCTCCGGCACCTATGTGATCTACACGGTCTTCGCCGCACTCTCCATCCCGTTCGTCCTGAAGTTCGTCAAGGAGACGAAGGGCAAGTCCCTGGAGGAGATGGGCTGACCCGCACACCGCGGTTCCCCGGACCCGGGGAGAAGGGCCAAGTCCCCGCTGCCCCTCTCCTCGTACCGTCCGCCGCCCCCCGGCCCGGCCACTGCCCGGACCGGGGGGCGGCGGTCCTGTGCGCGCCGGCGCCGGACCGGAAGCCGCGCTCCGGCGGGGGCGACGGCCTCCCGCTCAGCCCGCCAGCTCCGGCACCACCCGCTCCGCGAACAGCCTGAGGCTCCGCCACCCCTCCTCCACCGGCATCCCGCCCGCCAGCGGGTGCAGGACGAGCGAGTCGAGACCCAGCGCCACGCACTGCTCCGGGGTGAGGATCCGGTAGACGCCCTCCGCGCGCAGCCCGTCCACGGTCGTCGCCGCCGACCGCACCGCCGAGGTGATGTCCCCGGACTGCCAGGAGGCGTACGTCCGCGCCTCGTGCAGGAAGTGCTCGCCGTAGACGGCCCACGCCCGGTCCGGGTCCTCGGCGACGTGGAGCAGCGGGGTCTCGGCGGCCGGCATCATCGTCCAGCCCTCGGTGCCGTACTCGGTGAGCTTCTCCTTGTAGTACGCCTCGAGCTCCGGCAGATGCGCGCTCGGGAAGAACGGCAGCCCGAGCCGGGCGGCCCGGCGGGCGGCGGCCCGGGAGGAGCCGCCCACCAGCAGCAGGGGATGCGGATCGGTGTACGGGCGCGGGGTGAGCCGTACCGTGCGGCCCCGGTAGTCGAACTCCTCGCCGGTCCACGCGTTCAGCAGGGTCTCCAGCAGCTCGTCCTGGAGCCGGCCCCGCCGCTTCCAGTCCACGCCGAACAGGGCGTACTCCTCGGGCCGGTACCCGATCCCGGCCACGGTGACCAGCCGTCCGGCGCTCAGCAGGTCGAGCACCGCGATCTCCTCGGCCAGGCGCAGCGGGTCGTGCAGCGGGCCGATCACGGCCGACACCGTCACCGCGATGTCCCGGGTCGCGCCGAAGACCGCGCCCGCGAAGGCGAACGGCGACGGCAGCCAGTTGTTCTCGGCGCCGTGGTGCTCCTCGGTCTGCACGGTGCTGATCCCGTGCTCGTCCGCGTACCTGGCCATCTCCAGCGCGGCCCGGTAGCGGGCGGAGAGGGCGGCGGGGGCGGCGCCGGGCGCCACGAGGTTGAAGCGTACGACGGTGACGGGCATGCGAACGTCCCCCTCCGGTAGGACTCGGTGGAGGGGGACGTTAGCTGACGATGCGTCAGACAGCCAGGGTGTCGCGCTCTTCCGCGGCCTGCCCGGCCGCCGGGCGCTCCACCGCCGGCTTCGGCAGCACCAGGTACAGCGCACCCGAGATCACGATGGTCGCGACCCAGCCGAGGCCGTACTCGCCGATCACGTTGTTCTTCGCGAGCGGTCCCGTGAACCAGTCGGAGGTGGTGAACATCAGGCCCGACACCAGGCCGACCGCCCAGGACGCCACGGCCGCGGGGGCGAAGCCGCCCCGGTACCAGTAGGCGCTGGTGCGGGTGGTGTCGGCCATCGCCCGCCCGTCGTACTCCGTGCGGCGCAGCATGTCCGCGCCGAACACGCCGACCCATGCGGAGAAGGCGACCGCCAGCAGCGAGAGGAAGGCGATGAAGGAGCCGAGGAAGCTCGTCGCCACCAGCATCAGCACGCCGCCGAAGATCAGCGAGATCACGGCGTTGACCGAGACCGCCCAGTGCCGCGGCACCTTGAAGCCCAGGGTCTGCGCGGTGAAGCCCGCCGAGTACATCGACATCGAGTTGATCAGCAGCATGCCGATCAGCGCGATGAACAGGTAGGGCACCGCGATCCAGGTCGGCAGGATCTCGCCGAGGAAGGAGACCGGGTCGGTCGCCGAGGCCAGGTCCGGCGTGGAGACCGCCATCACCGCGCCCATCAGCACCATGGGCAGGACGACCACACCGGCGCCGCCCACCGCCGTGCCCACGATCGCCTTCGAGGACGCCGTGCGCGGCAGGTAGCGGGTGAAGTCCGGCGCCGACGGGATCCAGCTGACGCCGCCGGCCGCGATCATGCCGACACCGGTGATCACCGCGGCCGTGGAGCCGGCGCTGTGGTCCATCACCTTCGACCAGTCGGTGTTGGCCACCAGGTAGCCGAGGACCAGCACCGAGAAGACGCCGAAGAGGTAGGCCGCGTACTTGTTGCACTTCTGCACGGCGTTGATGCCGAGCCCGGAGATCGCGAAGGTCGCGACGACGAACAGCAGCAGCATCACCATGTCCAGCACGCTGTTGGCCTTGAGGCCGAACAGGATGTCCAGGATGGTGAGCATCGCGTACGCGCCGGTGACCGCGTTGATCGTCTCCCAGCCCCAGCGGGCGACCCAGATCAGCGAACCGGGCAGCAGGTTGCCGCGCTGTCCGAAGACCGCCCGCGACAGCGCCATGCCGGGGGCGCCGCCCCGCTTGCCCGCGATGCCGATCAGGCCGACGAGGCCGTACGACACGATGGGCGCGGACACCGCGACGATCAGCGCCTGCCAGATGTTCAGGTGGTACGCCACGACCAGGCTCGCGCCCATGGTCAGCAGCAGCACGCTGATGTTGGCGCCGACCCAGGTGGGGAACAGCTCGCGGGTCTTCGCGGTGCGCTCGTGGTCGGGCACCTGCTCGATGCCGCGGGTCTCGAGAGCGCCTTCGGTCTCGACGGTTTTGCTCATGGGAAAGGGTGCCTAGGGGTGGGGGGAAGGGAACGTAGCGACTCTACGCGCGTCAACTGGATCTCAACTATTGTACTTTGATCCGACTCCGTACCTTACAGGGTGTTTGTCTCTTGGAGAAAGCCACAAGCCTCGGCAACCCTGGCCCGGCGTGACCCATGGCCGATACTGGTCGAGTTATGGAAACCGTCATCCTTGCTGTAGTCATCGCCGTGGTCGTGCTCGGCGCGCTCGGCGGGCTGATCGTGGGCAGCCGGCGCCGGAAGCCGCTGCCCCCGCCGCCCCCGAAGACGCCCGACATCACCGCGCCCCCCGCCGAGCCGCACGTCGGCGACGAGGCGGAGACGCCACGCGACGAACCGCGCCGGACGATCGAGGAGGTGGACCTCCCCGGCGGCTCGGCACCGGCCGCCGTGGAGGAGCCCCCCACCGTCCCTGAGACCGAGGCTCCCGAACTCGAGATCCCGGAGCCCACCGCAGGCCGCCTCATCCGCCTGCGCGCCCGCCTGTCCCGCTCGCAGAACGCCCTGGGCAAGGGCCTGCTCACGCTGCTCTCCCGCGAGCACCTCGACGAGGACACCTGGGAGGAGATCGAGGACACGCTGCTCACCGCCGACGTCGGCGTCCAGCCCACCCAGGAGCTGGTCGACAGCCTGCGCGAGCGCGTCAGGGTCCTCGGCACCCGCACCCCCGAGGAACTGCGCGGCCTGCTCCGCGAGGAACTCCTCAAGCTGATCGGCACCGATGTGGACCGCACGGTCCGGACCGAGCCCGAGGACCGCAAGCCCGGCATCGTGATGGTCGTCGGCGTCAACGGCACCGGCAAGACCACCACGACCGGCAAGCTCGCCCGCGTCCTGGTGGCCGACGGCCGTACGGTCGTCCTCGGCGCCGCCGACACCTTCCGGGCCGCCGCCGCCGACCAGCTCCAGACCTGGGGCGAGCGCGTCGGCGCCTACACCGTGCGCGGCCCCGAGGCCGGCGACCCCGCCTCCGTCGCCTTCGACGCGGTCAAGGAGGGCAAGGAGATGGGGGTCGACGTGGTCCTCATCGACACCGCGGGGCGTCTGCACACCAAGACCGGCCTCATGGACGAGCTGGGCAAGGTCAAGCGGGTCGTGGAGAAGCACGCGCCGCTGGACGAGGTGCTGCTCGTGCTGGACGCCACCACCGGCCAGAACGGTCTGGTGCAGGCCCGGGTCTTCGCCGAGGTCGTGGACATCACCGGCATCGTGCTGACCAAGCTGGACGGCACGGCCAAGGGCGGCATCGTGGTCGCGGTCCAGCGCGAGCTGGGCGTGCCGGTCAAGCTGGTCGGGCTCGGCGAGGGCGCGGACGATCTCGCCCCGTTCGAGCCGGAGGCGTTCGTGGACGCCCTGATCGGCGACTGACCGCCCGCGGAACTCCGCAGGCGGCACGGACCGGGGAACGTCCCCGGCTCCGCGCGAGAAGCGCCCGCCCCCGAGGTGCAGTCGGGGACGGGCGCTTCGCCTTTTTCCGGCGGCGCTCAGGTGCGCGAGCGATGGGCGACGTACGCCAGCGTGCCCAGCAGCAGCCGGGCCGCCGGGGGGCGGGTCGCGGAGTCCAGCGCGGGCGGACGCAGCCAGCGCACCGGGCCGAGGCCGCCCCGGTCGGAGGGCGGCGCGGTGATGTGCGTGCCGGGGCCGAGGCCGCGCAGGTCGAGCGCGGCCGGATCGTCCCAGCCCAGGCGGTACAGCAGCCGGGGGAGAGCGGCGGCGGCGCCGGGCGCGACGAAGAAGTGCGCACGGCCGTCCGGGGTGGCGGTGACGGGACCGAGGGGCAGGCCCATGCGCTCCAGGCGGACCAGGGCGCGGCGGCCGGCCGGCTCCGAGACCTCGATGACGTCGAACGCCTGGCCGACCGGCAGCATCACCGAGGCGCCGGGGAACTCCGACCACGCCTTGGTCGCCTCGTCCAGCGTGGCCCCGGCCGGCACCGGCGGCGCGAAGCCCAGCGGATGCGCGCCCGGCGCCGTACAGTCGGACCGTCCGCACGAGCAGACGCCCGCGGCGGCCCGCGCCCCCGGCACCACGTCCCAGCCCCACAGGCCGGTGAACTCGGCGACGGCGGTGCACTCCGCGGAACGTCCGCGCCGACGTGTGCCGGTGCGGATCTCGCGGATGCCGCCGATCGTGAAGCCCATGCCCCCTCCAACGGGTCCTGCGCGCCGGTGGTTACGACACGGAACGAGACGGAAGCGGAACGTAACGCTACGGCTCCGACTGCCCGATCCGCCGAAGGGTCAAGGCAGCGCCTTGTAGCGCACCGGGTGGCGTATCGGGGGCTGTGCGCCCCCGCGTGCACCACTCCGCCCACTCCCGTTCGTCCTATGTCAAGTGAATCGCGTGGGGCTGAACGTGAGTTCATTCGAAGGGGTGGCGAATGGTGGCGTTTCAGGGATCCCCGTGGCTGGACGGGTGATCGTAGGATTACTGTGAGTGTGCGAGTCCCGGGGGCACAGCACTCGTGGGTATGCCGGAGGCAAGTCGTCAACTCGTTCGAAGGGTGAGAACCAGAGGACGGGAGCCCGTATTTACCGGCATTCTGATAGGGCTTGGCGCATCAGGCGGCAAGTGGTCTCAGGGATGGGGGCGTTCCAGTGAGCGGCAACGGCGGTGGCGGGGCGAACGCTGACAAGCGCCCCAACGAGCTGCTCGGTTCATGGTTCGTGCGCAGCGGCTGGTCCAAGGGCGAGCTGGCCCGCCAGGTGAACCGCCGGGCACGCCAGTTAGGCACCAACCACATCTCCACCGACACCTCGCGGGTGCGCCGCTGGCTGGACGGGGAGAACCCGCGCGAGCCGATCCCGCGGATCCTCTCGGAGCTGTTCTCCGAGCGCTTCGGCTGTGTGGTCTCCATCGAGGATCTCGGCCTGCGCGCCGCCCGCCAGTCGCCGGCCGCCTCCGGTGTCGACCTGCCGTGGACGGGCCCGCAGACCGTCGCCCTGCTCGGCGAGTTCTCCCGCAGCGATCTGATGCTCGCCCGGCGCGGCTTCCTCGGCACCTCGCTCGCCCTGTCCGCCGGTCCCTCCCTCATCGAGCCCATGCAGCGCTGGCTCGTGCCCACGCCCACCGCCCCGGTCCCGCCCGAGCCCGAACCCGCGCTCCTCGACCCGCGCAGGCCGGGCCGGCTCTCCAAGCCCGAGCTCGACCTGCTGGAGTCCACCACGCAGATGTTCCGCCAGTGGGACGCCCAGTGCGGCGGCGGCCTGCGCCGCAAGGCGGTCGTCGGGCAGCTGCACGAGGTCACCGACCTGCTCCAGGAACCCCAGCCGGCGGCCACCACCCGCAAGCTCTTCCAGGTCGCCGCCGAGCTGGCCGAGCTGGCCGGCTGGATGTCGTACGACGTCGGCCTCCAGCCCACCGCGCAGAAGTACTTCGTGCTCGCCCTGCACGCGGCCAAGGAGGCCGGGGACAAGCCGCTCGGCTCCTACATCCTCTCCAGCATGAGCCGCCAGATGATCCACCTCGGCCGGCCCGAGGACGCCCTGGAGCTGATCCACCTCGCCCAGTACGGCAGCCGCGACTGCGCGAGCCCGCGCACCCAGGCCATGCTGTATGCGATGGAGGCCAGGGCCTACGCCAACATGGGCCAGCCGGGCAAGACCAAGCGCGCGGTCCGCATGGCCGAGGACACCTTCGCCGACGCCGACGAGTGGGACGAGCCGGACCCGGACTGGATCCGCTTCTTCTCCGAGGCCGAGCTGTACGGCGAGAACTCCCACTCCTTCCGGGACCTCGCCTACGTCGCCGGGCGCAGCCCCACCTACGCCTCCCTCGCCGAGCCGCTCATGCAGCGGGCGGTGGAACTGTTCGCCAAGGACTCCGAGCACCAGCGGTCGTACGCGCTCAATCTGATCGGCATGGCCACCGTGCATCTGCTCCAGCGCGAGCCCGAGCACAGCACCGAGTACGCCACTCAGGCCATGGGGATCGCCAAGAAGGTCCGCTCCGAACGTGTGAACACTCGTATCCGAAAGACGGTCGACACGGCCGTGCGCGACTTCGGCGACCTCGCCGCCGTGATCGACCTCAGCGACCAGCTCGCCATCGACCTGCCGGAGGCCGCCGAGGCGGTCTGACCCGCGAGCACCCCATGCCCCGGCCGCGGCCGGTCCTCCCGAACTGCCCGACTCGGCTCCCCCATGCCAGGTCATCGGAAGGCCGGTCGCGGCCGGTCCGTGTCCGCGCGGTGTCCCTACGGGGACGCGCAGGAGAAGGTTGCGCCACGATAACGATCGCGCGGCCGGACATCTCGCACTTCATCGACGCGTAACACACAGGGCGCCTTCGTCACCCCGGCGAAACAACGAGGGGCTTCCGCCGAAACCGCGCTGCGCCAGTCTCATGGCGCATAACCGGCCCACCCCTCACATCGACCGGATCGCTCAGGCACCGCCCGCACGGGGCCGTACCAACCGACGAGGAGACGCCGATGGCACCAGCCATCATGCTTGCGGCGGACGCACCCAAGCTGTCGTCCGCCAATACAGGCTTCATGCTGATCTGTTCTGCCCTGGTGATGCTCATGACCCCGGGCCTGGCCTTCTTCTACGGAGGCATGGTCCGCGTCAAGAGCACCCTGAACATGCTGATGATGAGCTTCATCAGCCTCGGGATCGTCACCATCCTGTGGGTGATCTACGGCTTCTCCCTCGCCTTCGGCACGGGCAACAGCCTGCTCGGCTGGAACGCCGACTGGATCGGCCTCAGCAACATCGGCCTGACGGAACTCTGGGACGGCTACACCATCCCGGTCTTCGTCTTCATGGTCTTCCAGCTGATGTTCGCGATCATCACCCCGGCCCTGATAAGCGGCGCGCTCGCGGACCGGGTCAAGTTCTCGGCTTGGGCGCTCTTCGTCGCCCTGTGGGTCACGATCGTCTACGTACCGGTCGCGCACTGGGTCTGGGGCGCCGACGGGTGGGCCTACAAGCTCGGCGTGATCGACTTCGCGGGCGGTACGGCGGTCCACATCAACGCCGGTGCGGCAGCGCTCGGTGTCATCCTCGTCATCGGCAAGCGCGTCGGCTTCAAGCGGGACCCGATGCGCCCGCACAGCCTCCCGCTGGTCATGCTCGGCGCCGGTCTGCTCTGGTTCGGCTGGTTCGGCTTCAACGCCGGCTCCTGGCTCGGCAACGACGACGGCGTGGGCGCGCTGATGTTCGTCAACACGCAGGTCGCCACCGCCGCCGCCATGCTGGCCTGGCTCGCCTACGAGAAGATCAGGCACGGCGCGTTCACCACCCTCGGCGCCGCCTCCGGCGCGGTCGCCGGTCTCGTCGCCATCACCCCGTCCGGCGGCGCGGTCTCCCCGCTCGGCGCGATCGCCGTCGGCGCCGTCGCCGGTGTCGCCTGCGCCGCGGCCGTCGGCCTGAAGTTCAGGTTCGGCTTCGACGACTCCCTCGACGTCGTCGGCGTCCACATGGTCGGCGGCATCATCGGCTCCCTGCTCATCGGCTTCTTCGCCACCGGCAAGGGCCAGTCCGCCGCCACCGGCGTCTTCTACGGCGACCACTCCTTCGACCAGCTGTGGAAGCAGTGCGCCGGAGTCTTCGCGGTCCTCGCCTACTCCCTGGTCGTCTCCGCCGTCCTCGCCTTCCTGCTCGACAAGACCCTGGGCATGCGGGTCACCGAGGACGAGGAGGTCTCCGGCATCGACCAGGCCGAGCACGCCGAGACCGCGTACGACTTCAGCGGTGCCGGCGGCGGGGTCACCGGGTCCGTGGCCGCCTCGGCCCTGGCCGCAGCGCAGAACAAGAAGGTGGACGCATGAAGCTCATCACCGCCGTCGTGAAGCCCCACCGGCTCGACGAGATCAAGGAGGCCCTCCAGGCCTTCGGCGTCCACGGGCTCACGGTCACCGAGGCCAGCGGCTACGGCAGGCAGCGGGGCCACACCGAGGTCTACCGCGGTGCCGAGTACACCGTCGACCTCGTCCCCAAGATCCGCATCGAGGTGCTGGCGGAGGACGAGGACGCCGAGGCGCTGATCGAGGTCATCGTCAAGGCCGCCCGCACCGGCAAGATCGGGGACGGCAAGGTCTGGTCGCTGCCGGTCGAGGCGGCGGTACGGGTGCGCACCGGCGAACGCGGGCCCGACGCGCTCTGACACGGGGGAATCCGGTCGGGGGAACGAGAACAGGAGTCGCTGGGTGACGGGTACGGATGTGCGCGAAGAGACGGAAGACCCGGGGTCCGGCGGCTACGCGGCGGCCCGGCTGCGCCTCCTCACCGAGGGGGCGCGGTCCGGGCCGCCGCGCCGTTCCGCGCTGGCCGGACTGACCGACGACTGGCTCGCCCGGCTCTTCACCGCGGCGGCCGGCACGCTGCCCGGCGTCTCGCTCGTCGCCGTCGGCGGCTACGGCCGCGGGGAACTCTCCCCGCGCAGCGACCTCGACCTCGTCCTGCTGCACGACGGCCTGGACCCCGCTGCGGTCGCCGCCCTCGCCGACCGGCTCTGGTACCCCGTCTGGGACCTCGGCCTCTCCCTCGACCACTCCGTCCGCACCCCCGCGGAGGCCCGCAAGACGGCCGGCGACGACCTGAAGGTGCACCTCGGCCTGCTGGACGCCCGCCATCTCGCCGGCGACGCCGGCCTCAGCGCCGGCCTGCGCACCGCCGCCCTCGCCGACTGGCGCAACCAGGCCCCCGCCCGCCTGCCGGAACTCCGCGAGCTGTGCGCCGAGCGCGGCGCCCGCCAGGGCGAGCTGCAGTACCTCCTGGAGCCCGACCTCAAGGAGGCCCGGGGCGGCCTCCGGGACGCCACCGCCCTGCGCGCCGTCGCCGCCTCCTGGCTCGCCGACGCCCCGCGCGAGGGCCTGGACGACGCCCGCCGCCGGCTCCTCGACGTACGCGACGCCCTCCACCTGTCCACCGGCCGCGCCACCGACCGGCTCGCCCTGCAGGAGCAGGACCAGGTGGCCGCCGAACTGGGGCTGCTCGACGCCGACGCCCTGCTGCGGCAGGTGTACGAAGCGGCGCGGGTGATCGCCTACGCCAGCGATGTCACCTGGCGGGAAGTGGGGCGCGTGCTGCGCTCGCGGGCCGTGCGCACCCGGCTGCGCGCCATGATCGGTGGCGGCAAGCCCGGCGCCGAGCGCTCCCCGCTCGCCGAGGGCGTGGTCGAGCAGGACGGCGAGGTGGTGCTGGCCCGCGCCGCACGCCCCGAACGCGACCCCGTGCTCCCGCTGCGCGCCGCGGCCGCCGCCGCACAGGCCGGCCTCCCGCTCTCCCTGCACGCCGTCCGGCGCATGGCCGCCACCGCGCGCCCCCTGCCCACCCCCTGGCCCGCCGAGGCCCGCGAGCAACTGGTCACACTGCTCGGCTCCGGCCGCCCGACGGTCGAGGTCTGGGAGGCCCTGGAGGCCGAGCGCCTGATCACCCGGCTGCTCCCCGACTGGGAACGGGTCCGCTGCCGCCCGCAGCGCAACGCGGTCCACATCTGGACGGTCGACCGGCATCTGATCGAGACCGCCGTACGCGCCTCCGAGCTGACCCGCCGCGTCAGCCGCCCCGATCTGCTCCTGGTCGGCGCCCTGCTGCACGACATCGGCAAGGGCTGGCCGGGCGACCACTCGGTGGCCGGCGAGATCATCGCGAGGGACGTCGCGGCCCGGATCGGCTTCGACCGGGCCGACGTCGCCGTCCTGTCCCTGCTGGTCCGCCACCACCTGCTGCTCGTCGAGACGGCCACCCGCCGCGACCTGGACGACCCCGCCACCGTCCGCTCGGTCGCCGACGCGGTCGGCACCCAGGGCACCCTGGAACTGCTGCACGCCCTCACGGAGGCGGACGCCCTCGCGACCGGCCCGGCCGCCTGGTCCTCCTGGCGCGGCTCCCTCGTCGCCGACCTGGTACGCCGGGTCTCCGCGGTCCTCGCCGGAGACGTCCCCGACGAACCCGAGCCCGCCGCGCCCACCGCCGAGCAGGAGCGCCTCTCCGTCGAGGCCGTCCGCACCGGCGGCCCGGTCCTCGCCCTGCGCGCCCAGACCGAACCGGTGCCGGACGAGGACCGCTCAGGCGACCCGGAACCCCTGGGCGTCGAGCTGCTCATCGCCGTGCCCGACCAGCCCACCGTGCTCCCCGCGGTCGCCGGGGTCCTCGCCGTGCACCGCCTCACCGTCCGCACGGCGGAACTGCGCGCCCTGCGGCTGCCGGACGGCGTGGGCGGCGACGGCACGGTCCTCCTGCTCAACTGGCGGGTCGCGGCCGAGTACGGCTCCCTGCCGCAGGCGACCCGGCTGCGCGCCGACCTCGTGCGCGCCCTGGACGGCTCCCTGGACATCGCCGGACGGCTCGCCGAACGCGACGCGGCCTACCCCCGTCGCCGCGGCTGGACCGCCCCGCCGCCCCGGGTGACGGTCGCCCCGGCCGCCTCCCGGCACGCCACGGTCATCGAGGTCCGGGCCCAGGACGCGCCCGGGCTGCTGTACCGGATCGGGATGGCCCTGGAGAAGGCGGCCGTACGGGTGCGGAGCATGCATGTGAGCACGCTCGGCTCCAACGCGGTGGACGCGTTCTACGTCACGACGGGTGCGGGGGCGCCCCTGCCGGGCGAGGACGCGGCGTCGTTGGCGGGGGCGCTGGAGGAAGCGCTGCGGGCGTGACCTCTCGCGCAGGTGTCCGTCGGTCGTGCGGGCGGGCTCCCCGCAGCGGCCGGGGAAGGCCCCCGCTCGCCGAATACGGCGGGCGGGGGCCGTCCCCTTGTCGGGCCAGATACCCTGGAAGACGCTCAGACCGCCCCCGACTCCGAGGACCGAAGCCGCCGTGTTCGATACTCTCTCCGACCGCCTCAGCGCGACTTTCAAAAACCTCCGCGGGAAGGGCCGGCTGAGTGAAGCGGACATCGACGCCACGGCGCGCGAGATCCGCATCGCGCTCCTCGAAGCCGACGTGGCCCTGCCGGTGGTCCGCGCCTTCATCAAGAACCTCAAGGAGCGCGCCCTCGGTGCCGAGGTCTCCAAGGCGCTGAACCCCGCCCAGCAGGTCCTCAAGATCGTCAACGAGGAACTGGTCACCATCCTCGGCGGCGAGACCCGGCGCCTGCGGTTCGCCAAGCAGCCGCCCACCGTGATCATGCTGGCCGGTCTCCAGGGTGCCGGTAAGACCACCCTCGCGGGCAAGCTCGGCCACTGGCTGCGGGAGCAGGGCCACTCCCCGCTGCTGGTCGCCTGCGACCTCCAGCGCCCGAACGCGGTGAACCAGCTGAGCGTCGTCGCCGACCGCGCCGGCGTCGCCGTGTACGCCCCGGAGCCGGGCAACGGCGTCGGCGACCCGGTGAAGGTCGCCAAGGACTCCATCGAGTTCGCGAAGTCCAAGGTCCACGACATCGTGATCGTGGACACCGCCGGCCGCCTCGGTATCGACGCCGAGATGATGCAGCAGGCCGCGGACATCCGGGACGCGGTCTCGCCGGACGAGATCCTGTTCGTCGTCGACGCGATGATCGGCCAGGACGCGGTCAACACCGCCGAGGCCTTCCGCGACGGCGTCGGCTTCGACGGCGTGGTCCTGTCCAAGCTCGACGGTGACGCCCGCGGTGGTGCCGCGCTCTCCATCCGGCAGATCACCGGCAAGCCGATCATGTTCGCGTCGAACGGCGAGAAGCTGGACGACTTCGACGCGTTCCACCCGGACCGGATGGCCTCCCGCATCCTCGACATGGGTGACCTGCTCACCCTGATCGAGCAGGCGGAGAAGACCTTCAGCCAGGAAGAGGCCGCCAAGATGGCCTCGAAGCTGGCGTCCAAGAAGGGCCAGGACTTCACGCTCGACGACTTCCTGTCCCAGATGGAGCAGGTCCGCAAGATGGGCTCCATCTCCAAGCTGCTCGGCATGCTCCCGGGCATGGGGCAGATCAAGGACCAGATCCAGAACCTGGACGAGCGGGACGTCGACCGCACCGCCGCGATCATCAAGTCGATGACGCCGGGCGAGCGCCAGGACCCGACGATCATCAACGGCTCCCGCCGCG
The DNA here is from genome assembly GCF_043079545.1 of Streptomyces sp. NPDC015171. Lineage (NCBI taxonomy): Bacteria > Bacillati > Actinomycetota > Actinomycetes > Kitasatosporales > Streptomycetaceae > Streptomyces > Streptomyces sp. NPDC015171. The sequence goes on from NZ_JBIBUO010000009.1 coordinate 215,939, forward strand.
CCCGTATCGCCAAGGGTTCGGGTGTCGAGGTCAGCGCCGTGAAGAACCTGGTCGAGCGGTTCTTCGACGCCCGCAAGATGATGTCCCGGATGGCCCAGGGCGGCGGTATGCCGGGCATGCCGGGGATCCCGGGCATGGGCGGCGGCCCCGGCCGCACCAAGAAGCAGCCGAAGAAGGCCAAGGGCAAGCAGCGCTCCGGCAACCCGATGAAGCGCAAGCAGCAGGAGCTGGAGGAGGCGCAGCGCCGGGAGGCCGCCGGGCAGAACGGCGGCGCCTTCGGCCTGCCGGGCCAGCAGGGCGGCGAGGACTTCGAGCTGCCGGACGAGTTCAAGAAGTTCATGGGCTGACCGGGCCCGTACGGTCGTCGGGGCGTCCTTCCGCCGGGAAGGGCGCCTCTGCGCGTGCCGGGACGGGACCGTTGTCGTACCGTCCCGATATGACCAACCCCGCGCCGCCGCGCAAGTCGCCGGACCAGCCCTGGCGGACCGAGGGCGCCCCGGAGGAGCCGCCGCAGCAGCCGTCCGGCGGGCGCGGGATGCGGGGCGGCTGGTGGCGGCTGGTCCTCACCGCGCTGATCGTGTACCTGATCGCGAACCTGGTGCTGTCCTATTTCGACCAGGCGAACGAGCCGACGATCTCGTACACCGAGTTCAGCAAGCAGGTGGGCGACGGCAACGTCGACAAGATCTACGCCAAGGGCGACTCCATCCAGGGCCAGCTCAAGAAGGAGCGGAAGAACCCGGACGGCGGCGGCGAGTACACCAAGTTCAACACCGAGCGGCCGTCCTTCGCCGCCGACGACCTGTGGGCGAGCCTGACCAAGAACAAGGTCACCGTGACGGCCGAGCCGGTCGTCCAGCACCGCAGCTTTCTCGCCAATCTGCTGATCTCACTGGCCCCGATGCTGCTGCTGATCGCCGTGTGGGTGTTCATCGCGCGCCGGATGAGCGCGGGGCTCGGCGGCGCGGGCGGCATGCTCGGCCGCAAGGCGCCGCCGAAACCGGTGGAGCTGGTGCCGGGGGAGAAGCGCACCACGTTCGCCGACGTGGCGGGCATCGACGAGGTCGAGGGCGAGCTGAACGATGTCGTCGACTTCCTGAAGAATCCCGACGCCTATCGCCGCATGGGCGCCAAGATGCCGCGCGGTGTGCTGCTCGCGGGACCGCCCGGCACCGGAAAGACGCTGCTGGCGCGGGCGGTGGCCGGGGAGGCGGGGGTGCCGTTCTTCTCCGCCTCGGCCTCCGAGTTCATCGAGATGATCGTGGGCGTCGGCGCCTCCCGGGTGCGGGAGCTGTTCGCCGAGGCCCGCAAGGTCGCGCCGTCGATCATCTTCATCGACGAGATCGACACCATCGGGCGGGCACGCGGAGGCGGCGCCTCGGCCGGCGGGCACGACGAGCGCGAGCAGACGCTGAACCAGATCCTCACCGAGATGGACGGCTTCTCGGGCTCCGAGGGCGTCATCGTGATCGCGGCGACCAACCGCGCCGACATCCTCGACCCCGCCCTCACCCGCCCCGGCCGCTTCGACCGGGTGGTCCAGGTGTCGCCGCCGGACCGCGACGGGCGCGAGGCCATCCTGGAGATCCACACCCGGGACATCCCGCTCGCCGACGACGTCGATCTCGCGCAGGTGGCCCGTACGACCCCGGGCATGACCGGCGCGGATCTGGCGAACCTCGCCAACGAGGCCGCGCTGCTGGCGGTCAAGCGGCAGCAGCGGCAGGTCACCCGCTCCGACCTGTCCGACGCGCTGGAGAAGGTCCAGCTCGGTGCGGAGCGCCCGCTGGTGATGCCGGAGGAGGAGCGCCGGCGCACCGCGTACCACGAGAGCGGGCACGCCCTGCTGGGCATGCTCCAGCCCGGCGCCGACCCGGTCCGCAAGATCACGATCGTGCCGCGCGGCCGGGCCCTGGGGGTCACCCTGTCGACGCCGGACGCGGACAAGTACGCGTACACCGAGGAGTACCTGCGCGGCCGGATCATCGGCGCGCTGGGCGGGATGGCGGCCGAGCACGTGGTCTACGACGTGATCACCACCGGCTCCGAGAGCGACCTGGAGCAGGTCACCAACATCGCGCGCGGCATGGTGTCGCGCTGGGGCATGAGCGAGCAGGTCGGCCGGCTCTCCGCGCTCCCGAACGACGCCCAGCAGGCCTACGGCCTCGCCGCCGCCCCGCAGACCCTCGATGTCATCGACGCCGAGATGCGGCGGATCGTGGACGAGTGCTACGAGGAGGCGTGCCGCAAACTCCGCGACCACCGGGGGCAGCTGGACGCGCTCGCGCGGGCCCTGCTGGAGCGGGAGACGCTGGAGGAGGCGGACGCCTACCGGATCGCCGGGATCACCCGCCTGGCCAAGGACGCCGACGTCTAGGGCACGCGCGCCACGAGATAGCGGAAGACGTTGGGCATCCACACGGTGCCGTCCGGCCGCCGGTACGGGTGCAGGGCCTCCGTCAGCTCCTTGTCGACCTGCTTGGCGTCGGTCGCCGCGATCGCCGCGTCGAACAGGCCGGTCGACAGCAGCCCCCGTACGGCGCTGTCCGGGCCGGCGTACCCGAACGGGCAGGCGACCCGGCCCGAGCCGTCCGGTTTCAGCCCGGCCCGTCCGGCGACCTCCTCCAGGTCGTCGCGCCGGGCCGGCCGCCAGCCGCGCCCGCCGCGCAGCGGATCGGCGAGCTTGCCGGCCACCCGCAGCACCGAGGAGGTGGCGCAGCGCTCCGGCGGCCCCCAGCCGGCCAGCACCACCGCGGCCCCGCGCGCGGCCGACGGCAGCGCCCCGGCGAGCAGTTCGCCGAGCCCCTCGGAGTCACCGGCGAGGCCGCCGATCGGCTCGAAGACGGTCACCAGGGTGTACGGGTCCGTCTCCGCGCCGGCCGCGTCGGCCGCGTCCGCCGGCGAGCCGTCGACGAGTCTCGCCGCCGTGCGCGCGTGGGTGCCGGGCCGGCCGCTGCCGTGGGCGCCGCCGGACGGCTTGCCCGGGAGCAGGCGCTCGCGGGCCAGGGCGAGCCGCTCGGGGACCGAGTCGACACCGGTGACCGCGGCTCCTCTGGCAGCCGCCATCAGCAGGGCGAGCCCGGAACCGCAGCGCAGGCCGAGCAGCCGGGTGGCGGGGCCCACTTCGAGCCGGTCGTACACGGCCTCGTAGAGCGGTACGAGCATCCGCTCCTGGATCTCGGACCAGTCACGCGCGCGTGCGCTCGGGTCCACGCGGGGTGCGGAGTCCGCGTGAGACACGTGCTGTCGCACGAGCGTAGGTGTCATAGGTATGCGCCCCAATCCGCCGACGGTTCGCCGCTGCGCCCGGTTGTGGCCCCCGTGCCGTGCGCGCGCACTTCCCACGTATGCCACGTAACTCCCGGCTCGCGGTGCCGTCCAGGGGTCGTGGACCCCGGCTTGGTGCCCGGACGCGGGTGTGGCGAGATTTCACATCCCGGCAATCTGGATGACCGTACGGTGTCCGCTCCCGGGGACGGGCCGGTGACAGGGGGCGGGATGACGCGCGGTAACGTCACGAGCGCCGGCGACGCTGAGCGGAGTGAGGGCCACGGGCCGAGAGCGGCCGAAACCCCTCTTGCGCGGCGGTCGGCCACCGTCGCGTCCGGGCTCCTGGCCATGCCGTAGTGCGGACTACGCACCAGCTTGTTGAGAACTGTGACGCTTCTCCGCAGATCTGCGCACCCGCCCTCGTCAGGACGCATCAGTGGCAACTGACTGGTACGTGCAAATTATTTGGGATGCCCCGGAATAGGAACACAGCGGCACCCCCGCTCGTTGTCATTACGTGAGCACGACACAGACACCACCTGTTCTCGCCGCAGAGCTGGCGCAGGCGTGGGCCGACATTCAGCGGTACCACCCCGAGCTGCCGGACCTTGCCGCGCCAGAATCCCTGATCGGGGAGTCGTCGTCCGCGTGCGGTCACGAACTCTCCTTCGAGCGACTGCTCCATGAGGCAGTCCACGGCATCGCCGCCTCCCGCGGCATCCGGGACACCTCCCGGGCCGGTCGCTACCACAACCGCCGCTTCCTCGCGATCGCCGAGGAACTGGGCCTCGACCACCCCGACGAACCGCACCCGAGCAGCGGCTTCTCGCTGGTCACGCTGAACGCCGAGGCGAAGCGGCGCTACCGCCCGACGATCGAACGGCTGCAGCGCGCGCTGAAGGCGCACACGGCCGCCACCTCGGCCGACACCTCCCGCACCTTCCGCGGTCCGGCCGCCCGGCACGGTTCCTCCGGTGGCGGCGTCCGGGTCAAGGCGGTGTGCGACTGCGGCCGCAACGTCCGGGTGGTGCCGTCGGTGCTGGCCCAGGCCCCCATCGTGTGCGGCGGCTGCGGCAAGCCGTTCCGCATCCCGGAGGTCGTGGGGGCGGTGGCGAGCTAGGCCGCGGCTGCTCGTGGCAGCCGCGGCCGGCGCGGACGGCCGCTCCACCGCACCGGGCGACGCACCCGACGTGACCTCACCTCCACGCCGGGTGCCGCGCAGGCATGCCCGGGCGGCCCGTACGGAAGCGGTCCGGAGCGTATGGCAGAATGGCTAGCTGTACTCGACAGCCGCACAGGACCCCTCTCTCCTCCGGCTGACGCGTCCATCGGGCATCTCGGGTACCGCAACCCCACGCGGCAGCTCGCCGTGCCCAACACCGTCAGATCCAGGAGAATCCACTCCCGTGGCAGTCAAGATCAAGCTGAAGCGTCTGGGCAAGATCCGTTCGCCTCACTACCGCATCGTCGTCGCCGACTCCCGTACCCGCCGTGACGGCCGGGCCATCGAGGAGATCGGCAAGTACCACCCGACCTACAACCCGTCGGTCATGGAGGTGGACGCCGAGCGTGTGGCGTACTGGCTGGGTGTCGGCGCGCAGCCGACCGAGCCCGTTCTCGCCATCCTGAAGAAGACCGGCGACTGGCAGAAGTTCAAGGGCGAGCCCGCCCCGGCGCCGCTGCTCGTCGCCGAGCCGAAGTCGACCCGCCCGTCGTTCGAGGCTCTCGGCGGTGACGACGAGGGCAAGGGTGAGGCCATCACCCAGAAGAAGAAGGCTGAGAAGAAGGACGAGGCCGCGGCTGAGTCCGAGTCGACCGAGGCCTGAGCAGCATGCTCGAAGAGGCGCTTGAGCACCTCGTGAAGGGCATCGTCGACAACCCTGACGATGTGCAGGTCGCCTCGCGTGATCTGCGCCGCGGGCGTGTGCTGGAGGTCCGGGTCCACCCCGACGACCTCGGCAAGGTGATCGGCCGCAACGGCCGCACCGCGCGTGCCCTGCGTACCGTCGTGGGCGCCATCGGCGGTCGCGGTGTCCGCGTCGACCTCGTCGACGTGGACCACGTCCGCTGACGCTTCATCGCAACCGGCTCGGGCCGGGGAGGGCCACTGGGCCGTCCCCGGCCCGCAGTCGTATGACAGGAGATCTGTACACGTGCAGCTGGTAGTCGCGCGGATCGGCCGCGCCCACGGCATCAAGGGCGAGGTCACCGTCGAGGTACGTACCGACGAGCCCGAGCTGCGGCTCGCGCCGGGCGCCGTCCTGGCCACCGAGCCGGCCACCGCCGGGCCGCTCACCATCGCCACCGGCCGCGTCCACAGCGGCCGCCTGCTCCTGCGCTTCGAGGGCGTCGTCGACCGCACCGGCGCCGAGGCCCTGCGCAACACCCTGCTGATCGCCGAGATCGACCCCGAGGAACTCCCCGAGGGCGAGGACGAGTACTACGACCACCAGCTGATGGACCTCGACGTGGTCACCGCGGACGGCACGGAGGTCGGCCGGATCACCGAGATCTCGCATCTGCCCTCGCAGGACCTGTTCATCGTGGAGCGCCCGGACGGCAGCGAGGTGATGATCCCGTTCGTCGAGGAGATCGTCGCCGAGATCGACCTGGAGGAGCAGCGGGCGGTCATCACCCCGCCGCCCGGCCTGATCGACGACCGCGCCGAGACCGCCTCGTCCAGGGACGACTCCGCCGACGCGGCCGGGGACGACTCCGGGGACGACCGCGCATGAGGCTCGACGTCGTCACGATCTTCCCCGAGTACCTGGACCCGCTGAACGTCTCCCTCGTCGGCAAGGCCCGCGCGCGCGGGCAGCTCGACGTCCAGGTGCACGACCTGCGCGCGTGGACGTACGACCGGCACAACACGGTGGACGACACGCCCTACGGCGGCGGCCCCGGCATGGTCATGAAGACCGACCCCTGGGGCGACGCCCTGGACACGGTCCTCGCCGACGGCTACGAGAGCGGCGCCCAGGCCCCCGCCCTGGTCGTCCCCACGCCCAGCGGCCGCCCCTTCACCCAGGAGCTGGCCGTCGAGCTGTCCGAGCGCCCCTGGCTGATCTTCACACCGGGCCGCTACGAGGGCATCGACCGGCGCGTGACGGACGAGTACGCGACCCGGATGCCGGTCTACGAGGTCTCCATCGGCGACTACGTCCTGGCCGGCGGCGAGGCGGCCGTACTCGTCGTCACGGAGGCCGTGGCCCGGCTGCTGCCCGGTGTCCTCGGCAACGCGGAGTCCCACCGCGACGACTCCTTCGCGCCCGGCGCGATGGCCAGCCTCCTCGAAGGCCCCGTCTACACCAAGCCGCCCGTCTGGCGCGGCCGGGACATCCCCGAGGTGCTGCTCAGCGGCCACCACGGCAAGATCGCCCGCTGGCGCCGCGACGAGGCCCTCACCCGCACCACGGCCCACCGGCCCGACCTGATCGAGCACTGCGACCCCAGGGCCTTCGACAAGAAGGACCGCGAGATGCTCTCCATCCTCGGCTGGGAACCGGACCCGGAGGGCGAGCGGTACGGCCGATTTTGGCGCCGGGCCGGGGCCGTGGAAGAATAGGTCGCTGTTGTGCGTCCGTCCGGCGTGCGCCCCTGCCACAGGGGGACACGACGCCGCCCGACCCGCGCGGCAGACCTCTTGGAACCCCTAGTTTCCGTTGATGACCTGTGGCATCAGCGAGGAAAGCAGACGAAATGTCTCACCTGCTCGACACCGTCGACTCCGCGTCGCTGCGCACCGACATCCCGGCCTTCCGCCCGGGTGACACCGTCAACGTGCACGTCCGCGTCATCGAGGGCAACCGCTCCCGTGTGCAGCAGTTCAAGGGCGTCGTGATCCGCCGCCAGGGCTCCGGTGTCCGCGAGACCTTCACGGTCCGCAAGGTCTCGTTCTCCGTCGGCGTCGAGCGCACCTTCCCGGTGCACACCCCGATCGTCGAGAAGATCGAGCTGGTCACCCGTGGTGCCGTGCGCCGCGCCAAGCTGTACTACCTCCGTGAGCTGCGCGGCAAGGCCGCGAAGATCAAGGAGAAGCGCGAGAACTGAGCGCTTTCCCGGAGTCACAGCGGGGCCGGATAGCATCTGGCCCCGATGGACACCGAAGCACAGTCGACGGAACGCGACCGCTCCTCCCAGCCCGGAACTCCGGGTGCGGAGGGCCGGTCGCGTTTCGCGTTGGCGGCCCGGGTCGCCGACTGGCTCCCGGGCGGCCGGATCACCCTCGCGCTCTTCACCGGTCTTGCCTTCCTGCTGCTCCTCAACACGGTCGTGGTGCAGCCGTTCCAGATTCCCAGCGGATCCATGGAGCGGGGTTTGAGGATCGGCGACCGCGTTCTCGTAAATAAGTTGGCGTACCGTTTCGGTGCCCGGCCGGACCGCGGCGACGTGGTTGTGTTCGACGGCACCGGGTATTTCGGGGACGCCGACTACATCAAACGGGTGGTCGGTGTGGGCGGAGACCATGTGGTGTGCTGTGACAAGAAGGGCAGGATCGAGGTGAACGGCCGGTCCGTCGACGAGACGGCGTTCCTCTACCCCGGGGACAGTGCTTCCAGCGTGCCCTTCGACGTCGTCGTGCCCTCCGGCCGCCTGTTCGTCCTCGGTGACCACCGGGGCGACTCCAGCGACTCCCGCGACCATCTCGGCTCGCCCGGCGGCGGCATGATCCCGATCGGCGACGTCATCGGCCGGGCCGACTGGATCGTGTGGCCGTACCGCCACTGGACGCATCTGACCCGGCCGTCCGCCTACGCGCGCGTGCCCGCCCCGGCGGGAGGCGCCCATGGGTAACCGCGGCAAGCCGCGCGGGGTGCCCAGCAGCCCCGCGGACGATCTGCTGCCCACCGGGTCCCGCCGCACCTCCGCGCCGGGCGGCGGTCGCACGCGCGCGGAACGCCGCAAGCTCCAGCGCAAGGTCAAGCGCAAGCGCAGACGCTCCGCGGTCCGTGAGATCCCGCTCCTGGTGGGTGTCGCCGTCCTGATAGCGCTCGTCCTGAAGACGTTCCTCGTCCAGGCGTTCGTGATCCCGTCCGGCTCCATGGAACAGACGATCCGGATCGGCGACCGGGTCCTGGTCGACAAGTTCACCCCGTGGTTCGGCTCCAAGCCGCAGCGCGGGGACGTCGTCGTCTTCCACGACCCGGGCGGCTGGCTCCAGGACGAGCAGACCGCCAAGAAGAACGACCCCGTCGTCGTCAAGCAGTTCAAGGAAGGCATGACCTTCATCGGGCTGCTGCCGTCCGACAACGAGAAGGACCTGATCAAGCGGGTCATCGGGGTCGGTGGCGACCACGTCAGGTGCTGTGACGCGCAGGGCCGGGTCACGGTGAACGGCGTACCGCTCACCGAAGGCGACTACCTCTATCCCGGCAACCATCCCTCCTCCACCCCGTTCGACATCACGGTGCCCAAGGGCCGGCTGTGGGTGATGGGCGACCACCGGGACAACTCGGCGGACTCCCGCGCCCACCAGGACACGCCCTACGGCGGCACGGTCTCCGAGGACTCGGTGGTCGGCCGGGCCATGGTCATCGGCTGGCCGCTCGGCCACTGGACCCGGCTGGAAGAACCTAAAACCTTTGCAAGCGTCACCGACTCGGTGTCGGGGACGACCGCTGCTCCCCAGCGGTCGCATAGGGTTGCCTCCGAGAATCAGAACGGAATCACCCGGCTCCCGAGCCCTGCGGAACTCCCGCTCGTTATGGGAGTGGTGGGCCTGCGCCGTGTGCGGAGCGGGCGGCGGCACAGAGTGAGGAGTTGGCGTGGGGGATGTGGCGGTTGGCGCACGGTCGGGACACGACGGCGAGGAGCACCGCGGGCACCCCGTGGAGCCGGACGTTCCAGGACCGGACGGCGCCATGACCTCAGGGAATGACGCGGCGGGCGACGAGGGCGCACCGGAGGGCGAGCAGCGGCCCCGCACCGCCGGTGCGGGCGCGGGCGAGGCGGCGGGGCAGCCGAAGAAGCCGCGCTCCTTCTGGAAGGAGCTGCCGATCCTGATCGGCATCGCGCTGGTCCTGGCGCTGCTGATCAAGACCTTCCTGGTGCAGGCGTTCTCGATCCCGTCCGACTCGATGCAGAACACCCTGCAGCAGGGTGACCGGGTCCTGGTCGACAAGCTCACCCCCTGGTTCGGCTCCGAGCCCGAGCGCGGCGAGGTCGTCGTCTTCCATGACCCGGACAACTGGCTGGCGGGCGAGCCGACTCCGACCCCGAACGCGGTCCAGAAGGTCCTCAGCTGGATCGGTCTGATGCCGTCGGCGGAGGAGAAGGACCTCATCAAGCGGGTGATCGGCGTCGGCGGCGACACCGTCGAGTGCAAGAACAGCGGCCCGGTCCGGGTCAACGGCAAGGCGCTGAACGAGCCGTACGTCTACCCCGGCAACACGCCGTGCAGCGTGGACGACCAGGGCGGACAGTTCAAGGTGAAGATCCCCGAGGGCTTCATCTGGGTGATGGGCGACCACCGCCAGAACTCCCGTGACTCCCGCTACAACCAGTCCGACAAGAACCACGGCATGGTCCCCGTGGACAAGGTCGTCGGCCGCGCGATCGTCAAGGCCTGGCCGATCAACCGCTGGGGCACCCTGCCGGTCCCGGACACCTTCGACCAGCCCGGCCTCGACCAGCAGTCCTCGGCCGCCGCGTCCCTGACCGTGGCCCCGCAGGGCCTGGCCGTCGCCGCGGTGCTGCCGGTGGCGCTGTGGCGCCGCAGGCGCACGGACCGCCCGGCGTCCGAGGCCGCCGGGACCACGACCGCCGGACCCAGGTAGTCCCCGGCCGGTTCTCTCCCGGCCCGCCGGACGTACGCGCTCTCCCCGGACCGCCGGGTGTCCGTCGAGGACGGCCCCGGCGGCGGCCGTACGCCGCTGCCCGCCCCTGCCTGAGCCTGCCGGCCCTGCCCGAGCCTGCCGGAAAGAGGGGCTGCCCCCGTTCCGGACCGCCGGGTAGGGTGCGGGTCCATGGGTGGCGAGAGCATGACGCGTACGGCCCCGCAGAGCGGCGGCACCGGTACGGCACAGGCCGGCGGCCGGCTCGGGCAGCGGCTGTCCGGTGCGGCCGTGGCGCTGGGTCTGGTGCTGTTCCTCGGCGGATTCGCGTGGGGAGCGGTGGTCTACCGGCCGTACACCGTGCCCACCAGCTCCATGACGCCCACCATCGACGCCGGCGACCGGGTGCTGGCCCAGCGGGTCGACGGTGACGAGGTGCGGCGCGGTGACGTGGTCGTCTTCGAGGACAAGACCTGGGTCACCAACGCCAAGGTGGTCAAGCGCGTGGTCGCCGTGGGCGGCGACACCGTCTCCTGCTGCACCGACGGCAAACTGACCGTCAACGGCAAGCAGATCGACGAGCCGTACCTGCCCAAGGGCAGCCTGGCCGAGATCAAGGACTTCGGCACGGTGAACGTCCCCGAGGGCCGGCTCTTCCTCCTGGGCGACGAGCGCCAGGGCTCCCTGGACTCGACCGCCCACCTCACGGACGCGGCGCAGGGCACCGTCTCCCGCTCCGCGGTCTCCGCCCGCGTGGACGCCGTCGTCTGGCCCTGGGGCGGCATGCTCAAGCGCCCCACCGGCTTCGAGACGCTCGGTGGCCTGTCCCGGCCGGGTCCGCTGCCCACGATCGAGCTGCTGGCCGTGGCCGGCGCGGTGCTGGTCCTCGGCGGCGGCGCCTACGGACCGATCGCGGGACGGCTGAGCCGCTCCCGCGCCCGTACGGCCCGTCCGGAGGCGGCCGGTGCCCGCTGACACCACGAGGCCGGCCGAGGAGTCGTACGCGGGCGGGGAGAGCCCGCGCAAGGTGGCCCGGGTGGTCCTCCTCGACCCCGAGGACCGCATCCTGCTCCTGCACGGCCATGAGCCGGACGACCCGGCCGACGACTGGTGGTTCACGCCCGGCGGCGGTCTCGAGGGCACCGAGACACGCGCGGAGGCCGCGCTGCGGGAACTCGCGGAGGAGACCGGCATCACCGAGGTCGAGCTGGGGCCCGTGCTCTGGCGGCGGCGGTGCTCGTTCCCGTTCGCGGGGCGCCGCTGGGACCAGGACGAGTGGTACTACCTGGCCCGTACGAGCCAGACGGCCACCGCCGCGACGGCACTGACCGAGCTGGAGCGGCGCAGCGTCGCCGGAGCGCGCTGGTGGACGTGTCAGGAACTGACCCGGGCACATGAGACGGTGTATCCGACCAGACTCGCCGAGCTGCTGCGCACGCTGCTCGTCGAAGGTCCCCCGGCCACGCCCCTGACCCTCGACACGGAAATCGTCTGAGGGCCACCGGGACTGGCGCACAATGGGGGGATCGCACGGCTGAAGGGGAACATGCCATGAGCGCCGAGGACCTCGAAAAGTACGAGACCGAGATGGAGCTGAAGCTCTACCGGGAGTACCGAGATGTCGTCGGTCTGTTCAAATACGTGATCGAGACCGAGCGGCGTTTCTACCTCACCAATGACTACGAGATGCAGGTGCACTCGGTTCAGGGTGAGGTGTTCTTCGAGGTGACGATGGCCGACGCCTGGGTCTGGGACATGTACCGGCCGGCTCGCTTCGTCAAGCAGGTTCGCGTGCTGACATTCAAGGACGTGAACATCGAAGAGCTGAACAAGAGTGATCTGGAGCTGCCGGGGGGCTGATGACCTGCGGCTTCGTGCGGCGTCCCCCTGCCGGGTGACGGAGTTTTCCACAACCGCCCGGTAGTCCACCGAGATCACCATCCGGGGACGGGGTGCGTGACGGTTGGCGCCGGAGGTGGTGCCGACATGAACGCACGAGAAGCGATCGGCAAATACGGCGAGGACCTGGCCGCGCGGCGGCTCGTCGAGACCGGGATGACGATCCTGGAGCGCAACTGGCGCAGCGGGCGGTCGGGCGAGATCGACATCGTGGCGCGCGACGGTGACGCGCTCGTCGTCTGCGAGGTGAAGACCCGCCGGGGCGGCGGCTACGAGCACCCGATGGCCGCGGTGACACCCGAGAAGGCGGCCAGGCTCCGCCTGCTGGCCGAACACTGGGTCCAGGCCCATGGAGGAGCACCGCCGGGCGGCGTCCGCATCGACCTGATCGGCGTCGTCCTGCCCCGCCGGGGCGCCGCGTCCGTCGAGCACGCGCGGGGGGTGGCCTGAATGGGCTTCGCCCGTACGTGCTCGGTGGCCCTGGTCGGCGTCGAGGGCGTGGTCGTGGAGGTCCAGGCCGACCTCGAACCCGGCGTCGCGGCCTTCGCCCTGGTCGGTCTCCCGGACAAGAGCCTGACGGAGAGCCGGGACCGGGTGCGGGCGGCGGTGGTGAACTCGGGCGGCGCATGGCCGCAGAAGAAGCTCACCGTCGGACTCAGCCCGGCCTCGGTCCCCAAGGCCGGCTCGGGTTTCGACCTGGCCGTCGCCTGCGCGGTGCTCGGCGCCGCCGAGCGGATCGACCCCCGGGTCCTCGCCGACATCGTCATGATCGGGGAGCTGGGCCTCGACGGCCGGGTGCGACCGGTGCGGGGCATCCTCCCGGCCGTGCTCGCCGCGGCCGACGCGGGGTACGAGCAGGTGGTCGTTCCCGAGTGCGCCGCCGCCGAGGCCTCGCTGGTCCCGGGCGTGTCCGTGCTCGGTGTCCGCAGTCTGCGGCAGCTCATCGCCGTCCTGACCGACGAGCCCGTCCCCGACGAGGCGCCGGACGAGCAGGGCAGGCCCGATCCGCTCCTGGCGGGCCTGCGGGTGCCGGGCACGGGTGCCGCCACCGGCATGCACAGCCTCGGTGCCGCCCAGCACGACCACGATCACGACCTGGCGGACGTGGTGGGGCAGACCTCCGCCCGCACGGCCGTGGAGGTGGCCGCCGCCGGGGGACACCACGTCTTCCTGGAGGGGCCGCCCGGGGCGGGCAAGACCATGCTCGCCGAGCGCCTTCCCGCCGTCCTTCCCCGGCTCACCCGGGAGGAGTCGCTGGAAGTCACGGCGGTGCACTCGGTCGCCGGGCTGCTGCCCCCCGGCAAGCCGCTCATCGACATCGCTCCCTACTGCGCCCCGCACCACTCCGCCACGATGCAGTCACTGGTCGGCGGCGGCCCCGGCGTCGCCAGGCCCGGCGCGGTGTCCCTCGCCCATCGCGGTGTGCTGTTCCTTGACGAGGCCCCCGAATTCCGCAGCCAGACCCTGGACGCCCTGCGCCAGCCGCTGGAGTCGGGGCACGTGGTGATCGCGCGCAGCGCGGGCGTGGTCCGGTTCCCGGCGCGGTTCCTGATGGTCCTGGCCGCCAATCCCTGCCCCTGCGGGCGCTTCTCGCTCCGCGACTCGCTGTGCGAGTGCCCGCCGTCGGTGATCCGCCGCTACCAGTCCCGGCTGTCCGGTCCGCTGCTGGACCGGGTGGACCTGCGGGTCGAGGTCGATCCGGTCACCCGGACCCAGCTCACCGAGCCCGGCGCCCGCGGCGAGTCCACGGCGACCGTGGCCCAGCGGGTGCGGCAGGCCCGGGAGCGGGCGGCGGCCCGCCTCGCCGGCACCCCGTGGCGCACCAACAGCGAGGTCCCGGGCCGGGAACTGCGGAGCCGGTACCAGGCGGCTGCCGGGGCCATGGACGAGGCCGAACGCAGTCTGGAGCGGGGCGTGCTCACCGCCCGCGGGATCGACCGGGTCCTGCGCGTCGCCTGGACCGTCGCCGACCTCGTCGGGCACGACCGCCCGGACGCGACCGACGTCGCCCTGGCGCTGCACCTGCGCACCGGCGTCCCCCGGGGCGTCCCGATGGCCATCGGGGCGCTGACATGACCGGAGCGGGGGTCCCCGGCGACGGGCCGCTCGGCCGGGTCTTCCTCGGGCGGGTGATCGAGCCCGGGGACGAGGTCGGCGGCCGGTGGGTGCGGGAGTTCGGGGTCAGGGAGGTGGTGTGGCGGCTGCGGGACGGCGGGGACAGGCTGCCGGGGGTGAGCGGGACCCGGTGGGCTGGGCTCGTGGCGCGCGCCGAGCGGGCCGAGCCGGAGCGGGATCTCGCGCTGGCCCGGGCCGCTGGGGCGCGGTTCGTCGCCCCCGGCGACGGCGAGTGGCCCCGGCAGCTCGACGATCTCGGGGATGCCCGGCCCCTCGGGCTGTGGGTGCGGGGCCGGCCCGGTCTGCGGATGTGGGCGCTGCGGTCGGTGGCCGTGGTCGGCGCCCGCGCCTGCACCGAGTACGGCACCCATGTGGCCGCCACCCTCGCCGCCGGCCTCGCCGAGCGGGGCTGGGTCGTCGTCTCGGGCGGCGCCTACGGCATCGACGGCGCCGCCCACCGGGGCGCCCTCGCCGCTCGCGGCGCCACCGTCGCCGTCCTGGCCTGCGGCGTCGACCAGCCCTACCCCCGCGGGCACGCCGCGCTGATCGGCCGGATCGCGGAACAGGGCCTGGTGGTGGGCGAGTTGCCGCCCGGGGACCACCCGACACCCAGCAGATTCATCCTCCGCAACCGGGTGATCGCGGCCCTGACCAGGGGAACCGTCGTCGTGGAAGCCGCCCGCCGCAGCGGTTCGCTGGCCACCGCCCGGGCCGCACAGCGCCTGGGCCGGTTCACCATGGGCGTGCCCGGCCCGGTCACCAGCGCGCTCTCCGCCGGTGTGCACGAACTGCTGCGCGATGAGGCCACCCTGGTCACCGATGCCGCGGAGGTCGTCGAACTCGTGGGCGACATGGGTGACCTCGCGCCGCCGCGACGCGGTCCGGTTCTCCCGCGTGACCTGCTGGAACCGGCCGCCCGCTGTGTGCTCGCCGCCCTTCCCGCCGGTCGCGCGGCTCCCGTCGAGGAGATCGCGCGCGGCGCCCGCACCAGCCGGGACGAGGCGATCGCGAGACTGTACGAACTCCGAGCACTTGGTTACGTCGAACGACACGGCGATGGCTGGAAGTTGACACGCCAGGCGGTGATCTCGGTCCGGGGCGGTCGCCCGCCTCGTTGACCGACCGTGTTCGGCCGTCCGGGGGAACGCCCGACGCCCTTGGCGTTTCCCGGAGTTGGCGTTCGGCGTCGTCACGCAGAGCGAGGCGCGGAACGCGATCGCACGCCCTGCGCGGGCGCCCCGCGCAGGGGTGGAGCGGTCCTGTTCGCACACCGCGACTCCTCAGTCACGCTACGCTCACAAAGGTGGTGACGCAGACCACGCCCACCCGACACCGGACCAGCCCCTCACCCAGTCAGCCCACTTCGGCGCAGGAACCCCACTCCCTCCCACGGCACAGCACTTCACAGCACTTCACGGCAGAACGGCACAAGGCGACGAATGCCCCAGCACACCTCCGGGTCCGACCGGGCGGCGATCCCCCCAGCCGCCCGCGACGGCGGCAGCGTGCGACCGCCCGCCCCCTCGACGCTCGACGAGCTGTGGCGGTCGTACAAGGCGACGGGGGACGACCGGCTGCGGGAGCAGCTGATCCTGCACTACTCGCCGCTGGTGAAGTACGTGGCGGGCAGGGTCAGCGTCGGGCTGCCGCCCAACGTGGAGCAGGCCGACTTCGTCTCCTCGGGGGTGTTCGGGCTGATCGACGCGATCGAGAAGTTCGACATCGACCGGGAGATCAAGTTCGAGACGTACGCGATCACCCGCATCCGCGGCGCGATGATCGACGAGCTGCGGGCGCTGGACTGGATCCCCCGCTCGGTCCGGCAGAAGGCGCGCAACGTCGAGCGCGCCTACGCCACCCTGGAGGCGCGGCTGCGGCGGACGCCGACGGAGGGCGAGGTCGCCGCCGAACTGGGCATGGAGGTCGATGAACTCCATGCCGTGTTCAGCCAGTTGTCGCTGGCCAACGTGGTAGCCCTGGAGGAGCTGCTGCACGTCGGCGGCGAGGGCGGGGACCGGCTCAGCCTGATGGACACGCTGGAGGACACCGCCGCCGACAACCCGGTGGAGGTGGCCGAGGACCGGGAGCTGCGGAGGTTCCTGGCGCGGGCGATCAACACGCTGCCCGAGCGGGAGAAGACCGTCGTCACCCTCTACTACTACGAGGGACTCACCCTCGCCGAGATCGGCAATGTGCTCGGCGTCACCGAGAGCCGGGTCAGCCAGATCCACACCAAGTCGGTGCTGCAGCTCCGGGCCAAGCTGGCCGGCTTCGGGCGCTGAGTCCTCCCCTCGCGGGCGGCGTGTCCGTACAGTGGACGACGTGCCAAGGATTCGAGCGGCCTCCGTGGCCGAACACCGGTCGATGCAGCGAGCCGCCCTGCTGGACGCGGCTCGGTCCCTGCTGTCCGAGGGCGGGACGGAGGCGCTGACCTTCCCCGCGCTGGCCGAGCGGACGGGCCTTGCGCGCTCGTCCGTCTACGAGTACTTCCGCTCCCGGGCCGCCGTGGTCGAGGAGCTGTGCGAGGCCGACTTCCCGGTGTGGGCCGCGGAGGTCGAGGCGGCCATGGAGCGTGCCGGCTCGGCCGAGGGCAAGGTCGAGGCCTACGTGCGCCGGCAGCTGGCCCTGGTGGGGGACCGGCGGCACCGGGCGGTCGTGGCCATCTCCGCGAGTGAGCTGGACGCCGGGGCGCGGGAGAAGATCCGGGCCGCGCACGGGGGCCTGGTCGCGATGATCGCCGAGGCGCTGGCGGAGATGGGGCACGCACAGCCCCGGCTGGCCGCCATGCTGCTGCAAGGGGTCGTGGACGCGGCGGTACGGAGGATCGAGCTGGGGGCGGCGGAGGATCCGACGGCCATCACCGACGCCGCTGTTTCCATGGCGCTGCGCGGTGTGCGGGGCTGAGCCCGGCCGGGGCGGGTACGCCTTCCCGTAGCCCGTAGCCCGTAGCCCGTAGCCCGTAGCCCGTAGCCCGTAGCCCGTAGCCCGTAGCCCGTAGCCCGTAGCCGGCAGGTTGGTGCGGGCAGTTTGTGGCGGCCCGCCGTGTCCTACCCCGGCAGCGGCAGCAGGCGGGACGGGCCGCGGTGCAGGAGCCGGCGGGGGAGCAGGGACAGGGGGTTCAGATAGGTCCTGTCCCGCCGCAGGCCCCAGTGCAAACAGGTCGCCGGGGCGCAGTGGGAGACCGCCGGTTCCACCGCTCCCAGGACCTCGCCCGCGGTCACCTCGTCGCCCTCGCGCACGGTCGTGCGCACCGGCTCGTACGTGGTGCGCAGGTCCGTGCCCGTCAGGGTCACCGACACCACGCCCCGTCCCGCGACCCGGCCCGCGAACAGCACCCGGCCCGGGGCCACCGCGCGCACCGGGGAGCCGGCGGACGCCGCCAGATCCACGCCGCGGTGGCCGGGACCGTACGCCGTCGCGGGTGGTTCCCAGCCCCGCAGCACCGGCGGGCGCACCCCGACCGGCCAGGTGCGGGCGACGGCCGGAACCGGAGCCCGAGAGGCCGGTGGGGGAGCCGGGGGCGGAGTGTCCGCCCAGGCCAGAGGCGTGAGCGCGATCAACGCCAGACCCGGCGGCACAGCCGCCGCCCACACCGCCCACCCCGTCGCACAGCGCATCGCTCGTCGCATGCCCACACCGTCCCGCACCCCCGCCGGTCATGGCCGGACCTGTGGACTACTGACCGGTTGTGGACAGTGGCGTCACCCGCTGCCTCGGCGGTCCCGTACACTTCTTCTGGCGATCTGGGTCACCGGGTCGACTTCGCACGCCCCGGTACGAGGCCCGGCAACGGTTCGTACCAAGCGCCTCTCGGTCCTTTGCGGCACGGCGCGCGTGGGCGTCAGGCGCGACCGCCGTCCGGCGGACGCGGCACAACCGAGAACACCAAGGAGAACGGCCATGGCCGTCGTCACGATGCGGGAGCTGCTGGAGAGCGGCGTCCACTTCGGTCACCAGACCCGTCGCTGGAACCCGAAGATGAAGCGCTTCATCTTCACCGAGCGCAACGGCATCTACATCATCGACCTGCTCCAGTCGCTGTCGTACATCGACCGCGCCTACGAGTTCGTCAAGGAGACCGTCGCCCACGGCGGCACGGTCATGTTCGTCGGCACGAAGAAGCAGGCGCAGGAGGCCATCGCCGAGCAGGCCACCCGCGTCGGCATGCCCTACGTCAACCAGCGCTGGCTGGGCGGCATGCTCACCAACTTCTCGACCGTCTACAAGCGTCTGCAGCGCCTCAAGGAGCTCGAGCAGATCGACTTCGAGGACGTCGCCGCCTCCGGTCTTACCAAGAAGGAGCTTCTCGTGCTCTCGCGCGAGAAGGCCAAGCTGGAGAAGACCCTCGGTGGTATCCGCGAGATGCAGAAGGTGCCCAGCGCCGTCTGGATCGTGGACACCAAGAAGGAGCACATCGCGGTCGGCGAGGCCCGGAAGCTCAACATCCCGGTCGTCGCCATCCTCGACACCAACTGCGACCCCGACGAGGTCGACTACAAGATCCCGGGCAACGACGACGCGATCCGCTCCGTCACCCTGCTCACCCGCGTGATCGCCGACGCCGTCGCCGAGGGCCTCATCTCCCGCTCGCGCGTCGCCACCGGTGACAAGGGCGAGAAGGCCGCCGCCGAGCCGCTCGCCGAGTGGGAGCGCGACCTGCTCGAGGGTGAGAAGAAGGACGAGGCTCCGGCCGCCGAGGCCGAGGCCGCTCCGGCCGCCGCCGAGGCCGAGGCTGCTCCGGCCGCCGAGGCTGAGGCCGCTCCGGCCGCCGAGGCCGAGGGCGAGAAGGCCGCCGAGGGCGAGCAGGCCTGACGTCAGCGTTGACGGCGGGGGCGGCGACATGAAGTCCGCCCCCGCTGTTCACCCGTAGGTCGGCACGGAGTGCGCGGTCCGCGACTACATGTGGAAGCGCACACCGTGCGGATCTGAAGATCTTCCAGACTTCGAGAAAGACTCACAGACTCATGGCGAACTACACCGCCGCCGACGTCAAGAAGCTCCGTGAGCTCACGGGCGCCGGCATGATGGACTGCAAGAAGGCCCTGGACGAGGCCGAGGGCAACGTCGACAAGGCCGTCGAGGCGCTGCGCATCAAGGGCCAGAAGGGCGTCGCCAAGCGCGAGGGCCGCTCCGCCGAGAACGGCGCCGTGGTCTCCATCATCGCCGACGACAACTCCTCCGGTGTCCTGGTCGAGCTGAAGTGCGAGACGGACTTCGTCGCCAAGGGCGAGAAGTTCCAGGCCGTGGCCCAGGCCATCGCCGAGCACGTCGCCAAGACGAACCCGGCCGACATCGAGGCCCTGCTCGCCTCCGAGATCGAGGCCGGCAAGACCGTCCAGGCGTTCGTGGACGAGGCCAACGCCAACCTCGGTGAGAAGATCGTCCTGGACCGCTTCGCGCAGTTCTCCGACGGCTACGTCACCGCGTACATGCACCGCACGATGCCCGACCTGCCCCCGCAGATCGGTGTCCTCGTCGAGCTGGACAAGCCGAACGCCGAGGTCGCCAAGGGCATCGCGCAGCACATCGCCGCCTTCGCGCCGAAGTACCTCTCCAAGGACGAGGTGCCGGCCGAGGTCGTCGAGACCGAGCGCCGTGTCGCCGAGGAGACCACCCGCGCCGAGGGCAAGCCCGAGGCCGCGATCGCCAAGATCGTCGAGGGTCGTCTGAACGGCTTCTTCAAGGACGCCACGCTGCTCGGCCAGCCGTACGCGCTCGACAACAAGAAGTCGGTCCAGAAGGTTCTGGACGAGGCCGGTGTCACCCTGAAGCGCTTCTCGCGCATCAAGGTCGGCATCTGAGTCCGTACCGATCGACGCACGACCCACGGAGAAATCCCCCGGGAATTCCCGATAGGGTCGACAGCAGTCGTCCGGTAGAGCGCCACACCCCGGCGTGAGGCGGACGACAGCAGATCTGACGAGGAGGCCATTGCCGCGTATGGGAGCGAAAAGCGACCCCATCGGCAATGGCCTTCTTCGTATGTGCAACACGTGAAAGAGGCGGGATCCCCCATGACCACCAAGGCCCAGAAGAGCGACGACGGCAAAGTACGCGGCCGGTTTCTGCTGAAGCTGTCCGGAGAGGCCTTCTCCGGTGGCGGGGGCCTGGGCGTCGACCCCGACGTGGTGCACAAGATCGCCCGCGAGATCGCGGCCGTCGTGCGTGACGGCGCGCAGATCGCGGTCGTCATCGGCGGCGGCAACTTCTTCCGCGGCGCCGAACTCCAGCAGCGCGGCATGGACCGCGCCCGCTCCGACTACATGGGCATGCTCGGCACCGTGATGAACTGCCTCGCCCTCCAGGACTTCCTGGAGAAGGAGGGCATCCAGTCCCGCGTGCAGACCGCCATCACCATGGGCCAGGTCGCCGAGCCGTACATCCCGCTGCGTGCCGTGCGCCACCTGGAGAAGGGCCGTGTGGTCATCTTCGGCGCCGGTATGGGCATGCCGTACTTCTCCACCGACACCACCGCCGCCCAGCGCGCCCTGGAGATCGACGCCGAGGCGCTGCTCATGGGCAAGAACGGCGTGGACGGGGTCTACGACTCCGACCCCAAGACCAACCCCGACGCCGTCAAGTTCGACGCGCTCGGCTACGGCGAGGTCATCACCCGTGACCTCAAGGTCGCCGACGCCACCGCCATCACGCTGTGCCGTGACAACAAGCTCCCCATCCTTGTCTTCGAGCTTCTCGCGGAGGGCAATATCGCCCGCGCCGTCAAGGGTGAGAAGATCGGCACGCTGGTGGGCGAGCAGGGCAGCCGGGACTGACCCGGCATCAACCCGGCAGGTGCCGCCCGGCCCCGTGAGGAGGCCGGACCCCGGCCGGGGGATGGACAATGTCCTGCCGGTCGGGAACCGTGCAGGAAGAAGACGCGACGCAGCCGGCCGCCGCCCCGACGTGGAACCGGAGCCGGGCCTTACTCAAGACACGCAGGAGCAAGTGGTGATCGAAGAGACCCTCCTCGAGGCCGAGGAGAAGATGGAGAAGGCCGTCGTGGTCGCCAAGGAGGACTTCGCCGCGATCCGCACCGGCCGTGCGCACCCGGCGATGTTCAACAAGATCGTGGCCGACTACTACGGTGCCCTGACGCCGATCAACCAGCTGGCCTCGTTCTCCGTGCCGGAACCGCGCATGGCGGTGGTGACCCCGTTCGACAAGAGCGCGCTGCGCAACATCGAGCAGGCGATCCGCGACTCCGACCTGGGCGTCAACCCGAGCAACGACGGCAACATCATCCGTGTGGTGTTCCCCGAGCTGACCGAGGAGCGCCGCCGCGAGTACATCAAGGTCGCCAAGGGCAAGGGCGAGGACTCGAAGGTCTCGATCCGTTCCGTGCGCCGCAAGGCCAAGGACACCATCGACAAGCTGATCAAGGACGGCGAGATCGGTGAGGACGAGGGCCGCCGTGCCGAGAAGGAGCTGGACGACCTCACGTCGAAGTACGTCGCCCAGGTGGACGAGCTCCTGAAGCACAAGGAAGCGGAGCTGCTCGAAGTCTGATGAGCGACTCTTCCTGGGGGGCGCCGCCGTCTGCGGGGCAGGCCGGGTACTGGGGGCCCACCGCGGGTGGGCCTGTCCAGGGGGCTGCCCCGGCGGGTCCCGCGTACGATGCGCCTGAGGCGCAGCAGACTCGCCCCATGCCCATCGTGCCCGACGGACCCGCGTTCGGCGGAGACCAGGACGACGATCGGGGGGCCGCCCGGCCGAGCGGCCCCTTGTTCCGAGACGAGACGTTCCAGACCGGGCACCTCCCGGCCGAGACCCAGAACCCGGAGCCCATGCCCGACGCCCCGCAGCCGGCGCCAGCGCCGCAGAAGAAGAGCGCGGGCCGTGACCTGAGCGCGGCCATAGGCGTCGGGGTCGGGCTCGGTGTGGTGATCGTCGCGTCCCTGTTCATCGTCAAGGCCGTCTTCGTCGGCGTCATCGCGGTCGCCGTCGTCGTCGGTCTGTGGGAGCTGACCAGCAGGCTCCAGGAGCGCAAGGGCATCAAGGCGCCGCTGGTGCCGCTCGCGGTCGGCGGTGCGGCCATGGTCGTCGCCGGCTATGTGCGCGGCGCCGAGGGCGCGTGGGTCGCCATGGCCCTCACCGCGCTGGCCGTCCTGGTCTGGCGGATGACGGAACCACCCGAGGGCTACCTCAAGGACGTCACGGCCGGTGTCTTCGCCGCGTTCTACGTGCCCTTCCTGGCCACGTTCGTCGCGCTGATGCTCACCGCGGAGGACGGCTCCTGGCGCGTCCTGACCTTCCTGCTGCTGACGGTGGTCAGCGACACCGGCGCCTACGCGGTCGGCTGGCGGTTCGGCAAGCACAAGCTCGCTCCGCGCATCAGCCCCGGCAAGACCCGTGAGGGCCTGCTGGGCGCGGTGCTGTTCGCGATGGTCTCGGGCGCGCTGTGCATGCAGTTCCTGATCGACGAGGGCAGCTGGTGGCAGGGTCTGCTGCTGGGCCTCGCGGTCGCGGCCAGCGCCACGCTGGGCGACCTCGGGGAATCCATGATCAAGCGGGACCTGGGCATCAAGGACATGGGCACCTTGCTTCCCGGGCACGGCGGCATCATGGACCGCCTGGACTCGCTGCTTCCCACGGCACCCGTGGTCTGGCTGCTGATGGTGGTGTTCGTCGGCTCCGCGTGAGCCGCGCGGTCACGGCTTTCCGGGCCCCCGTCCTGAGCACAGGGCGGGGGCCCGTCGTCGTGCACGGGCCCGGCCCCACGCCCCGCGCACCCGGATGCCGCAGCAGGAATCGGCGGCCGGGGGCGCCGCGCGGCAGACTCCCTGTGAGGGCGGACCCGCCCTGAGGACGGTGTCCTTGCCGCCCGGCGTCGCCCGCAGGGAGAGTGCCCGATGCCCCTCGACCCGGCCCCCGGCCCCGCACCCCTCGACCCCGCCCCCGGCCCGGCACCCGTCGGTCCGGCCGCCGCCCCGCCGCCCCCGCCGGTGCGGTTCTGGCCCGTCGACGATCTCCCCGCGCTCGACCCCGACCCGTTCCTGGACGAGCTGCTGCGCGACGAGCCGGTGACCCGGATCCGGCTGCCGTACGGCGAGGGACACGCCTGGCTGGTCACCCGGTACGAGGACGTCCGCTTCGTCACCTCCGATCCGCGCTTCTCCCGGGAACGGGTCGCCGGCCGCGCGGTCACCACCATGCGCCCGGTACCGGTGGCCTCGCAGACGGCCGGCCTGCAGTACATCGACCCGCCCCGGCACACCCTGCTGCGCCGGGTCGTCGCCCGCGCGTTCACCGGGCGCAGCATGGCGCGGCTGCGTCCGCTCGCGGAGCACAGGGCCGCCGAGCTGCTCGACGGGATGGCACGCGCCGGTGCCCCGGCCGACCTGATGGAGCATCTGCACGGCCCCTTCCCGATCGCCCTGATCCGCGACTTCCTCGGCGTGGACGAGAAGGACTGGCACCGCTGGGCGGCGACGGGCGAGGCCCTGCTGTCCGCGGGCGCCGCGTCCGAGGACCGTGCGAGGGAGGCCGCCCGTGCCACCCGTACCCGGATCGCCGAGCTGCTGCGGAGCCGTCGCGAGCAGCCCCGCGAAGACCTGGCCGGGGTGCTGGCGCGGGCCACCGCCACGGGAGAGATCACCGACGACGAGGCGGTCTCCCTCGCCATCGCCGTACAGGTCAGCGGCGGCCACGCGGTCCGTAACAACAGCGGTTCGATGATGTACGCGCTGCTCACGCATCCCGGGCACCTGGACCGGCTGCGCCGGGAGCCGGAGCTGCTGCCGCGGGCCGTGGAGGAACTGTTCCGCTACGTCCCGCACCGCAACGGCGTCGGCATCCCCCGGATCGCCACCGAGGACGTCGAGGTCGGCGGACGGCTGGTCCGGGCCGGGGACGTGGTCTACAACTCCTACGTCGCCGCCAACCGCGACCCCGGCGTCTTCCCCGACCCCGACGCCCTGGACTTCGACCGGAGCAACGGCCCCCACCTGGCCTTCGGCCACGGCCCGCACCACTGCCTGGCCGCGGTGATGGCCCGGATGGAGGCCGAGGTCGTGATCGGCTCCGTGCTCGCCCGGTTCCCCGGCATCCGGCTGGCCGTGCGACCGGAGGAGGTCGAGTTCCAGCGCCGGGGCCTGATCCGCGGACCGACGGCTCTGCCGGTGACGTGGTGACGTGGTGACGTGGTGACGTGTTGACGCGGTGACGTGGTGACGGTGGTGCCGGAACCATGCGCGCGTGTGGGACGTCTGCGGGAACGACCAAGTCGTCCGGGACCACGGCTTCCGGCATGACCGCACAGGTGGGG
The DNA here is from genome assembly GCF_043079545.1 of Streptomyces sp. NPDC015171. Taxonomy (NCBI): domain Bacteria; kingdom Bacillati; phylum Actinomycetota; class Actinomycetes; order Kitasatosporales; family Streptomycetaceae; genus Streptomyces; species Streptomyces sp. NPDC015171. The sequence continues at coordinate 240,260 of NZ_JBIBUO010000009.1, forward strand.
AACATGATCTTTCTACTGCTCGGGGTTCTGGCGCTCGTCGTCGGCGGATGCGTCTGCGTGGTCTGGGCGGACCGCGGCGGGCCGCGCTGGGCCCGTGTCGTCGCGGCCGTGACGCTCGTACTGGGCGAGCTGGTGCGCGACTCAGGCAAGAAGCGAAGCCGGAGCCTGGGCAGGAGCGGCACCGCGGACGACTGAGCACGGCTGCCGCCAGGGGCCCCTGGCAAACGCCCCGTGCCGCTGGCGGACGTCCACGCGGTCGCCGCCGGCGGTGGCGGTCACTCCTCGGCTTCCATCCAGTGCACGCACTTCAGCTCTTGTCCCCGCAGCTCGTACTTGACGCAGAGCCGGGCCCGGATCACCGGCCGATCGCTGTCCCGGTCATGGAACTCGGTGATGACCCGGCCGCCCTCGATCCGGGAGACTCCGTACTGCCGGGCGTAGTCGACGTCCAGCTCGCGCTCCACGGCGAGACTCGCGAGGGCGTATTTCCCGGCCGCCTCAGGGTGCTTCCTGAACACGTCCGTGATCTCGGCGAAGAACGCGGTGTCCGACGTGGTGTCGTAGCCAGCAGAAGTCACGGCCATCTCCTCGGGCTGTCATGCGGCGGATGTTCCCTGTCTCCAGGCTGCTACGCGGCGCATCCCCGTGCCAGCCGGGCCGAGCGGGCTCGGACGGGCCAGGGCGGCCTCCGGGTGTCGCCGGTCACCCCAGCGGCCGACGGCCCCGGGTCACCCAAGTGGATCTGCGACACTGGTAGCGCCATGCCTAAGCCCGGAGAACTCACATTCGTCGCCCCGCGCGGAGCCAAGAAGCCGCCGCGGCATCTCGCCGATCTCACGCCCGCCGAGCGCAAGGACGCTGTGGCCGAGACCGGTGAGAAGCCGTTCCGTGCCAAGCAGCTCGCGCAGCACTACTTCGCGCGGTACACGCACGACCCGGAGCAGTGGACCGACATCCCCGCCGGTTCGCGCGCCAAGCTCCGGGAAGCGCTGTTCCCCGAGCTGATGACCGTCGTCCGGCATCTGTCCACCGACCAGGGCACCACGCGCAAGACGCTGTGGCGGCTGTTCGACGGGACGCTGGTCGAGTCGGTGCTGATGCGGTACCCGGACCGGGTCACCATGTGCATCAGCTCGCAGGCCGGATGCGGCATGAACTGCCCGTTCTGCGCCACCGGCCAGGCGGGCCTGGACCGCAACCTGTCCACCGCCGAGATCGTCCACCAGATCGTGGACGGGATGCGGGCGCTCCGGGACGGGGAGGTGCCCGGCGGCCCGGCGCGGCTGTCCAACATCGTGTTCATGGGCATGGGCGAGCCGCTCGCCAACTACAAGCGGGTCGTCGGTGCCATCCGCGCGCTCACCGACCCGGCCCCCGACGGCCTCGGGCTCTCGCAGCGCGGGATCACCGTGTCGACCGTCGGGCTGGTGCCGGCCATCCACCGGTTCGCCGACGAGGGCTTCAAGTGCCGGCTCGCGATCTCCCTGCACGCCCCCGACGACGAGCTGCGCGACACCCTCGTCCCCGTCAACACGCGCTGGAAGGTGCGTGAGGTGCTGGACGCCGGGTTCGAGTACGCGGAGAAGAGCGGGCGCCGGCTGTCCATCGAGTACGCCCTGATCCGGGACATCAACGACCAGGCCTGGCGCGGCGACCGGCTCGGCCGGCTGCTCAAGGGCAGGCCCGTGCACGTCAACCTGATCCCGCTGAACCCGACGCCGGGTTCGAAGTGGACCGCGTCGCGGCCCGAGGACGAGAAGGCGTTCGTCGAGGCCATCGCCGCGCACGGGGTGCCCGTCACCGTACGGGACACCCGTGGGCAGGAGATCGACGGAGCCTGCGGTCAGCTCGCGGCCACCGAGCGGTAACCTGGCCGGGTCCACACAACTTCATATTCCGACAGGGGAGCGCCACAGCGCTGAGAGTGCGGCAACCGGGCCGCAGACCCTCTGAACCTCGCCCAGGTCATTCTGGGTAGGAAGTTCGGTCATCACTCAAGCTGTTGCGCCCTGCCCGGCTCCGCCCCGCGGAGCCGGGCAGGGCCGCGTCTCTTCCTGGCCAACCCCCAGGAGGACATCCAGTGCACAACAAGACCCTCACGGCCGCGGCGGTCGGGCTCGGCCTGATCGCGCTGCCCGCCCTGACCGGGTGCGGCTCGGGCGGCACGGCGTCGTCCGACTCCAAGACCGTGACGCTGGTCAGCCACAACTCGTGGGCCGTCTCGAAGAACGTGCTCAAGGACTTCGAGAAGCGCTCCGGGTACCGGGTCAGGGTCCTCGAGGACGGCGACGCCGGGCAGGCCGTCAACAAGGCGATCCTGACCAAGGACCACCCGCAGGGCGACGTCTTCTTCGGCGTCGACAACACCCTGCTGTCCCGGGCCCTCGACAACGGCCTCTTCCAGCCGTACACGGCCAAGGGCCTCGACACGGTCGGCGCCGCCTACCAGCTCGACAAGGCCGAGCACCGGGTCACGCCCGTCGACTACGGCGACATCTGCGTCAACTACGACAAGGCCTACTTCAGCGAGCACAAGCTGGCCCCGCCGCGGTCCTTCGCCGACCTGGCCGATCCCGCGTACAAGAACCTCCTCGTCACCGAGAACGCGGCCACCTCCTCGCCGGGGCTCGGCTTACTGCTCGGCAGCGCCGCGAGCTACGGCGACAAGGGCTGGCCGGAGTACTGGAAGAAGCTCAAGGCCAACGGCGTCAAGGTCGTCGACGGCTGGGAGCAGGCCTACTCCCAGGAGTTCTCCGGCTCCTCCGGGGGCAGGAAGGCGGGCGGCGACCGGCCGCTCGTGGTGTCGTACGCCTCCTCGCCGCCCGCTGAGGTGATCTACGCCAAGAAGCGGCCGAGCACCGCCCCGACGGGTGTGGTGAGCGGCACCTGCTTCCGGCAGACCGAGTTCGCCGGGGTGCTGAGCAACGCCGGCAACCCCGAGGGCGCCAAGGCGTTCGTCGACTTCCTGGTCTCCAAGGAGTTCCAGGAGGACATGCCGCTGAACATGTACGTCTACCCGGTGGTGGGGGGCGCGAAGGTGCCCGCCGAGTTCACCGCGTACGGGCCGGCCGCCGAGCACCCCGAGACCATGGCGCCCGGCAAGATCGCCGCCAACCGCGACCAGTGGGTCAAGACGTGGACGTCGCTCGTACTGAAGTGACGGGCCGTGAGCGGGACCGGCGCGGGAACGCGGCCCGGCTCGGGCTGATGGCCCTGCCGGTCGCGTTCTTCGCGCTGTTCTTCGCCTGGCCGGTGGCCGCGATCGTCGTCCGCGGACTGAAGGCCGACGGCGTCTGGCGGTTCGGGCGGATCGCGGACGTCCTCGCGCAGCCGGACATCCGGCACGTGCTGTGGTTCACCACCTGGCAGGCGCTCGCCTCCACCGCGCTCACCCTGCTGCTCGCGCTGCCCGCCGCCTATGTCTTCGCCCGCCTCGACTTCCCGGGCAAGCAGGTGCTGCGGGCCGTCGTCACGGTTCCCTTCGTGCTGCCGACCGTGGTGGCCGGCAGCGCCTTCCTGGCGCTGGTCGGACACCACGGCCTCCTGGACGAGCTGTGGGGGGTACGGCTCGACACCACGGTGTGGGCGATCCTGCTCGCCCATGTCTTCTTCAACTACGCCGTCGTCGTACGGACCGTCGGCGGGCTGTGGGCCCAGCTCGACCCCCGGCAGGAGGAGGCCGCCCGGATGCTGGGCGCCTCCCCGCTGGGCGCGTGGCGGAAGGTCACGCTGCCCGCGCTCGGGCCCGCCGTGGCCGCCGCCGCCCTGATGGTGTTCCTGTTCACCTTCACCTCCTTCGGTGTGGTGCAGATCCTCGGCGGCCCCGCCTTCTCCACCCTCGAAGTGGAGATCTACCGGCAGACCTCCGAGATCTTCGACCTGTCCACGGCGGCCGTCCTCACCCTCGTCCAGTTCGCCGCGGTCGGCGCGATCCTGGCCGTGCACGCCTGGACGGTACGGCGCCGGGAGAGCGCCCTGCGGCTGGTGGACGCCTCCGGCACCGCCCGCCGGCCGCGCGGGGCCGGGCAGCGGGCGCTGCTCGCCGGGGTCCTCGGCACCATCGCGCTGCTCCTGGTCCTGCCGCTCGCCGTGCTCGTGCGGCGCTCGCTCGACGCGCCCGGCTTCGGCTACTACCGGGCGCTGGCCGACGCGGACGGCGGTACGTTCCTGGTGGCGCCCGTGCAGGCGGTGTGGACCTCGCTGGAGTACGCTGCCGCCGCGACCGCCATCGCCGTGGTGATCGGCGCTCTCGCCGCCGCCGCGCTGGCCCGCCGGGACGCGGGACGGCTGGTACGGGGCTTCGACGCGCTGCTGATGCTGCCGCTCGGCGTCTCCGCCGTGACCGTCGGCTTCGGCTTCCTCATCGCGCTCGACAAGCCGCCGCTGGACCTGCGCCAGTCGTGGATCCTGGTGCCGCTCGCCCAGGCGCTGGTCGGCGCCCCCTTCGTCGTCCGGACGATGCTGCCCGTGCTGCGCGCGGTGGACGTCCGCCTCAGGGAGGCCGCCGCCGTGCTCGGGGCCTCGCCCTGGCGGGTGTGGCGGGAGGTCGATCTGCCGATGGTGCGGCGGGCGCTGCTGGTCGCCGCCGGGTTCGCGTTCGCCGTGTCGCTGGGCGAGTTCGGGGCGACGGTGTTCATCGCCCGGCCCGACAACCCCACGCTCCCGGTCGCCGTGGCCCGGCTGCTCAGCCGCCCCGGCGATCTCAACTACGGCCAGGCGATGGCCCTTTCGACGATTCTGATGGTGGTGTGCGCCGCCGCGCTGCTGATCCTCGAGCGGCTGCGGACCGACCGGACGGGGGAGTTCTGATGCTGCTGAGCCTGGATGCCGCGACCGTGCGGTTCGGCGGGCGGGCCGTGCTCGACGCGGTCGGTCTCGATGTCGCCGAGCACGAGGTGGTGTGTGTGCTCGGCCCCAGCGGCAGCGGCAAGTCGACGCTGCTGCGGGCCGTCGCCGGTCTGCAGCCGCTGGACTCCGGGCGGGTGCTGCTCGGCGGGCGCGACCAGCGGGGCGTGCCCGCGCACAAGCGGGGCGTCGGGCTGATGTTCCAGGACCACCAGCTGTTCCCGCAGCGGGACGTCGGCGCGAACGTGGCGTTCGGGCTGCGGATGCACGGCGTCACCAAGGGCGAACGGGACGCCGAGGTGGGCCAGTTGCTGGAGCTGGTCGGGTTGCCGGGTGCCGCCCGGCGGGCGGTCGCCGCGCTGTCCGGCGGCGAGCAGCAGCGCGTGGCCCTCGCCCGGGCGCTGGCGCCCCGCCCCCGGCTGCTCATGCTGGACGAACCGCTCGGCCAGCTCGACCGCTCGCTGCGGGAGCGGCTCGTGGTCGAACTGCGGGAGCTGTTCGGCCGGTTGGGCACGACCGTGCTCGCCGTGACCCACGACCAGGGCGAGGCGTTCGCGCTGGCCGACCGGGTGGTGGTGATGCGGGACGGGCGGATCGCGCAGTCCGGGACGCCGATCGAGGTGTGGCAGCGGCCCGCCGACGCGTTCGTGGCCCGCTTCCTCGGCTTCGAGAACGTGGTGCCGGCGACGGTCGCGGGCACGGTCGCGGACAGCCCGTGGGGCAAGCTGCCGGTGCCCGACGGCTCGCCGCAGGGCGGCCGTACCGTCCTCGTCCGCCCCGCCGGGGTGCGGCTGGTGCCGGCCGACCAGGGGCTGGCCTGCACGGTGACCGCCCGCACCTTCAAGGGCACCCATGTCTCCGTGCACCTTCAGCCGGTGGACGGGCCGCGGATCGAAGCGGCCTGCGCGCTGCGCGACACGCCGGAGCCCGGTGCCCTGGCCGGCGTGGAGTTCGACGCGGCCGAGACCGTCGTCCTCGACTGATCCGGGCCCGGACGCGGCACCGGCACACCACCGCGGCCCGTTCCCTGGGGATAGGGGGACGGGCCGCGGGGGGTACGCGAGTGGGGCGCCGTGAGCGGTGCGGCGGCCCGGTGTCAGCTGTCGCGGCTCGCTCCGCGGCGGCGCATGCCGAACCAGACCGCGCCGCCGCCGACGACGACCAGGGCGGCCGCCAGGCCGGCGATCAGGCCGGTGTTGGAGTTCGCACCGGTCTCGGCGAGGTTCGAGTCACCGGCGGCCGGGGAGGGCGCGTTGCCCGAGGTGTCCGCGGGGGCGGTGCTGGACTCGGAGGCGGACGGCGCCGGGGTCGGGGTCGCCGACTCGGCCGGGGCGGATTCCGACGGGGAGGACGACGGCGTCGTGGAGGCCGGCGGCGTCGGGGTCTGGCTCTCGGTCTTGCAGGCGGTGGAGGGGGTCACCAGATCGGGCTGTATGTCCTCGTCGACGGCCCGCTCGGCCTTGACGTGCACCCGGTAGGTGGCGTTCGGCTTCCAGTCCTCGGCGAAGGTGATCCGGGCGCCCTCCTTCGACCCCGTGACCGGCTGCTCGCCGACCTTGGTCTCGATGCCGCCGACGCCCTTGAGGAAGACGGTGACGGTGGCCTGGACGGCGGAGGCGTCGGTGTCGGTGACGACGATGACGCCCTTGTCGCCGTCGCACTTGGCTTCTGCGGAGAAGTCCTTGATGTTGCACGCGAGAGCGGAGCCTGCCAGGCCCAGCACCAGCGCCGTCGACCCGGAGGCCACACCCAGGATGCGTACGGAACGGCGTACGCTACGGCGAGTCATGGACAACGTTTGTCCTTTACAGAGTGCAATTGCGGGGGGTTGCGGAGGAGTTGGGGCGAGGATGAGGTGAGGCCCCAGCACCCCCGGGAGGCTCACAGGTTTATAAGCGCTCCATAAGCAGTGTCAACGCATATGCCGTCAACGAGCGTTGACTTTGCCCGCTTATTAACCACCCGGACGTTTGAATGCCTCTGATGCCGCTCGTTCCGGTCAACGAGGGCGATACGGGGCGGACTTGGTGCGGGCCGGGCGGTTCAGCCCTGGACGGCCGCCGGGTCCATCCACATGACCTCCCAGGTGTGGCCGTCGAGGTCGTCGAAGGCGCGGCCGTACATGAAGCCGTGGTCCTGGGTCCGGCCGCTCGCCGTGCCGCCGGCCGCGATGGCGTTGTCGACCAGCTCGTCCACCTTCTGGCGGCTCTCGGCGCTCAGACAGATCAGCACCTCGCTGACGGCCGTCGCGTCCGCGATCTCCTTCTGGGTGAAGGTGGCGTAGAACGGCTTGGTCAGCAGCATCGCGACGATGGTGTCGCTGATCACCACGGAGGCCGCGTTCTCGTCGCTGAACTGCGGGTTGATCGTGTAGCCCAGCTCCGTGAAGAACTTCTTCGAGGCGTCGAGGTCGTTCACGGGCAGGTTCACGAAGATCATCTGCTGGTACATGGGGCCTCTCCCGGTCGGGGTCGTGCGCGTTCGTCGCGTTCGGGGGGTAGACCGGCGGTCCGCTCCGGACTCATCGGTGACCGGGGCGCCGGCGACCGGCGACCTCGCGCGCGGCCGGACGGTCAGCGGCCCAGGGACAGGGCCGACAGCGCGGCGAGCGCCAGGACGAGCGGGCCGAACAGGGCGAGCAGGGCGATGGTGCGGAGGGCGGCGGCCACCCGCAGCATGGCGGCCGGGGCGCCCAGGCGGAGCAGCGCGGCGGTGGTGCCGGCCCGGCACTGGCGGGCCTCCACGGCGGAGGTGAGGAGGGTCGCGACCGTGCAGCCGCCGACGACGAGCGCGCCGAGGGCGGACAGCGGGCCGAGGCCGGCGTACGGCCCGTCGTACAGGGCGGTCACGGCGTACCCGGCGGCGGCCACCGCGCAGACCACGCCGAGGGGGCGGCCGATCCGGGCGGCCTCCGTCATCAGGACCCGACCGGCGAGCAGCCGGAGCGCGCCGGGGCGGCTGGACTGGATGATCCGGCCGCAGAGGTGGGTGAGGCCGGGGGAGGCCAGGACCAGGCCGGTGCCGGTGAGGAACCAGCCGAGGAGCACGGCGAGCCAGGGCGTGGGGGCGGGGCGGCCCGCGTACGCCTGCACGGCCAGGCCGGCGGTGAGGAGGGCGATGCCCCAGGGGAGACCGACGGGGGCGCCGGCGGACGGCACGGGGTCCACGTAGGTCCATTCGGCGTCCGTGGTGGCGGGCTCGGGACCGGTCGTCGTACCGGGCGCGGCCGTCTCGCCGTCCGGGCCGGCCTGCGCGGCCTCTGCGGCCTGCGCGGCGGGAGCGGCCTGTGCGGCCTCAGCGGCGGGAGCGTCTCCGGGTCCGGGCGCGGGCTGCCCGCCGTCGTCGGCCCCCGGCGCCGGGCGGCGGCCGACGCGGGCGCCGAAGCGGCCGTAGGCGCCGAACGAGTCCCGGGCCGGCGCGCTGCCGTTCGCGCCGAAGCGGCCGAACCTGCGGGGGCCCGGGCGGGCCGGGCGGGGGTCCCTGGGGCGCAGCGCCAGCGCCACCGCCGTGGTCGTCGTCGCCGGGAGCACGGCCAGCAGGGTCAGGGCCGCCGGTACGGGGAGTGAGTGGTCCGCCGCCAGGAAGTCCGCCGCCGCGCCGTCGAACGGCAGGCCGCGCAGATCGCCGCGCAGGTGCAGGAAGACCAGCAGGGCGAGCAGCGATCCGAGGGTGCAGGACAGGGCGGTCGTCAGGGCCGAGAAGGCCATGAGACGGGCCGGGCCGAGGCCCACGGCGGACAGTCCGGTGCGCGGCCGGGTGCCGGGGTCGGTGCGGGCGACCGCGAGCGCGAAGTACACCGTGGCGGCGAGCGGCACGGCGCACCAGGCCAGGCGCAGCGCGGCGCCGCGCGCGTCGTCCGGGTGGTGCAGGGCGTGGCCGAGGCAGGCCAGGAGCAGGAAGCCGGTGCCCGCCGAGGCCGCGGCGACCAGCAGCCGGCGCAGCTGGACGGCCGGCCGTGCGGCGCCGGTCAGACGGAGACTGAGCACGCGGCCCGGCCCTCCGTGTCGGGGGCGTCCGGCAGCTGCACGGTGTGCACGCGTCGCCCGTCCAGCAGGGACACCGTGCGGTCGGCGAGGGCGGCGGTGTCGGGGTCGTGCGTGGCGAGGACGACCGTGATGCCGTGCGAGCGGGCGGCCGAGACCAGGGTGCGCAGTACATGGGTGCGGTCGGCACGGTGCAGCGGGGCGGTGGGCTCGTCGGCGAAGAGGACCGAGGGTCCGGGGGCGAGCGCGCGGGCGATGGCGACGCGCTGGCGCTCGGCGTGCAGCAGCTCGCGCGGCCGGCTGCGGGCCTTGTCGCCGACGTCGAGGCGCTCCAGCCACTCCAGCGCCGCCGCCTTGGCCCGGCGGCGGCCGGTGCCGCGCAGCATCAGCGGGAGCGCGGCGTTCTCCCAGACGTTCAGCTCGGGGACGAGGAACGGCTCGGGGTCGATCCAGCCGAAGCGGTCCCGGCGCAGCCGCTCGCGGGCCATCGGGCCCAGGGTGTGCACGGGCGAGCTGTTGAACCAGACCTCGCCGCCTCGCACCGGCACCAGACCGGACAGGCAGCGCAGCAGGGTCGTCTTGCCGCTGCCGCGGGGGCCGGTGACGGCGAGGATCTCGCCCTCCCGTACGCCGAGCGAGACCCCGGTGAGTCCGGGGGAGCCGTCGCGGTGCCTGAAGTGCAGGGAGCGTGCCCAGAGCACGTCGTTGTCCGGCGGGGCCTCCATAGGCGTACACCTCGGTTCCGTTTGTCCCGTGCCTGATCCCTCGTCCGAGGGAACGAAGGCTGGGCCGATCGGTCACTGGAACGCTAGGCAGCCGTTACCGGGAGGCCGGACAGCACACGGCCCCGGACCGCCGTTCTCACTCGAACGGGCGGCACCGGGGCCGGTGTTGATCAGCTGATCAGAGGTACGCAGCTCAGAGCTTCGTCCACGCCTCCGTCAGGGTCGCGCGCAGGATCTGCTCGATCTCGTCGAAGGTCTCCTGGTTGGAGATCAGCGGCGGGGCGAGCTGGATGACCGGGTCGCCGCGGTCGTCGGCACGGCAGTACAGGCCGTTCTCGAAGAGCGCCTTGGAGAGGAAGCCGTACAGGACGCGCTCGGTCTCCTCGTCGTTGAAGGACTCCTTCGTCGCCTTGTCCTTGACCAGCTCGATGCCGTAGAAGAAGCCGTTGCCGCGGACGTCGCCGACGATCGGCAGGTCGTGCAGCTTCTGCAGGGTCTGCAGGAAGGCGCCCTCGTTGTCCAGCACGTGCTGGTTGATGTTCTCGCGCTCGAACAGGTCGAGGTTGGCGAGGCCCACCGCGGCCGACACGGGGTGGCCGCCGAAGGTGTAGCCGTGCAGGAAGGTGTTGTCGCCCTTGTAGAACGGCTCGGCGAGCTTGTCGGAGACGATGCAGGCGCCGATCGGGGAGTAGCCCGAGGTCATGCCCTTGGCGCAGGTGATCATGTCCGGGACGTAGCCGAACTTGTCGCAGGCGAACATCGTGCCGAGGCGGCCGAAGGCGCAGATGACCTCGTCCGACACGAGCAGCACGTCGTACTGGTCGCAGATCTCGCGGACCCGCTGGAAGTAGCCGGGCGGGGGCGGGAAGCAGCCGCCGGCGTTCTGCACGGGCTCCAGGAAGACCGCGGCGACCGTCTCCGGGCCCTCGAAGAGGATCTGCTGCTCGATCTGGTCGGCGGCCCAGCGGCCGAAGGCCTCCGGGTCGTCGCCGAAGAGCGGCGCGCGGTAGATGTTGGTGTTCGGCACCTTGTGCGCGCCGGGGACCAGCGGCTCGAAGGGGGCCTTCAGGGCCGGCAGGCCGGTGATGGACAGGGCGCCCTGCGGGGTGCCGTGGTAGGCGACCGCGCGGGAGATGACCTTGTACTTGGTCGGCTTGCCCTGGAGCTTGAAGTACTGCTTGGCGAGCTTCCAGGCGGTCTCCACGGCCTCGCCGCCGCCGGTGGTGAAGAAGACCTTGTTCAGGTCGCCCGGGGCGTGGTGGGCCAGGCGCTCGGCCAGCTCGACGGCCTTGGGGTGCGCGTACGACCACACCGGGAAGAAGGCCAGCTCCTGGGCCTGCTTGAAGGCGGCCTCGGCCAGCTCCGTGCGGCCGTGACCGGCCTGGACCACGAACAGACCCGCGAGACCGTCCAGGTAGCGCTTGCCCTTGTCGTCGTAGATGTAGGTGCCCTCACCCCGGACGATCGTCGGGACGGGGGAGTTCTCGTACGAGGACATGCGGGTGAAGTGCATCCACAGGTGGTCGTACGCGGTCTTGCTGAGGTCCTTTGAACTCACGGTTATCGGGTTCCCCACATGTAGGTCTGCTTCTTCAGCTTCATGTAGACGAAGCTCTCGGTGGAGCGCACCCCGGGCAGCGCCCGGATGCGTTTGTTGATGACGTCCAGCAGGTGGTCGTCGTCCTCGCAGACGATCTCCGCGAGGATGTCGAACGAGCCCGCGGTCATCACCACGTACTCGACTTCCGACATGTCGGTCAGCACGTCCGCGATCGACTCGACGTCGCCTTCGACGTTGATCCCGACCATCGCCTGCCGGCGGAAGCCCACGGTGAGCGGGTCCGTGACGGCGACGATCTGCATCACGCCCTGGTCCAGCAGCTTCTGGACGCGCTGGCGCACGGCCGCCTCGGACAGGCCCACGGCCTTGCCGATCGCGGCGTACGGCCGCCGGCCGTCCTCCTGCAGCTGCTGAATGATGGCGAGGGAGACGGCATCCAGCTGGGGGGTGCCGTTCCTGGACTCGCGGGACGAGTCCCTCTGGTCTGCGCTTCGACTGGCCACGACTTCACTGTGCACGACGTCTCGACAGTTTCGCAAGGCCCAAGCGATGAAATTCGTTGTCTGAGGGACCGGGCTCTACGGATTTCGCAGATGTGGCGGGGGTGGGGGTGTTGAAAACGCGGGTATGGCGACTAGGGTGGGTGTCTCAGTGATTGGACAGTCAGAACCAGATTCAGGAGGCCGGCAGTGAGCACCGAGCTGCGTGGGCTGCGCACACTCCGCAACTACATCGACGGTGAGTTCCGTGACGCCGCCGACGGACGGACCACCGAGGTGGTCAACCCCGCCACGGGTGAGGCGTACGCGACCGCGCCGCTGTCCGGACAGGCGGACGTGGACGCCGCCATGGCGGCCGCCGCGGCGGCCTTCCCGGCCTGGCGCGACACGACGCCCGCCGAGCGGCAGAAGGCCCTCCTGAAGATCGCCGACGCGTTCGAGGAGCGCGCCGAGGAGCTGATCGCGGCCGAGGTGGAGAACACGGGCAAGCCGATCGGGCTCACCCGCTCCGAGGAGATCCCGCCGATGGTCGACCAGATCCGCTTCTTCGCGGGTGCGGCCCGGATGCTGGAGGGCCGCTCGGCCGGCGAGTACATGGACGGGATGACCTCGATCGTCCGCCGTGAGCCGGTCGGCGTCTGCGCGCAGGTCGCGCCGTGGAACTACCCGATGATGATGGCCGTATGGAAGTTCGCCCCGGCCATCGCCGCGGGCAACACGGTCGTCCTGAAGCCGTCGGACACCACCCCCGCCTCCACCGTCCTGATCGCCGACATCATCGGCTCGGTGCTGCCCAAGGGCGTCTTCAACGTCATCTGCGGCGACCGTGACACCGGCCGCGCGATGGTCGAGCACGAGACCCCGGCGATGGCCTCCATCACCGGCTCCGTGCGCGCGGGCATGTCCGTCGCCGAGTCCGCCGCCAAGGACCTCAAGCGGGTCCACCTGGAGCTGGGCGGCAAGGCCCCGGTCGTCGTCTTCGAGGACACCGACATCGCCAAGGCCGTCGAGGACATCTCCGTCGCGGGCTTCTTCAACGCCGGCCAGGACTGTACGGCCGCGACCCGCGTCCTCGTCCAGGAGGGCATCCACGACGAGTTCGTCGCCGCGCTCGCCAAGGCCGCCGCCGAGACCAAGACCGGCCAGCCGGACGACGAGGACGTCCTGTTCGGCCCGCTGAACAACCCGAACCAGCTCAAGCAGGTCTCCGGCTTCATCGACCGCCTCCCGGCGCACGCCAAGGTCGAGGCGGGCGGCCAGCGGGTCGGCGACAAGGGCTACTTCTACGCCCCGACCGTCGTCTCCGGCCTGAAGCAGGACGACGAGATCGTCCAGAACGAGGTCTTCGGCCCGGTCATCACCGTCCAGTCCTTCTCGGACGAGGCCCAGGCCGTCGAGTGGGCCAACGGCGTCGACTACGCGCTGGCCTCCTCGGTGTGGACCAAGGACCACGCCCGCGCGATGCGCATGTCCAAGAAGCTCGACTTCGGCTGCGTGTGGATCAACACCCACATCCCGCTGGTCGCCGAGATGCCGCACGGCGGCTTCAAGAAGTCCGGCTACGGCAAGGACCTGTCGGGGTACGGCTTCGAGGACTACACCCGCATCAAGCACGTGATGACGTCGCTGGACGGCTGAGCGCCAGGACGCCCGAGCGGCCCCGGACGGGACACCTCCCCGTCCGGGGCCGTCGTCGTGCGGCGCCCGGCCCGCGGGGCGGTGTCGACAAGGTGTCGGGCAGGCGGCGGCCCGCTCGACGCAGCGTCGATTGTCCCCGCGCCCGGCCGCGCGGCATGCTTCAGGTGTGGCCCAGACACCTTCTCGTACGACCGCGTTGTCCCGTCGTTCTCTGCTGCGCGCCCTCGGCGGCACCGCCGCGTTCGGCGCCCTGGCCGGCTGCGGGGTGCCCGCCGCCTACGTCGAGGCCGGCGACCGGGCGGCCGTCGACGACTCCGCTGCCGACAAGAAGCTGACCTGGGCGAACTGGCCCCTCTACATCGACACCGACGACGACAACCCGAACAAGCGGCCCACGCTGGACGGGTTCGAGAAGCGCACCGGGATCTCCGTCGACTACGTGGAGGAGATCAACGACAACGACGAGTTCTTCGGCAAGATCAGCCCGGCGCTGATGAACCACCAGTCCACCGGCCGCGATCTGATCGTCATCAGCGACTGGATGTGCGCGCGGTACGTCCGCCTCGGCTGGGTGCAGAAGATGGACCGCGCCCGGCAGCCGAACGTCGCGAAGTACCTCGACCCGCTGCTGCGCTCGCCCGCCTTCGACAAGGGCCGGCTGTCCACCGTGCCCTGGCAGTCCGGCATCACCGGCATCGCCTACGACCGCCGCAAGCTCGGCCGCGAGATACGGCATGTGAAGGATCTCTGGGCGCGCGACCTCAAGGGCCGGGTGACCCTGCTGTCCGGCCTCGACGAGTCCTTCGCGCTGCTCATGCAGGGCAACGGCGTGGACGTCACCCGCTGGACCGCCGACGACTTCCACCAGGTCTGCGACGAGGTGGAGCGGCAGGTGCACCGGGGCCAGATCCGCCGCTTCACCGGCAACGACTACACGAAGGACCTGGTCAGCGGGGATGTCCTGGCCTGCCAGGCGTACTCGGGCGATGTCATCCAGCTCCAGGCGGACAATCCCGACATCCACTTCGTCGTCCCCGAGGAGGGCGCCGAGCTGTGGTCGGACTCGCTGATGATCCCCGACCGGGCCCGGCACAAGGCGAACGCCGAACGGCTGATCGACTACTACTACGACCCGGCCGTCGCCGCGAAGCTCGCCACCTGGGTCAACTACGTCTGCCCGGTCCCGGCGGCCCGCGAGATCCTCGCCGACGCCAAGGACAGGGAGACCGCGGCCCTCGCCGACAACCCCCTGATCTTCCCGGACCCCGGCATGCGCCGCCGGCTGGCCATCGCCCGGGACATCACCGCCGCGGAACGCACGGAGTTCGCCCGGCGGTGGAACAAGATCGTGGGCCTGTGAGTTCCGGGCGCGGCGCTCAGCGGCGCGTGGTCGCTTCCTGGGGCGAGGGGTGGTGGGCCGAGCGGACCTCGAAGAGGCGGGGCTGGACGTCCGTCGCGATCTCTCCCGCCTGCACCATGTGGACGCGGGCCTCGGGGTTGGCGAGCATCGCCCGGTAGTGCTCCTCCGTCTCCCACTGCGCGTAGTTGATCACGCGTTCGCCGTCGAGGGAGGCGTGGAAGTTGGCGTGGACGAAGCCGGGCTGGTGCCTCATCGTCTCCTCCGTGGCGCGCACGAGCAGCTCGATCAGCTCGTCCTGGCGGTCGGGGGAGACCGTGAAGACATTGATGAGCGTGACCACGGGGCGGGTCGTGTCGACCTGAACGGTAACAGTCATGGGGTTATTTCTCCCCTTACCCCGGCTGGGGTTGTCGCCGGAGGCCGTTCTTTCGCCCGATCGGGGGCGGTCCGATCGGAGGCGGCCCGTCCGGCGGAGGGGAGCGGGAGGGGGCGGCCGGGTGGTCAGGCCGCTGCCGCTCCGGTCGCCGGTGCCCGGGCCGCGACCGGGTGCAGGGTCGCGTACTCCAGTGGGGCCGACGGGTCGATCGACACGTTCAGCGGTGCCGGCTCGGCTCCGGCCCGTACCAAAAGGTCGCCGACCGCCGCGATCATCGCGCCGTTGTCCGTGCACAGCCTGAGCGGCGGGACGCGCAGGGTGATGCCGGCCGCCCGGCAGCGCTCCTCGGCCAGCGACCGCACCCGCGAGTTCGCGGCGACTCCGCCGACGACGACCAGCGTGCCCACCCCGTGCTCGGCGCAGGCGGCCACCGCCTTGCGGGTCAGGACGTCGGCGACGGCCTCCTGGAGCGAGGCCGCCCCGTCGGCCACCGGCAGCTCGCGTCCGGCATGCCCTTCGGCCCAGCGGGCGGCGGCCGTCTTCAGCCCCGAGAAGGAGAAGTCGTACGAGCCCGGCAGCGGGCGGGGGAAGGGGACGGCGCGCGGATCCCCCGCGCGCGCCGCCCGGTCGATGGCCGGACCGCCCGGGTAGGGCAGCCCGAAGACCCGTGCGACCTTGTCGAAGCACTCGCCGGCCGCGTCGTCGAGGGTGTCCCCGAGGTGCGCGATCGGATCCCGGGCCAGGTCGCGGACGAGCAGCAGCGAGGTGTGGCCGCCGGAGACGATCAGCACCATGCAGGGATCGGGCAGCGGGCCGTGCTCCAGGGTGTCGGCGGCGACATGCCCGGCCAGGTGGTGGACGCCGTGGAGCGGAACGCCCAGCGCGTAGGCGATCCCCTTCGCGCCCGCGAGGCCCACCTGCAGCGCGCCGGACAGGCCGGGGCCCGTGGTGACGGCGACCGCGCCGATGTCGGAGAGCCGCAGCCCCGCCTGGTCCAGTGCCCGCCCGACCACCGGGCGCAGGGCGTGCAGATGGGCGCGGGAGGCGATCTCCGGCACCACTCCGCCGTAGCGGGCGTGCTCGTCCATGCTCGACGCCACGGCGTGGCCGAGCAGGCGCCCGTCCCGCACCAGCCCCGCCCCGGTCTCGTCGCACGACGACTCGATTCCGAGCACGATCGGAGAGCCCATGCCCGCCCCGTTCTGCGTGAAGTATGTTGTTGCAAACAGTGTGCAATAAGATCGCTGTTGATGTGAACCCGGACTCCGCCGGGTGGGCGCGCGCCCAGTAGAGTGCGCCCTCTGCCGTCCCCGTCGCACTCCGAGGTATCCAGCAGTGACCCCCGCCCGACCAGGCCCGCCGTCCACCGTCACCGTCGTCGGGATCGGGGCCGACGGCTGGCCGGGGCTCCCCGAGCCGTCCCGCGCCGCGCTGCGCCGGGCCGAGATCCTCATCGGCGGCCCGCGCCAACTGGACCTGCTGCCGCCCGAATGCGCCGGCGAGCGCGTCGCCTGGCCCTCGCCCCTGCGCCCCGCCGTCCCCCGGCTGCTCGCGGAGCACGCCGGCCGCCGCGTCGCCGTGCTGGCCAGCGGCGACCCGATGTTCTACGGCATCGGACGCGCCCTGGCCGAGGAAGGCGCCGAGCCGCGCGTCCTGCCCCACCCGTCGTCCGTGTCCTACGCCGCCGCCCGGCTCGGCTGGCCGCTGGAGGACGTCGAGGTCGTCACGCTCGTCGGCCGGCCCGCCGCCCGGCTCGCCGCCGCCCTGCACGAAGGCCGGCGCCTGCTCGTCCTCAGCGCCGACGCCGGCACGCCCGCACAGATCGCCGCCCTCCTCCGGGACCGCGGCTTCGGGCCGAGCCGGATGCGGGTCCTGGAGCAGCTCGGCGGCGACCGGGAACGGACGGGCACGGAGACCACCGCCGACGACTGGGAGCGGACGCAGCCGCCCGGCGACCCGCTCAACGTCGTCGCCGTCGTGTGCCGCCGGGCACCGGACACCCTGCGCCTGGGCGCCGTACCGGGGCTGCCGGACGAGGCGTACGAGCACGACGGGCAGCTCACCAAGAGGCACATCCGCGCCGCCACCCTCGGCGCGCTCGCCCCCGCACCCGGTGAACTGCTGTGGGACATCGGCGGCGGGTCCGGCTCGATCGCCGTCGAGTGGCTGCGCACCCACCCCGCGTGCCGGGCCGTCACCGTCGAACGCGACCCGGTGCGGGCCGAGCGCATCCTGCGCAACGCGGAACGGCTCGGGGTGCCCGGACTGCGGGTCGTCACCGGTGCCGCCCCCGCCGCCCTGGCCGGACTCCCCACGCCCGACGCCGTGTTCGTCGGCGGCGGACTCACCGCCCCCGCTCTCCTCGACACCTGCTGGGCGGCGCTGCCCCCGGGCGGGCGGCTGGTCGCCAACACCGTCACGCTGGAGTCCGAGGCGCTGCTCGCCGGCGCCTACCGCAGGCACGGCGGCGAGCTGGTGCGGCTCGCGGTGTCGCACGCCGTCCCCGTGGGCGGCTTCACCGGCTGGCGGCAGGCCATGCCGGTCACCCAGTGGGCCGTCCGCAAGCCCGTCACCCCCCTTCCTGGAGCAGACAGATGACCGTGTACTTCATCGGCGCCGGCCCCGGCGCCGCCGACCTGATCACGGTGCGCGGCGCCCGGACGCTGGCCGCCTGCCGGGTCTGTCTGTACGCGGGCAGCCTCGTCCCGCGTGAACTGCTCGACTCGTGCCCGCCGGACGCCCGCCTGGTGGACACCGCCCAGCTCGACCTGGACGAGATCACCGCCGAGCTGGTCCGCGCCCACGAGGAGGGCCACGACGTGGCCCGGCTGCACTCCGGGGACCCCTCCGTGTTCAGCGCGGTCGCCGAGCAGATGCGCCGCCTCGACGCCGCCGGGGTGCCCTACGAGGTCGTCCCCGGCGTGCCCGCCTTCGCCGCCGCTGCCGCCGCCCTGAAGCGCGAACTGACGGTGCCGACCGTCGGCCAGACGGTCATCCTCACCCGTGTCGCCCACCGCGCCACCGCCATGCCCGAGGGCGAGGACCTGGCCACCCTCGGCCGCAGCGGCGCGCTGCTCGTGCTGCACCTGGCCGCCCGCTACGCGGACCGCGTGGCCGAGGAACTGCTGCCGCACTACGGCGCCGACTGCCCCGCCGCTGTCGTCGCCTACGCCTCCCGCCCCCAGGAGCTGATCATCCGCGGCACGCTGGACGAGATCGCGCAGAAGGTGAAGGAGGCGGGCGTGCTGCGCACCGCGGTGATCATGGTCGGGCGCACGCTCGGCGCCGAGCAGTTCCGCGACAGCCACCTGTACTCGCCGGAGCGGGAGCGGCACATCTGCTGAACAGGACGCCAGGGGCCGTTTGTTAGGCTCCCCTCGCCTCCCGTGGGGGAAGTCCGGTGAGAGTCCGGCGCTGACCCGCAACGGTGTGCACGGCGACCGCTCCGACGGTCGCCGCGCGAGCCCGATCGCCCGCGGAGGTCCATCGACCCGTTGACTGCTCGCCGTGGACTGCGAGAAGGGACCGGGCAGCCGGCACGGACGTACGGGCTGTCTCCTCCTCGACGTCCAGCAGGCGGCCCGTGTGAAGGACGGCCCCTCCCGTGCGCCGAAGTACGGCCCCCAGCCGGATACCCGTGCTGCCGCTCAGCCTGGCCCTCGGGCTGCTGCTCCTGTTCTCCCTCGTGTGCGGTGTCGGGCTCGGGGCCGCCGGGATCGGCGGGGCGCAGGTGCTGCGCTTCCTGTGGGCGGGGCTCACCGGCGCGACGCTGCCCGCCCGGGACGCGGCCGGCTACACCATCGTCTGGGAGATCCGGCTGCCGCGGGTGCTGCTCGCCGCCGTCGTCGGCGCCGGGCTCTCGGCCGTCGGGGTGGCCGTGCAGGCGATGGTCCGCAACGCGCTGGCCGACCCGTTCGTCCTCGGCATCTCCTCGGGCGCGGCGGTGGGCGCCAACGCCGTCATCCTCCTCGGCGCGTTCGCGGGACTCGGGGTGTGGGCGCTGTCGGCCTCGGCGTTCGCCTCGGCACTCGCGGCCATGGCGCTCGTCTACGCCGTGGCACGCTCGCCGCACGGACTGACCCCGCTGCGGCTGATCCTGACCGGTACGGCACTGGCGTACGGCTTCGAGGCGCTCACCACGGTCATGGTGTTCGGCGCGGCCCGGGGCGAGGCGGCCCGGTCGGCGATGATGTGGCTGCTGGGCAGCCTGGGCGGCGCGACCTGGTCCCGGGTGCCGCTCGCCGCGGCCGTCGTGCTGGCCGGATGGGCCTGGCTGCGGTGGCGGGCCGAATCCCTCAACGCGCTCGCCATGGGCGACGAGACCTCGGCCGCGCTCGGGGTGCGGCCCTCGCGGCTGCGCCGGGAGCTGTTCCTCGTCACCGCGGCCGTGACCGGGACCGTGGTCGCGGTCAGCGGGGCCATCGGGTTCGTCGGACTGATGGTGCCGCACGTCGTGCGGATGCTCGTCGGCGCCGACCACCGGCGGGTGCTGGCCGTCGCCCCGCTCGCCGGAGCCGTGCTGCTGGTCTGGGCGGACGTGCTGTCCCGGCTGCTGCTCGCCCCGGCCGAGCTGCCGGTCGGTGTGATCACCGCGGTGGTCGGGGTGCCCGCCTTCCTGCTGCTGATGCGACGCGGCGGCTACGCCTTCGGAGGGCGCTGAGCATGCGACTCGACATCGACCACGTCACGATCGAGGCGGCCGGCGCACGGCTCGTCGACGACGTCCGGCTCACCGCGGACAGCGGGGCGTTCGTCGGACTCGTCGGCCCCAACGGCAGCGGCAAGTCGACCCTGCTGCGCTCCGTGTACCGGGCCCTGCGGCCGGCCGGCGGAACCGTACGCCTCGACGGCGACGATCTGCACGCCATGGACCCGCGGGCCGCCGCGCGCGTCCTGGCCGCGCTGCCGCAGGAGTCGGCGGCCGAGTTCGACTTCACGGTCGCCGAGGTGGTCGCCATGGGACGGCTGCCGCACCGCGACCGCACGGCCGCCGCCGACCGCGAGATCTGCGCCGAGGCCATGAGCCGCACCGGCGTCACCCACCTCGCCGACCGCGGCTTCCTCAGCCTGTCCGGCGGCGAGAAGCAGCGGGCCCTGATCGCCCGGGCCCTGGCCCAGCGGCCCCGGGTCCTGGTCCTCGACGAACCCACCAACCACCTCGACGTCGCGCACCAGCTGACCGTCCTGTCCCTGGTCCGCGGCAGCGGTCTGACCGTGCTGGCCGCGCTCCACGACCTCAACCTCGCCGCCGCCCACTGCGACGTCCTGTACGTCATCGCCGGCGGCCGGATCGTCGCCTCGGGGCCGCCCCACGAGGTCCTCGGACCCGCGCTGCTGGCCGAGGTGTTCGGGATCCGCGCCCATCCCGTACGGCACCCCGAGACCGGTGCCTTCCAGCTCCTGTTCGACCTGCTCCCGCCCACCGTCTGAAGGACCCCCATGCGCAAGCTGCTCGCCGCCGCCGTATGCCTCGCCGCGACCGCCACCGGTTGCGGTGCCACGGTGGAGTCGTCCCCGGACGCCGCCTCCCCCGCGGTCACCCTCACCAACTGCGGTCGCGAGGTGACGTACGACAAGGTCCCCGAGCGGGTCGTCACCAACGACGTCGGCATCACCGAGCTGATGTTCGCGCTCGGCCTGGAGGACCGCATGGCCGGGTTCGCCATGCCCGACGACAAGGGAGACCTCGGCGCCGTGCCCTGGAAGGACGGCTACGACAAGGTGAAGTGGCTGTCCAAGGACCAGCTCACCAAGGAGAACGTCCTCGAAGCCGACGCCGACCTCGTCTTCGCCGGCTGGAACTACGGCTTCCGTGAGGACGGCGGCTTCACCCCCGACGCGCTGAAGAAGCTCGGCATCCCCTCGTACGTCCTCACCGAGTCCTGCCGCAACGGCCGGACGGAGTCCGCGCGCGGCATCATGCCGCCGCTGGACGCCCTGTACGCCGATCTCACCAACCTCGGCAAGCTGTTCGGCGTCGAGAAGAGGGCCGCCGCGCTGATCGACGGCTTCAAGAAGCGCATCGCGGAGGTGCGGGCCAAGGCCCCACGGGGCGCCGACCGCCCCTCGGTCTTCCTCTACGACAGCGGCCAGGACACGCCCTTCACCTCCGGCCGCTACGCCGCACCGGAGCAGATCATCACCGAGGCCGGCGGCGTCAACGTCATGCACGACGTGGCGGACTCCTGGACCACGACCGGCTGGGAGACCGTCGTCGAACGCGACCCCGACGTCATCGTCATCTGCGACTACGGAGACGTCGGCGCCGAGCAGAAGAAGAAGTTCCTCCTCTCCTACGCCCCGCTGCGCGACGTCTCCGCCGTCAAGCACCGGCGGATCGTCACCCTGGACTACGCCGACCTGGTCGAGAGCCCCCGCAACCCGTCGGCGATCGCCCGGCTCGGCGCCTACCTGCGCACGGTCCGGTAGGAGTCCGGTGACCGCCCGCCTACCGGACCGCGCTGCGCCCCACCACCGCGCCCGCCCGGTCGACGCAGACGACGTCCACGGCGACCGGTGCGCCGCGCAGGACGGCCAGTGCCGCGTCGCGCGCGGCCCGCGCCACCAGGTCGCCGAGCGGCACCCCGGCGGCCTGGCACAGCTGGAGCGCGGCCAGGCCCGTGTTGGCGGCGGCCACCTCGGCGGCGAGCGCCTCGTCGGCCCCGCCCTGCCGGGCCAGTCCCGCGAGGAACCCCTTGTCGACCTGGGAGCGGCCCGAGTGCAGGTCCAGATGGCCGGCGGCGAGCTTGGACAGCTTGGCGAAGCCGCCGCAGATCGTGAGACGGTCCACCGGATGCCGGCGAATGTACTTCAGCACCGCGCCCGCGAAGTCGCCCATGTCGAGCAGGGCGTCCTCGGGCAGGCCGTACTCCGCGACGACCGTCTTCTCCGACGTCGAACCGGTGCACCCCGCCACATGGGTCCGGCCGGCCGCCCGGGCGACGTCCACGCCGCGCCGGATCGAGTCGATCCAGGCCGAGCAGGAGTACGGCACCACGATGCCGGTGGTGCCGAGGATCGACAGCCCGCCGAGGATGCCGAGCCGCGGGTTCCAGGTGGAGCGGGCGATCTCCGCGCCGTGGTCGACGGAGACGGTGATCTCCACATCGCCGCCGTCGCCGTGGCGTGCGGCGACCTCGGCGACGTGCTCGCTCATCATCCGCCGGGGGACCGGATTGACGGCCGCCGCGCCGACGGGCAGCGGCAGCCCCGGCCGGGTCACGGTCCCCACGCCGGGCCCCGCCCGGAAGACGACGCCGCTTCCCGCGGGCAGCCGCCGGACGGTGGCCCGGACCAGCGCGCCGTGCGTGACGTCCGGGTCGTCGCCCGCGTCCTTCACGATCCCCGCCATCGCGACCCCGCCGGTCAGCTCCTCGGCGGCCAGCGCGAACGACGGCGTCCGCCCCTTGGGTAGCCTGATCGTCACCGGGTCGGGGAACTCACCGGTCAGCAGGGCGGTGTACGCGGCCGTCGTGGCCGCGGTCGCGCAGGCGCCGGTGGTCCAGCCGTGCCGCAGTCCCGTGTGCTCCAGCTGGGCGCCGCGACCGCCCTTCGCCCGGTCAGCGCCTCCCGCCCCGCCGGCACCGCTCGCCTCACCCATGCCTCGAACCTCACTGCCCCTCATGAACGGACCGGACTCCCATGCACCTGCTGATCCTCGGCGGCACCACGGAGGCCCGCCGGCTCGCCGAACTGCTCCACCCCACCCCCGGGCTGCGCCTGACCAGCTCCCTCGCCGGACGGGTCGCCAGCCCCCGGCTGCCGGCGGGCGAGACGCGCGTCGGCGGCTTCGGCGGGGCGGCGGGACTCGCGGCATGGCTGCGCGAGCACCGGGTCGGCGCGGTCGTCGACGCCACCCACCCCTTCGCCGGAAGGATCAGCTTCAACGCCGCACAGGCCGCCGCCGACAGTCATGTTCCCCTGCTCGCCCTGCGCAGGCCCGGCTGGGTCCCGGTGGCGGGCGACCGCTGGCACGAGGCGGGCTCGCTCGAAGAGGCGGCCGGCGCCCTGCCCGCCCTCGGCCGGCGCGTCTTCCTCACCACCGGCCGCATGGGCCTCGCCGCCTTCGCGGCCCTGGACGACCTGTGGTTCCTCGTACGGTCCGTGGACGCGCCCGAGCCGCCGCACCCCGCCCGCATGGAGGTACTGCTCGACCGCGGGCCCTTCACCCTCGACGGGGAGCGGGCGCTGCTGCGGCGCCACCGCGTCGACGTCGTCGTCACCAAGGACAGCGGCGGGGCGGCCACCGCGCCGAAACTGGCCGCAGCCCGCGAGGCCGGGCTGCCCGTCGTCGTGGTCCGCAGGCCCCCCGCCCCCGAGGGCCTGCCCGTAGCGGCGGATCCCGAAAGCGCGGCCCGGTGGGTCCGCGAACGCCTCGGACGGGGCCCGGTCCCGGGGTACTGACCGGAACCGGGCCCGCCTCACGCCTCCGGATAGCGGCGCGGCGTCCAGGCGATCTCCTCGCCGTCGCCCCGCCGCACCACCCGCGTCTGCGAGGAACCGACCAGCAGGATCGTGCGCATGTCGACCTCGGCCGGGTCCAGCTCGCCGAGGCGCACGATCCGCACCCGCTCACCCGGGCCGCCGACGTCCCGCGCGACCACCACCGGCGTCCCGGGCTCCCGGTGTTCGAGCAGCAGCTCCCGTGCCTTGCCCACCTGCCAGGTGCGGCTGTGCGAGCCGGGGTTGTACAGGGCGAGCACCAGGTCGGCGGCGGCGGCCGCGCGCAGCCGCTCCGCGATGACCTCCCACGGCTTGAGCCGGTCGGACAGGGAGAGCGTCGCGTAGTCGTGGCCGAGCGGAGCGCCGGCCCGCGCCGCCGCGGCGTTGGCGGCGGTCACCCCCGGCAGCACCCGCACCGGCACGTCCCGGTACTCCTCGTGCGAGGCCGCCTCCAGGACGGCCGTGGCCATCGCGAAGACCCCCGGGTCGCCGCCGGAGACCACGGCCACCCGGCGTCCCCGCCGGGCCAGTTGCAGGGCGAACTCGGCGCGCTCGGCCTCCACCCGGTTGTCCGAGCCGTGCCGCTCCTGGCCCGGCCGCCGGGGAACCCGGTCGAGGTAGGTGGTGTAGCCGACCAGGTCGTCGGCGGCGGCCAGCGCCCCGCGCGACTCGGGCGTCAGCCACAGCGGACCGGCCGGCCCGGTCCCGACCACGACGACCTCGCCGCGCTCCCGCACGGGCCGCCCGGCGTCCACCTGGCTCGGCAGCACGGCCACCGCGAAGTACGG
This sequence comes from Streptomyces sp. NPDC015171, assembly GCF_043079545.1. Classification (NCBI taxonomy): domain Bacteria; kingdom Bacillati; phylum Actinomycetota; class Actinomycetes; order Kitasatosporales; family Streptomycetaceae; genus Streptomyces; species Streptomyces sp. NPDC015171. Next base: position 264,478 of record NZ_JBIBUO010000009.1, read on the forward strand.
CACCGATTCCGGGTCCACGTCGGCCAGTTCGGCCACGCGCTCGCCGCCCATGGTGGCCCGCTCCACGTACCGGGCCTCGTCCAGCCGTCCCGCGCGCTCCAGCGCACGGCGCACCTTCGGGAAGGTGCGCCCGAGCTTCATCACCACCGCGGCGTCCGTGGCGGCCAGCCGCGCGGTCAGCTCCTCCTCGGGCAGGGTGCCCGGCAGGATGGTCAGGACCTCCTCGCCCTCGGCGAGCGGGGCGCCGAGCCGGGCGGCGGCGGCGGACACCGAGGTGACCCCGGGGACGACCTCGGTGTCGTAGCGGTGGGCGAGCCGCTTGTGCATGTGCATGTAGGAGCCGTAGAAGAGCGGATCGCCCTCGGCGAGCACGGCCACCGTCCGGCCGGCGTCGAGATGGGCGGCGAGCCGGGCCGCCGCCGCCGTGTAGAACTCCTCCATCGCGCCCTGGTAGCCGCCCGGGTGGTCGGTGGTCTCCGTGGTGACCGGATAGACCAGCGGTTCCTCGATGTGGTCGGCGCGCAGGTGCTTCGCCGCGATCGAGCGGGCGATGGAACGCCCGTGCCGGGCGCTGTGGTACGCGACGACGTCCGCCTCGGCGATGGCCTCGACCGCGCGCAGGGTCATCAGGGAGGGGTCACCGGGCCCGAGGCCCACCCCGTACAGCTTGCCGCTCACTCTTCCTCGCTCGCGATCGCGTTGAGCGCGGCGGCGGCGATGGCGCTGCCACCGCGGCGGCCCCGCACCACCAGGTACTCAAGGCCGAGGGGATGCGCGGCCAGCGCGTCCTTGGACTCGGCCGCGCCCACGAAACCGACCGGCACGCCGATGACGGCGGCGGGCCGGGGCGCACCCTCCTCGATCATCTCCAGCAGGCGGAACAGAGCGGTAGGGGCGTTGCCCACCGCGACGACGGCGCCCTCCAGCCGGTCGCGCCACAGCTCCAGCGCCGCGGCGCTGCGCGTGGTGCCGAGCTCGGCCGCGAGGCCGGGGACGGCCGGGTCGGACAGGGTGCAGAGCACGTCGTTGCCGGCGGGCAGCCGCTTGCGGGTGACGCCGCTGGCCACCATCTGCACATCGCAGAGGATCGGTGCGCCGGCGCGCAGCGCCGCACGGGCCCGGGACACCACCGCCGGCGTGTAGGCCAGGTCCTGGACCAGGTCGACCATTCCGCAGGCGTGGATCATGCGCACCGCGACCTGGCTGACATCGGCGGGCAGACCCGCGAGGTCCGCCTCGTCGCGGATGGTGGCGAAGGACTGGCGGTATATCGCCGCGCCGTCCTTCTCGTAGACGTGGGTGGTCACGGTGCTCTTCTCGTCGCTCTCGGTCGTCTTGCGGCTCATGGGGTGATGTCCGCCAGGGCGGCGCGTATCCGGCGGAGGTCGTCCGCTGACGCGGTCGGCGGGCCGGTGCCGGCCGTCGTGGCCGACAGACGGTAGCCGCCTCCGGGTGCGGCGACCACCTCGACGTGGTCGCCGCTCGGGTGCCCGCAGCGCCGTTCACAGCCCGACCAGTAGAGGGCGGGGCCGTGGCGGCCGACCGCGTCGAGCGTACGGGCCGCGTCCGCCCGTACGTCGGCGTGCGCCTTGGCGCAGCCGGGCCGGCCGACGCAGGCGCCCACGCGCGGCCACGGGGAGGCGGGGTCGGTGACCAGGCCGGCCGCCGCGAGCCGCGCCAGCGACCCGGCGGTCCGGGAGGCGGCCGTGCCCGCGACGGGGACGACGACGCCGCGCCACGGGGTCAGCCGCAGCTCGGTGCCGGCGACCTCGGTCAGCTCCGTCCACTGGCCCGCCGAGAGCCGCCCGAGCGGCACGTGCACGGACAGCGCGTCGCCGGCGGCTCCCGGCAGCGGGCCGCCGGTCACGCCGGCCGGTCCGGGACGTTCCTCGTGCCCGATGCCCTCGGCCGTCAGGCGGGCGCGGACCAGGCGGCTCAGCTCCGCTGCGGGCAGCGGGAGTTCGGACACCCGCCAGACCCGTGCCGCGTGCGACCGCGCGGCCCCGAGGAAGGTCTCGGCGGCCAGCAGCGCCGCGCGGGGCGCGTCGTCGGCGGCCACCAGGACCGAGCCGGGGGCGAGCCACGCGCCGCCGTCCCCGACCGCGCGCACCGCGACGTCCGCGCCGAGGCCGGCCACGTCACCGCGCCCGTCGTCCAGCGCGAACAGGAACCGCCCCGAAAGTCCCCGGGCGGCCCCGCTCGCGCACAACGCGGCGTCCAGGGCCGTCAGCCAGGGCCGCACGTCCCGCAGGCCGCCGCCGTCCAGCCCGGACAGCGGCGAGGCGACGATGTTGCGCACCCGCTCGTGCTCCCACGAGGGCAGCAGACCGGCGGCGTCCAGCTCGGCCGCCAGCTCGGCGCCGCACCCGTCCGCGAGGCCGCGCAGCTGCGCGTTGCCGCGTGACGTCAGATGGATGTCGCCGTCGCCCAGCCGCCGGGCCGCCTGCCCGAGGGCCCGCGCCTGGCCGGTGGTCAGGACGCCGCCGGGAAGCCGTACCCGGGCCAGCGCCCCGTCGTCCGCCGCGTGCAGCCGAAGGGCACCGGGGCAGGCGTCACCGCGCTCCCGTACGGCCGGTACGGCCTGGGGCGACGGAGGTTCGGCTGCCATGGGCATGGCCGTGAGCATACCTACCCTCACCAGCACCGGAGGCTCCCCGTTCGCCGAGCGCCCTTACTATGCTCGGCAGTGGATCATCTGGTCCGCGAACCGCCACGACGGCGACAGGGGAGGAAGCCGGTGCGAGTCCGGCGCGGTCCCGCCACTGTGAAACCCGCCACCCCAGGCCGGTTGAGCCAGGAACTCCCTTCCCCCGCGATCGGCTTCGCCCGAGGGGGAGACCCCCAACTCCACTGCCCGGGGCGCGGACCCCGAGGAAGGCCAGGCGCCGCATGTCCACTCCGTCCGGGGAGCGAGCCCCGCACGTCCAAGAGATCCTGCTCCTGTCGACGTCCGACACCGATCTGCTCAGCGCCCGCGCGGCCGGCGGTCCCGTCGGCTACCGTTTCGCCAACCCCGCCCGTCTGGTCCTGGACGACCTGCCGGCCCTCCTCGACGGGGTCGGCCTGGTCGTCGTACGCCTCCTGGGCGGCCTGAAGGCCTGGCAGGACGGCATCGACCTGCTGCTGGCCGACGGGCGTCCGCTGGTCGTGCTGACCGGCGAACAGGCCCCCGACGCCCAGCTGATGGCCGCCTCCACGGTCCCGGTCGGCATCGCCGCCGAGGCCCACGCCTACCTCGCCCACGGCGGCCCCGCCAACCTGGAGCAGCTCGCCCGGTTCCTCTCGGACACGGTCCTGCTCACCGGGCACGGCTTCGACGCGCCCGCGTCCGCCCCGACCTGGGGACCGCTGGAGCGCCCCGGGCGGCCGGCCGGCGGCGGCCCGACCGTCGCCGTGCTCTACTACCGCGCCCACCACATGAGCGGCAACACGGCCTTCGTCCACGCCCTGTGCGACGCCGTCGAGGAAGCGGGGGCCACGGCGCTGCCGCTGTACGTCGCCTCGCTGCGCGCGCCCGAGCCCGAGCTGATCGAGGAACTGCGGGCGGCGGACGCCATCGTCACCACCGTGCTGGCGGCCGGCGGCAGCAGGCCCGCCGACGCGTCGGCGGGCGGCGACGACGAGTCCTGGGATGCGGGCGCGCTGACCGGCCTCGACGTCCCCATCCTCCAGGCCCTGTGCCTGACCGGCTCCCGTACCGTCTGGGCCGAGAACGACGAGGGCGTCTCCCCGCTGGACGCGGCCAGCCAGATCGCGGTCCCCGAGTTCGACGGCCGGCTGATCACGGTGCCGTTCTCCTTCAAGGAGATCGACGCCGACGGCCTGCCCGCCTATGTCGCCGACCCCGAGCGCGCGGCCCGCGTCGCCGGGATCGCCGTACGGCACGCACGGCTGCGCCACATCACGCCCGCCGACAAGCGCGTCGCCCTCGTCCTGTCCGCCTACCCCACCAAGCACTCCCGCATCGGCAACGCCGTCGGCCTCGACACCCCCGCGAGCGCCGTCGCGCTGCTCAGGCGGCTGAAGGCCGAGGGCTACGACTTCGGCGACGCCGACATCCCCGGGCTGGTGTCGGGCGACGGCGACGAACTGATCCGCGCGCTCATCGAGGCGGGCGGACACGACCAGGACTGGCTCACCGAGGAGCAGCTGGCCCGCAACCCGGTGCGCATCCCGGCGGCCGACTACCGCCGCTGGTTCGCCACGCTCCCCGAGGAGCTGCGCACCTCGGTGGAGGAGCACTGGGGCCCGGCGCCGGGCGAGATGTTCGTCGACCGCAGCCGGAACCCGGAGGGCGACATCGTCCTCGCGGCCCTGCGCTTCGGCCATCTGCTGATCCTCATCCAGCCCCCGCGCGGCTTCGGCGAGAACCCGATCGCCATCTACCACGACCCGGACCTGCCGCCCTCCCACCACTACCTGGCCGCCTACCGCTGGATCGCCGCGGCCGAGTCCGACGGCGGCTTCGGCGCCGACGCCATGATCCACCTCGGCAAGCACGGCAACCTCGAATGGCTGCCCGGCAAGAACGCCGGACTGTCCGCCGCCTGCGGCCCCGACGCCGCGCTCGGCGACCTCCCGCTGGTCTACCCCTTCCTGGTCAACGACCCCGGCGAGGGCACCCAGGCCAAGCGCCGCGTCCACGCCACCCTCGTCGACCACCTCGTCCCGCCCATGGCCCGCGCCGACTCCTACGGCGACATCGCGCGCCTGGAGCAACTCCTCGACGAGTACGCGCAGATCTCCTCCATGGACCCGGCCAAGCTGCCCGCCATCCGCGCCCAGATCTGGACCCTGATCCAGGCGGCGAAGCTGGACCACGACCTCGGCATGGCGGACCGCCCCGACGACGACGGCTTCGACGACTTCCTCCTGCACGTCGACGGCTGGCTGTGCGAGGTCAAGGACGCCCAGATCCGCGACGGTCTGCACGTCCTCGGCAACCCGCCCGCCGGCGCCGACCGCGTCAACCTCGTCCTCGCCATCCTCCGCGCCCGCCAGATCTGGGGCGGCACGCAGGCCCTGCCGGGGCTGCGCGAGGCCCTCGGCCTGGACGAGTCCGCCGCGACCCGTACGACGGCCGACGCCGCCGAGGAACAGGCCCGCGCCCTGGTCCAGGCGATGGAGGACGCCGGCTGGGACCCGGCCGCGGTACCCGCAGGACACGGTGAACAGGTCGCCGCCGTCCTGGAGTTCGCCGCCCGCGAGGTGGTGCCGCGGCTGGCGGCCACCACGGCCGAGATCGATCACACGGTCCACGCCCTGGCCGGCGGGTTCGTCCCCGCCGGACCCTCCGGATCCCCGCTGCGCGGCCTGGTCAACGTCCTGCCGACCGGCCGCAACTTCTACTCCGTCGACCCCAAGGCCGTGCCCTCCCGCCTGGCCTGGGAGACGGGCCAGGCCCTCGCGGACTCCCTGCTGGAGCGCTACCGCACCGACAACGGCGAGTGGCCCACCTCCGTCGGCCTCTCCCTGTGGGGCACCAGCGCCATGCGCACGGCGGGCGACGACGTCGCCGAGGCCCTCGCCCTCCTCGGCGTCCGCCCGGTCTGGGACGACGCCTCCCGCCGGGTCACCGGCCTGGAAGCCATTTCCTACGAGGAACTGGGCCGCCCGCGCATCGACGTCACCCTGCGCATCTCCGGCTTCTTCCGCGACGCCTTCCCGCACACCATCGGGCTGCTGGACGACGCCGTACGCCTGGCCGCCTCGCTGGACGAGCCGGCCGAGGCCAACCACGTCCGCACCCATGTGCGGGCGGACCTGGCGGCCCACGGCGACGAGCGCCGCGCCACCACCCGCATCTTCGGCTCCCGCCCCGGGACCTACGGCGCCGGCCTGCTCCAGCTCATCGACTCCCGCGACTGGCGCACCGACGCGGACCTCGCCGAGGTGTACACGGTCTGGGGCGGCTACGCCTACGGCCGTGAACTCGACGGCCGCCCGGCCCGCGAGGAGATGGAGACGGCGTACAAGCGGATCGCGGTCGCGGCGAAGAACACCGACACCCGCGAGCACGACATCGCCGACTCCGACGACTACTTCCAGTACCACGGCGGCATGGTGGCCACCGTCCGCGCGCTGCGCGGCACCGCGCCCGAGGCGTACATCGGCGACTCCACCCGCCCGGAGACGGTCCGCACCCGCACCCTCGTCGAGGAGACCTCCCGGGTCTTCCGCGCCCGGGTCGTCAACCCGAAGTGGATCGAGGCGATGCGCCGCCACGGCTACAAGGGCGCCTTCGAACTCGCCGCCACCGTCGACTACCTGTTCGGCTACGACGCCACGACCGGGGTGATCGCCGACTGGATGTACGACAAGCTCACCGAGGCCTACGTCCTGGACCCGGCCAACCGCGAGTTCCTCCAGCAGGCCAACCCCTGGGCCCTGCACGGCATCGCCGAGCGGCTGCTGGAGGCGGAGTCGCGGGGGATGTGGGAGAAGCCGGATCCGGCGGTGCTTGCGGAGCTGCGGCAGGTGTACCTGGAGACCGAGGGCAACCTGGAGGGCGAGGACTGACCCCTCCCGTACCCGCGGGGCGCCGTCACATCCGTGGCGGCGCCCCGCTGTCATGACGGGCCCTCACCTCGGGCGCCCGCGGGGGCGACATGGGAGGAAGGTCCTAGGTCCAACGCCTGATCGCAAGGTAGCTTTCTTGCTGTTAGCGTGCAGCTGCATACAACTCGCAATAACGTCGGAGGACGTTGGACATGGCGCTTTACACGCTCCCGGAGCTTCCGTACGACTACTCGGCGCTCGCGCCGGTGATCAGCCCCGAGATCATCGAGCTGCACCACGACAAGCACCACGCCGCATATGTGAAGGGTGCGAACGACACGGTCGAGCAGCTGGCCGAGGCGCGGGACAAGGAGTCGTGGGGCTCGATCAACGGCCTGGAGAAGAACCTGGCCTTCCACCTCTCCGGGCACATCCTGCACTCCATCTACTGGCAGAACATGACCGGCCCGAAGGACGGCGGCGGCGAGCCGCTGGCCGCCGACGGCGTCGGTGACCTGGCCGACGCGATCACCGAGTCCTTCGGCACCTTCGCCGGCTTCAAGGCCCAGCTGACCAAGGCCGCGGCCACCACCCAGGGCTCCGGCTGGGGCGTCCTCGCCTACGAGCCGCTGAGCGGCCGGCTGATCGTGGAGCAGGTCTACGACCACCAGGGCAACGTCGGCCAGGGCTCCACCCCGATCCTGGTCTTCGACGCCTGGGAGCACGCCTTCTACCTTCAGTACAAGAACCAGAAGGTGGACTTCATCGACGCGATGTGGGCCGTCGTCAACTGGCAGGACGTGGCCAAGCGCTACGCCGCCGCCAAGGAGCGCGGCGACAGCCTGCTGCTCCGCCCGTGACTCCGTAGTCGCACAGCCGCCCTGCTCGTGACCGTCTTCACCTCGGTCACGACAGGCACCCGGAGGGCTCCCGCGGTCGACCACCGCCGGGAGCCCTTGCGCGTCACCCCCCCGCCGCTGGGGCCCGGCGTCCCGGGGCCCGGCCGCCGCCGGCGGCCAGGTGCCCGCGGCGAGCACGCCCCAGGGAGTACGCCCGGGCCACCAGGGCCGTCCTGCCGCGCACTCCCCGGCGCCCGGCCAGCCGGGCCAGGTGGTAGCTGACCCCGTCCGCGGTCAGGCCGACCGACGTGGCGATCCGCGCCGTGGTGTCACCGGCCGCCGCCAGGGCGAGGACGCGGGCCTCGGGTCCGCTCACCCGCCGCTGCCCGGCGGCGTCCCCTGCGGGGGTGTCCGGGTGCTCGCCCAGCACCCGCAGCGGCAGCATCAGCGCCGGCGGTGCCTGCGGGGTGTCACTGACCGGGTCGACGTCCCTCTCGCCGTACCGCTCGGCGCCGCACGCGGCCCGCCTGGTCACCTCGACCGGACAGCGCGACCTGCGGCGCGGCCGGACGGCCTCCGCGATCGGATGGAGCCGCGTGGGCGTGCGGGGGTGGAAGAGGCCGAGGACGCTGCGGCCCCGCAGCTGCCCCGACAGCATGCCCCACCGCGCGGCGCACCCGAGCACGTCGAGCAGCTGATCCGGCCGGCCTCCGCCGGCCGCCTCGACCTGTCCCCGTCCATCAGCGGCCGTCTCCCGCCGGCCGAGGCCGCCGAGGCGGTCCACCGGCTGGAGCACAGGACCGGCGACCCGATCCGGCGCGTCCTCGTCCCCTGACAGCCCCTCCTGCGGACCGAGGGCCGGCGGGGTCCGCGCACTCGCGGCGAGGGCCACGACGCGGCTCCCGCAGGCGGATGTGCCACAGTGCGGGCATGCTGATCGACCGGCCCCGGCCCACCGCCTCATGACCACCGCGATCGTCGTCGGCGCCGGACCCAACGGGCTCACCGCCGCCGCCCTCCTGGCCCGCGCCGGCCTGGACGTCACCGTCCTGGAGGCCGCCGACGAGGCCGGCGGCGGCACCCGCAGCCAGGAGGCGATCCTGCCCGGCCTGCTGCACGACCACTGCTCGGCCGTCCACCCCCTGGCCGTCACCTCCCCGGCACACCAGGCGCTGGACCTCGAACACCACGGTCTGCGCTGGCGGCTGCCGGACATCGACTGCGTCCATCCCCTGGACGACGGCACGGCGGGCGTGCTGCTGCGCTCCGTCCGGGAGACCGCCCGCGGGCTCGGCGCCGACGGCACCCGCTACCGGCGCCTGCTGGAGCCCTCGGTACGGCAGTGGGACGCGCTCCGCCACGACGTGCTGGGCCCCCTGCTGCGCGTCCCCGAACACCCCCTGCTGCTGGCGCGCTTCGGCCTGCCCGCCGCGCTCCCGGCCGCCCTCCTCGCCCGCTGCTTCGCCACCCCGCGGGCCCGTGCCCTGTGGGCCGGCGTCGCGGCGCACTCCTACCGCCCGCTGTCCGACCCGCTCGGCTCGGCCATCGGACTGGGCATCCTCACCGCGGGCCACGCCGCCGGATGGGCCGTCGCCGAAGGCGGCTCGCAGGCCATCGCCCGCAGCCTCGAACACGCCCTGCGCGCCCACGGAGGCCGGATCCACACCGGCGTCCGCATCACCCACCACACGCAGATCCCGCCCGCCGACGTCACCCTGCTCGACCTCGACCCCGCGCAGATCGCCCGCGTCTACCAGGACCGGCTGCCCGCCCGCGTGCGCACCGCCTACCGGCGCTTCCGCCGCGGCCCCGCCGCCTTCAAACTCGACCTGGCCGTCGAAGGGGGCGTGCCGTGGACGAACGAGCAGGCCCGGCGGGCCGGCACCGTGCACCTGGGCGGCACGCTCACCGAGATCGCCCGTGCGGAGCGGGACATCAACGCGGGACGCATGCCGGAGCGCCCCTTCGTCCTCGTCGGCCAGCAGTACCTGGCCGACCCCACCCGGTCCGCCGGCGACGTCCACCCCGTCTGGACCTACGCCCACGTCCCCCTCGGATACCCGGGCGACGCCACCGAGGCCATCCTCGGCCAGATCGAACGCTTCGCCCCCGGCGCCCGGGAGCGGATCGTCGGCCTGCGCACCACCTCACCGGCCGCCTTCGCCGCCGGCAACGCCAACTTCGCCGGCGGCGACATCCTGACCGGGGCGAAGACCGCCGGCCGGCTCCTGCTCGGCCCGCGCCTCGCCCTCGACCCCTACTCCACGGCACTGCCCGGGGTCTTCGGCTGCTCCGCCGCCACCCCGCCGGGCCCCGGGGCGCACGGCATGTGCGGCGCCGGAGCGGCCGCCGCCGCACTGCGCCACCTCGGCATCGCTCCGGACCGGTGACGGGCGGCTCGGGGAACGCGTCGGCCGGGGGTACGCGTCGGCCGGGAGAACGCTTCGGTCCGGTGGATCGCGAATCCGCCAACAGGGGCTGTTCATTGGCCGGTTCAGGGGCTTGTAAGATCGACTCCGACCTGCTCAAGCCCTAACTGGGGGAACCAGCTCATGAACAAGCGCATGTCCGCCCTGGCCGTCTCCGCGGCCGTCGCCGGTGCCTTCCTCATCACGTCGGTGCCCGCGCACGCCGCCCCGGCGGCCGGCCACGGCGTGGTCTCCAAGGCCACCGTCACGTGCAACAAGAATGAGATGCGCCAGCAGATAGCCAACCTCAAGAACAAGGCCGCCAAGCTGCGCCAGCTGGGCGAGGACGCCGCCGCCAGGAAGGCGCTCAGCGACGCGAACGCCATCCAGAAGAGGCTCAACGCCTGCATCAAGGCCGAGGACGAGGCCAGCAAGCCGTTCCCCGGCTGAGTCTTCGGCCGGCCGTGTGACAGTGGCGCTGTCCGTCCCGTTCCAGGGACGGGCAGCGCCACACGCGTGTCCGGACGCCGGCGCCGCGGCCCCGGGCGCGCTCACGCGTACGAGTAGAAGCCCCGGCCCGTCTTGCGGCCCAGCAGACCGCCCTCGACCATGCGGGAGAGCAGGGGCGGAGCCGCGTACAGGGGCTCCTTGAACTCCGCGTACAGCGCGTCGGCCACCGCCGCCACGATGTCGAGGCCCACCATGTCGGTCAGCCGCAGCGGGCCCATCGGGTGGGAGCAGCCGAGGACCATGCCCCGGTCGATGTCCTCGGCCGTGGCGAAGCCCGTCTCCAGCATGCGGACGGCCGCGAGCAGATACGGCACCAGCAGCGCGTTGACCACGAAGCCGGCCCGGTCCTTGGCCCGGATCGGCTGCTTGCCCAGTGTCTGCGCGACCCAGGTCTCGGCCCGCTCCAGGGTCTCCTCGGAGGTGTGCAGCGAACCGACCAGCTCCACCAGGGCCATGGCCGGCACCGGGTTGAAGAAGTGGGTGCCGATCACCTGGGCCGGGCGGCCGGTGGCACCCGCCAGCTTCATGACCGGGATCGACGAGGTGTTGGAGGCCAGGATCGCGTCCGGGTCCTCGACCACCTTGTCCAGGGTGGCGAACAGGTCGAGCTTGAGCGTCTCCTCCTCGCGCACCGCCTCCACCACCAGCTGGCGGTCGGCGAGTTCGCCCAGGTCCAGGGTGAAGCGGAGGCGGGCCATGGCCGCGTCCCGGTCGGCCTCGCCGAGCCGGCCCTTGGCGACGGCGCGGTCGAGCGAGGCGAGGACGCGGGCGCGGCCGGCGGTCAGCGAGGACTCGCGGGAGACCGCGACCAGCACGTCCATGCCGGCCAGAGCGCTCACCTCGGCGATTCCGGCGCCCATGGCACCCGAGCCGACGACTCCGACACGGCGGATGGGGGTCATTGTTCTGTGCTTCCCTCTGTGTGTGCGTTGATCGTGCGGGGGTGCGGGCAGGAGGCTCAGCCGTCCTGCCCGCTCTCTTCGGGGCCGATGACGACCAGGACCTGGTCCGCCGAGACGATCTCGGCCAGGGCGCAGCGGACCTCGGCCACCACACCGGCGGCCGGGGCGAGGATCCGGTTCTCCATCTTCATCGCCTCGACGATCGCCACCGTGTCGCCCTGCCGGACCAGGTCGCCCACCGAGACGGGGAGCTGGACCACCGTGCCGGGCATCGGCGAGGTGACCGCGTCGCTGCCGGACGCGCCGTCGTCCTCGCCGGAGACGGCCAGGGTCACGGTGACCCGGCGGCCGTCCACGACCAGTTCGCAGCCGTCGGCCCGGCGCAGGCCCGCCCACCGGGTCTCGCCCGCCCTGCCGCGCACCAGCGCTCCGTCCGGTGCGCAGGTGACGCCGAACCGCTCGCCGGCCACGGCGACCGTGAGCGCGCCGGCCCGCCGGGAGAGCAGCGCCGCCTCCAGCGGTCGGCTGCCGACCCGGCACGCGACCCGGCCCAACGGGGCCTGCGGGTCGAGCAGATGACGGTCGAGGGCGCCGAGGGAGCCGCTCCACGGCGACTCCGCCGTCGTTCCGGCGGGACGGGCGGGCAGGGTCATCGCGGCGGCGCAGGCCGCCGCGATGACCTCCGTGTCGCGGGGGCGCTCGGCGTCGCGGGCGGTGAACTCGTCCACCAGATGGGTGTCGAGCAGCCCGGCGCTCACCCGGGTGTCGTCCAGCAGGTCGGCCAGGAACCCCAGGTTGGTGGTGAGGCCGAGGACGGCGGTGTCGCGCACGGCGTGCCGCAGCCGGGCCAGGGCCGCGGGGCGGTCCGGACCGTGCGCGACGATCTTGGCGATCATCGGGTCGTAGAAGACCGGGACGTCGCCCGCGCTGTCGAAGGCCGCGTCCACCCGGAGACCGGCGGGCCACCGGGCGTCCAGCACCCGGCCGGGGGCGGGGCGGAAGCCGGCGTCCGGGTCCTCGGCGTACACCCGGACCTCGACGGCGTGACCGGACGCGGTGATCTCGTCCTGCGACAGCGGGAGTTCCTCGCCCGCCGCGACCCGCAGCTGCCACTCGACCAGGTCGAGGCCCGTGACGGCCTCGGTGACCGGATGCTCCACCTGGAGCCGGGTGTTGACCTCGAGGAAGAAGAACTCGCCGGAGCCGTCCAGGATGAACTCGAAGGTGCCCGCGCCGACGTACCCGATGGCCCGCGCGCCCCGTACGGCCGCCGACAGCAGGGCCTTGCGGACGTCCGCCGGGAGCTGGACGGCCGGCGCCTCCTCCACGATCTTCTGGTGCCGGCGCTGGAGCGAGCACTCCCGCTCGAAGAGGTGCAGCACCTGGCCGCGGGTGTCGCCGAAGACCTGGACCTCGATGTGCCGCGGGCGGCGCAGATACCGCTCGACCAGCAGCCGGCCGTCGCCGAAGTTCGCGCGGGCCAGCCGGACCGCGGCCTCGACGGCGGGGACCAGCTCGTCCTCCCGCTCGATGACCCGCATGCCCTTGCCGCCGCCTCCGGCGACCGGCTTGAGGATGACCGGGTAGCCGACGCGGGCCGCGTGCGTCCGGATCTCGTCCGCCGACTCGGTGGCGTCCGCCGAACCCGGCAGCACCGGCACGCCCGCCTCGGCCATCAGCCGCTTCGCGGTGGCCTTGTCGCCCATGGCCGCGATGGTGTCGGCGCCGGGCCCGACGAAGACCAGGCCCGCCTCGGCGACCGCCGCGGCGAACTCCGCGTTCTCCGAAAGGAATCCGTATCCCGGGTGGACGGCGTCGCAGCCGGTCCGCAGGGCCGCGTCGACCAGGGCGTCGACGCGCAGATAGCTGTCCGCCGCGGGGGAGGGGCCGAGCAGCACCTGGTCGAAGGCGCCCTCCAGGTGGGCGGCGGCGCCGTCCGCCTCGGAGTGCACGGCGACGTACTCGACGCCGAGGCGACGGCAGGTGCGGGCGATCCGGCGGGCGATCTCACCCCGGTTGGCGATCAGAAGTCGTTTCACCATGGCGGGTCATCACATCCTGAACACGCCGAAGCGCGTCTCTCGTTGCGGTGCTGCCGCGGCCAGGGCGAGGCTCAGCGTCAGCCATTCACGGGTGTCGACCGGGTCGACCAGAGCGTCCACCCACAGCCGGGCGGCGACGTAGAGGGGCTGGCCCTCGCGGTCGTAGTTGTCCCGGATCGGCTTCTTGAACGCCTCTTCCTCGTCCGGGGTGAGCGCGCGGCCCTCCTTGGCCAGCTGCTCGTTCTTGATCAGCGCCATGACGGTCGCGGCCTGCTCGCCGCCGACCACCGACGTCTTGGCGTTGGGCCACATCGCCATCAGCTGCGGGCCGATGGAACGCCCGCACATGGCGAGGTTGCCCGCGCCGTAGCTGCCGCCGATCAGCACGGAGAACTTCGGTACGGCGGCGCAGGAGGCGGCGTTCACCATCTTCGCGCCGTGCTTGGCGATGCCGCCGGCCTCGTACTCGGCGCCGACCATGAAGCCGTTGATGTTGTGCAGGAACAGCAGCGGGATGCCGCGCTGCGAGCACAGCTCGATGAAGTTCGCGGACTTCTGCGCGCTCTCGGAGAACAGCACGCCGTCGTTGATCAGCACGCCCACCGGATAGCCGCCGATCCGGCCGGTGCCGCACACGATCGTCGTCCCGAACCGGGCGCGGTACTCGGTGAACTCGCTGCCGTCCAGCAGCCGGGCGAGGATCTCCCGGGCCGGGATCGGCTCGCGCGGGTTGGCGCTGATGATGCCGGGCAGCTCGGCCGGGTCGTACAGCGGCGGCACCGGCGTCTCGGGCGGCGCGGCCGGGACGTCCCTGCCGTGCCGGGCGGCGATCTCCCGGACCAGGGTGAGCGCGTGCTCGTCGTCGAGGGCGAGATGGTCGGCGACCCCGCTGGTCGCGGTGTGCAGATCGGCCCCGCCGAGGGTCTCGGTGTCGACGATCACTCCGGTCGCCGCCCGCACCAGCTGCGGACCGCCCAGGAAGATCGACCCGTTGCCCCGCACGATCACCGTCTCGTCGCACATCGCCGGGATGTACGCGCCGCCGGCGGTGCACGAGCCCATCACGGCCGCGATCTGCGGCAGGCCCATCGCGGACATCTCCGCGATGTTGCGGAAGATCCGGCCGAAGTGGTTCTCGTCCGGGAAGATGTCCTCCTGCATCGGCAGGAAGACGCCGCCCGAGTCGACCAGGTAGATGCAGGGCAGCCCGTTCTCCCGGGCGACCTGCTGGGCCCGCAGGTGCTTGCGCACGGTCAGCGGGTAGTAGGTGCCGCCCTTCACGGTCGCGTCGTTGGCGAACACCACCGTCGGCCGGCCCTCCACGATGCCGACACCGGTGATGATGCCGGCGGACGGCACCGCCTGCTCGTACACCTCGTGCGCGGCGAGCTGGCCCAGCTCCAGGAACGGCGTCCCCGGGTCGAGCAGCCGGCTCACCCGCTCGCGGGCGGTCAGCTTGCCGCGTGCCGCGTGCTTGGCCCGCGCCGCGGCACCGCCGCCGGCCGTGGCCGCCGCGCGGGCCTCGGCGATCCGCTCGCGCAGACCGTCGTAGGCCTCGCTGTTCCGGCGGAACACCTCACTGGAGGGGCTGATGTTCGAACGCAGAACCGCCATGTCACTTCCCTTCCGTGGCGACGGCCGTGGGTGCCGCGGGGCGGACGGCGATGCGGGTCATCACCCAGGCGGCGGCGCCCAGCGCCGCGGCGACCGTGGCCCAGGCGAGGTCGGCGTGGAGCAGCGCGGCGGTGGAGGCGGCCACGCCCGCCATCGACTGCTGGATGAAGCCGCACAGGGAGACGGCGTACGCGCCGTGCCCGTGCTGGCTGCTGACGGCGGTGGCCATGCTGTTCGGGAACAGCACGGACTGGCCGAAGGTGGTCACGCAGTACAGCGCGACGAAGGCCACCAGGGCGCCGGTGTCCGGCAGTCCGGGCACCGACCACAGCACGATCATCAGCACGCCGGCCGCGGTCATCACGACCGATCCGGCGGTCATCAGCCGGCCCGAACCCGTCCGCGCCACCAGCCGGTTGACGGTCATCGCGCCGACGAAGTAGGCGGCGCCGAGCAGCAGCCCCAGGCTGCCGTACTCGTCGGTGGCGAGCCCGAAGTGCTGCTGGAAGACGAACGGGCTGACCTCCTGGAGCACCACGATCGTGGCGAACCCGGCACCGCCGGCCAGCGCCGGCAGCAGGAACGCGGGCTGCCTGCTGATGGCGAGGCAGATCCGCAGCACCTCGGACGGGCGCTGCACGGCACGGCTCGACTCGCACGGCACGGTGAAGGTGAGCAGCGCGGCGACCGCGCCGACCGCGGCGAGGACCGCGAAGCCGGCCTCCCAGTGCGCGTAGCGGCCGATCAGACCGCCGAGGAACTGACCGCCGCCCATCGCCGTGATGAACGCGATCGACAGCACCGACAGGCGCTTGGCCAGCTCGTCGCCGCTCCACCGGTCGCGCACCATGATGCGCGCGATGATCGCCGCGCCGCCGGCGCCGATGCCCTGCAGCGCCCGCAGCACCAGCAGCGCTTCGGGGGAGCGGACCAGCGCGATCGCCGCGCTGGTGAGCACGAACAGCGCCAGCGAGGCCAGCAGCGGCCCCCGGCGGCCGTACCGGTCCGCCGCCACGCCCCACAGGACCACCGGAGCCGCCGCACCGACCACGAAAACCGAAATGGAAAGCGCCGCATAACTGCGGGACATTCCGAAATCGTGCGCCACGACCGGCAGCGAGGGCAGATAGATGGTGGTCGCCATCTGGGCCATGAAGACCAGCAGGCAGGAGAGTGCCATGATGCGCCGGTCCACCTGGTTCCCGGCGCTCTCGTCGCCGGTCGTCCGCTTTTCCTGGGCGGCCGAGATCTCAGTCATTCTGGCTCCGCAGATCATTGACCAGACGGCCGAAGTGCTCGATGTCGGTCTTCGTCATGTCGGCGCGCAGCATGATGCGCAGTCCTGCCTTTCCACGGGCGATGACCGGGAAGAACAGCGCGGAGGTGTAGTACCCCTCGGAAAGGAGGGTGCGGCCGATGCGGACCGTCTTCTCCTCCGAGCCGATGTCGATGAAGCGGATCGGCAGTCCGTCGCCGCTCTGCGCGGTGGGCACCAGGGCGTCGAACCAGTCGATGTTCTCCTGCAGCCGCCGCTGCAGCTCCTTCAGCTCGGGCGAGCGGTGCAGCTCGGCGGAGGCGGTGATCGCCCCGAGCCCGGCCGTGTTGATCCGCTGCGACCAGGTCAGCGGGCCGCCGTAGCGCAGGGCGAGGTCACGGCGGTGCCGGGAGCCCTGCGGCCCCAGGAAGATCGCGCCGCCGGACGCCCCGAAGCCCTTGTTCAGCGAGGTGATGATCAGCGTGCGGTCGTTGATCTCGCCCATGGCGTCGAGCACGACCCCGCGCCCCTGGTCACCGCGGGTCGACACCCCGTGCGCCTCGTCGAAGAACAGGAAGAGCCCGTACTTCTCCTGGAGCCGCAGGAGTTCGCGCACCGGCGCCTGACCACCCGTGCTGTACACGCCGTCGGCCACGTAGGCGACGTTCGGATGCGTGCGGCACAGCTCTTCCAGGGCGTCGATGTCGTTGTGCGGGATGGTCCTGACCTCGGCCTCGTCGGCGACGCTGGGCTTCATCGCGTTCAGGCAGAAGTGCGCGTGCTTGTCGAACACCATGAGCGGCGGCACATCGCCGGTGAAGGCGCCGGAGGCCAGCAGGGGCAGCGCGGACCAGGCCGCGGCGGCACAGGAGGCGAGCGTGACCGCTTCCACCCGGAACAGGTCCGAGAGCGCGTCCTCGGCGTCCCGGAGGATTCCGAAGTGCACGCGCATCCGGGAGACCGAGGTGTTCAGCGAGGCGTTCTCGGTGACGGCGTCGGCCGCCGCGCGGATCAGCGCGGGGTGGGAGTCGAGCCCGAGGTACGAGTACGACGACATATTGAGGAACTCATGACCGTCGGCGCGGGTTGCGTAGCGGCCGGCACCCAGGTTTCCGGCCACGATTCCGGCCATTCCGGAAGCGGCGGTCACGTTCCAGAAGTCGTTGCTTATCCCGATTGTTTTTTTGATGTTCATGAAGGCGTGCAAGGTCGCTCCCGAAGCGCTGATGGCCCCAACGGGCCCGACGAGCACAGACATTCGCAACTCGTCGTAGCGAATGTCAACGGGTGCAACCGGCAATGTTCTGCCGGTCGGTCCACAAAGGAACCGGCAGAAAATTGCCGGTCACCGGACCGGAAAATATTTGCCGGTCGGCGGCTGTTGAAAAACGCCGCCGCCGTCGGCGAGACTGAGGGCCGGGGCGCGGGACCGGGGGCTCAGCCGTCCTGGAGACCGAGGAAAGTGAGCCGGAGTCCCGGATAGCCGACGGGATGCAGCACCTGGGCGACGACGTCGACGGTGCGCGGAGCGAAGCGGGGGATGGCCAGGCGGAAGGTGTGCCCGTCCCGGTTGGCGATGATGACCGGACCCTCGTCCCAGATCCGGCGGCACTCGGGGTCGGCGAGTGCGGTGCGCAGGATGCCGGCGAGTTCGGGGTGCGCCGGGTACTGGGCCAGGGCGTAGCGCAGCATCGCGAGGTACGCGCGCCCGTGCCGCGGCCAGTCGCCCAGCTGCTCCCGCGCCTCGGGGTCGGTCAGCCCCCAGCGGATCAGATTGGCGCCGGGGACCCGCACCCACGGGAACCACTCGGCCATCGCCGCGTTGTGGCCGAGGACGTTCCAGGCGTTGTCGGTGAGATAGGCGGGCTGGGCGGGCTGCAGGTCGAGCAGCCGGTGCAGCGGGGCCAGATCGATGCCGTCGCCGGGTGACACGGCGGGGAAGGGCTCGCCGCCCGCGGCGTAGAGGAAGAGGGTGGCCCGTTCGTCGGCGCACAGCCGCAGCGCGTCCGCGAGGGCGGTCAGGGTGCGGGCGTCCAGCCGGGGCAGGGTGCCGCGTTCCAGATCGCGGTACCAGCGCTCGCTCATGCCGACCGCCGCGGCGACCTCGGTCTGCGGCAGCGGCTTGCCGAGGCCCAGGTTGCGGCCCGCCCGGGCCCGCCAGGCCCGCAGCAGCACCGCGAGTCCCACCGTCTCGTCCGGCAGGTGTCCGCCGGTCCGGTCCGAGGAGTTGTCGCGCTGCATAAAAGGGGCCTCTGCTCTGACTTCTGCGTCGTGCCGTGGCTCTCTCGGGAGCGGCCGGCGTGGGGTGCCACGCAACGGCATCGCCGGCACCGTGTCAGGTGCGGACGCGAATCGGTCACCGCTGGTCAGGTCCCCCGCATAAGAGTAACCGGCGAGTAGGAATGATTTTGCGCCATCCTGCGGCGGCGGAGCCGCCCGCCCGCCGCCCGCCCCGCACCGCCCCCACCTGCGGAGGACTCCGTCCGGGAACCGGTTTTGAACATGTTCAATTCACGGCGTACGCTCCTGCCATGAGCGACAGAGCCGCCCTGCTCAAGGGCATTCGCGTCTGGCTGGTCCTGTTCGTGGTGTGCCTCGTACTCAGCGGGGCCACCGCCTTGCCCCTGGTGCACGAACTGCGCTGGACCGAGGACGTGCTGCGGTCCCTGTCCGTGCCGGAGCACCTGCCGGGGCTGACGGACTGGATCGCACGGGTACGGCAGGGGCTGGACACCGTCGACGCCGAGTACCCGTTCGTGCTGTACGGCACCGACTGGCTGGCCTTCGCCCACCTCGTCATCGCGGTCGCGTTCTACGGCCCGTACCGCGACCCCGTCCGCAACATCTGGGTCATCGAGTTCGGCATGATCGCCTGCGCCGGGATCATCCCGCTCGCCCTCTTCTGCGGACCCGTCCGCGGGATCCCCTTCTGGTGGAGCCTGATCGACATGTCGTTCGGGATCTTCGGTGTCATCCCCCTCTACGTCGTACGCCGGAAGATCAAGCGGCTGGAGGCGCTCGGCACGCCGCCCGCGCCCCCGGCCGCCGTCCCCGCGGCCGGCTGAACCCCGGGCGGCGGCCCCGCCGGCCGAAGGTCCGGCGGGGCCGCCGGGTCCGTCAGCGGTTGAACGCCGGGTAGGCGAAGCGCTCGGCGACGGCCTGCCCGTCGCCCTTGGCGTCCGTGGCGCCGACCGAGTAGACCAGCGTGCGGGAGAGATCCGGGGTCGCGGCGACCACCGTGGCGTACCCCGGCCGTGAGCCGGTCTTGCCCCAGATCACCTTGCCGTTCAATTCGAACCGCTCGAGCCCCGCGCCGTACCGCGCCCCGGGCACGTCGGGCAGGGTGAACATCTCCTTGAGCTGCGGCTCGGGCACCACCCGGCCGCTGAACAGCCCCACCAGCAGCCGCTCCAGATCGGCGGTGGTCGAGATCAGGTCACCGGCGGCGAACCGGTCGGTCATGTTCCAGTCGGTCACGTCGACCAGCTTGCCGTCGATCCAGTCGTAGCCCCGGTTGTGCGGTCCGTGGATCCGGGGGTCCGCTCCCACCGGGTACGAGCTGTGCCGCATGCCCAGCGGCCGGAAGATCCGTATCCGCGCCTGGTGCGCGTACGAGTCGCCGGTCACCTTCTCGATGAGCATGCCGAGCACGGTGTAGTGGATGTTGCCGTAGGTCTGCTGCGTGCCCGGCGCGTACTGCGGGCCCTGGGCGACCGAGGCCGCCACGACCTGGCGGGGCGTCAGCGTCTCGAAGCGGTGCGGATAGCCCTCCTCGACCGTGTCGCCGAGGGAGGCCCCCGGGCCCAGGCCGCTGGTGTAGTTCAGCAGCTGCCGCACGGTGATCGGGGCGAAGTCCTTGGTGAGCAGGCCCGGCAGGTAGCGCTGCACGGTGCCGTCGAGGTCGATCCGGCCCTCGGCGGCCAGCTGCAGCACGATCGAGGCGGTGACCACCTTCGTCACCGACCCGGCCCGGAACCGCGCGTCTTCGAGAGCCGGCGCCCCGGTGCGGACGTCCCGCACGCCGGCGGTCCCGCGCCAGGTGCCGTCGCCGCCGACGCGGAGCAGCGCGGCGGTCGCGTCGTGGTCGGGGAGCCCGGCGATCGCGGCGGCGAGCGCCTCGGCGTCCGGGCCGGCCGCGGCCTCGCCGGCCGGGCGGGCCGAGGCCGCGGGGGAGGCCGCCGGTGCGGACGCGGCGAACGCGGGCGCGGCCAGCGGGCCGGCGGCCAGCGCCGCGACGAGGCCGGCGGCCACCAGGACGGAACGGCGGGCAGGGCGCATGGAGGACTCCTCGGAGGGATCGGCGGACGATGCGTGATCATCCTCCGGCCGCGTCACCGTCTCCCGGATCCTCACCAGGCAGGACCGGCGCCCCTTGCCCGCCCCCCAGCAACTCCTCCGCCGTGTGAGGGAGTTGCTGGGGGATGACCCCTACGGGGCGGGGCCGGCACCCGCGGGTCCCGCGCCGCCGCCGGAATCTCCGGGCCCTACTGGGAGCGCAGGGCGTGCAGGACGTCGATCCGGTTCGTCGTGATCGAGTCGACGCCCAGGTCGAGCAGCCGGCCCATGGAACGGCGGGTGTCCGGGGTCCACACGGACAGCAGCCGCCCGTCGCGGTGGACGCGGGCGACCAGCTCCCGGCTCACCAGCGAGAAGCGGTAGTTGAGCCAGCGCGGGCGGACCGCGGCCAGCAGCGCGGGCCGCGGCGGAGCCAGGGTCGTCCAGGTCAGGGCGATCTCGGCGGCCGGGTCGGCGGCGCGGACGGCGAGCATGGCCTGCGCGTGCGCGCAGTAGTACACGCGCTCCCGTGCGTCGCTCTGCCGGACCACGTCCACGACGCGCTCGGCCACCCTGCGGTCGACCCGCCCGCACAGGTCCACCATCACCCGGCTGTCCCCGGTCGCGGCCAGTGCCTCCGCCAGCGTCGGCACACCGCCGGCCGTCAGCCCGCGCAACTCCTCGGCGGACAGCGCGCGGAGCGGCCGGCCGACCTCCCACAGCCGTTCGAGCGTCTCGTCGTGCAGCAGCACGGGGACGCCGTCACGGGTGAGCCGTACGTCGATCTCGATGGCGTCCGCGCCCCGGTCGAGCGCGGAACGCAGTGAGCCGAGGGTGTTCTCGCGGAAGCGGTAGGGGTCGCCGCGGTGGGCCACGGCGGTCACGGTCTGCATGGCCCCCATTGTGGCCGCCCCGCGGGCTCGCGCGGGCCCGCGGGGCGCGGGCGGCGACTCAGCGGGCGAGCCAGGCAGCGGTGTAGGTGTCGATCTCCGCCGCTATCCGCTCCTTGCCCGCCGCGTCCAGGAAGGAGGCCTCCACGGCGTTCTTCGCGAGACCGGCGAGGCCGCGCTCGTCCAGCTCCAGCAGCCGGGCCGCCACCGCGTACTCGTTGTTCAGGTCGGTGCCGAACATCGGCGGGTCGTCGGAGTTGATCGTGACCAGCACCCCGGCCCGCGTGAACTCCTTGACCGGGTGCTCCTCCAGGGTGCGCACCGCGCGGGTGGCGATGTTGGAGGTCGGGCAGACCTCCAGCGGGATGCGGTGCTCGGCGAGGTGGGCGAGCAGCTTCGGGTCCTGCGCCGAGCTGGTGCCGTGTCCGATCCGCTCGGCGCGCAGGTCGGTCAGCGCGTCCCACACCGTCTCCGGACCCGTCGTCTCCCCGGCGTGCGGGACGGAGTGCAGACCGGCCGCGATGGCGCGGTCGAAGTACGGCTTGAACTGCGGCCGGGGCACGCCGATCTCCGGGCCGCCGAGCCCGAACGACACCAGGCCCTCCGGGCGGATCCGGTCCTCGGTGGCCAGCCGGGCCGTCTCCTCGGCCGCCGCGAGACCGGCCTCGCCGGGGATGTCGAAGCACCAGCGCAGCAGGGTCCCGAACTCGGCCTCGGCGGCCTTGCGGGCGTCCTCGATCGCGTCCATGAACGCCCGCTCGTCGATGCCGCGCCGGGTCGAGGAGAACGGGGTGATGGTCAGCTCGGCGTAGCGCACCTGCTGGCGGGCCAGGTCGCGGGCCACCTCGTAGGTGAGCAGCCGGACGTCCTCCGGGGTGCGGATGAGGTCCACGACCGACAGGTACACCTCGATGAAGTGCGCGAAGTCGGTGAAGGTGAAGTAGTCGACCAGGGCCTCGGGGTCGCTGGGCACCTTGGAGTCGGGGTGGCGGGCGGCCAGTTCCGAGACGATGCGCGGGGAGGCGGAGCCGACGTGGTGGACGTGCAGTTCGGCCTTGGGCAGTCCGGCGATGAAGGCGCGCAGATCGCGGTCGGCGGTGCCGGCGGCCGGTACGGAGCTGTCGGACAAGGGTTCCTCCCCGGGAAGGGCGCCCGCGGACCGGGGTTCGCGGCGCGGGCGCGGTGATCGGCTGATCGGGTGGCGCGGGATCATCGTAGGCCCCGCGCCGCGGCGGCCCGCCCGGCCCGTAGCATGGCGGGGAAAGCGAGCAGAGGGGTTCTTCCACGATGTCCGACGAGGTGCCGCAGCCCGTGCCGGGGGAGCAGACCGCCGGGCACCGCTCCGGGATATCCCGGGTCTCCCTGGACAAGGGGGCGGCCCCGCGGCCCGCGTCCGTCCACGACCAGCAGACCGTGGCCGCACTGCCGGCCGCCCCGGCCGACGCCGGCCCCGCGCCGTGGACCAGCCCGGCCGCCGCCGGCCCGTTCGCACCGCCGGCGGCCTCGGCGCCGCAGCCGAACCCGTTCGCACCCCCGCCCTCCTCGGCGGCGCCGCAGCCGAACCCCTTCGCGCCGCCCCCGTCCGCCTACGCGCCGCAGGGGGCGACGGAACCGGTGCCCCCGCCGCCGATCGCGCCCGGCGGCCCCGGCCAGGTGCCGTACGGCTACCCGGGCACCGTGCCGGCCCAGGGCTACCCGAGCCAGTCGGCCGCCCCGTACGGCGTCGGCCCCTACCCCGCCGGCGGCTACGGCTGGACCGGTGCGCAGGCGGTCCCGAGCAACGGCATGGGTACGGCCTCGCTGGTGCTGGGCATCCTGTCGGCGGTCGGTTTCCTGTTCTGGCCGTTGGCGCTGGTGCTGGGCATCCTGGCCATCATCTTCGGCGCGATCGGCCGCGGGAAGGCGAAGCGGGGGGAGGCCACGAACCCCGGCGTGGCCCTGGCCGGCCTCATCTGCGGCGTGGCGGGCATCGTCATGGCGGTGGCCTTCGTGGCCGTCATCGTCGCGGTCAGCATCTGACGGCCCCGCCGGACGGATCCCGGATCCTGGGCGGGACGGTCCCGCTCGCCTGAACCTGGCGGGACCGCCCCACCCGGCTACTCGCGGAGCCCAGTTCCGCTCAGCTGTCCCCCGGCAGCCGGTTTCCGCTCAGCTGACCCCCGCAGACGGGTTCCGCTGAGCTGCCTCCGCAGACCGGTTCCGCTGAGCTGCCTCCGCAGATCGGTTCCGCTGAGCTGCCTCCCCGCAGACGGGTTCCACCCAGCTCCCCCCCGCAGACGGTTCCATCCAGCTGCCCCTCCCCGCAGACGCGTTCCGCTCAGCGGCCCCCCCCGCAGACCGGCCGGTTCCGCTCAGCTGCTCCACCAGGGCGGTCCGGCTCGGCCGATCCCGACGGACCGATCCGGTTCGCCTCGGCCAGCGATCTTGGCGCCCCGGAGCCCCGGCACGGCCCCCGGCCCCGCCCCGGCTCGGCCCCGCGCCCGGCTCGGCCCCCCGGCCCCGGCCCTGGCTCGGCACGGCCGCCGGCCGCCGTTCCCAGCGGACCGATCCGGTTCAGCGGCCGGTCCCGCCCCGGCCCGCCCCGGCCCCGACCGGCCCAGCCGCCGGTCCCAGCGGACCATCCGGCTCAGCGGCAGGCCCCGCCCCGGCCCCGGCTCGGCCGGCCCCACCCCCGCCCCGCCCCAGCCACCGTTCCCACCGGACCGATCCGGCTCAGCGGCAGGCCCCGGCGGGCCGGACCCTCCCGGCCGGCCCCGGCGGCTCGCACGCGTGCCTTCCGCGCCGGGACTGCTCGCCCCGGCGGTGTGGCAGCGCCGCCCCGGCGTGCTCGGCCGCCCGGTCGAGGGGCCGCCCCCGACACATGGCCGGTTGTCTCCTGGTGCCTGCGCCGTGCGTCGTTCCACGGGTCACGCCGTCACCCCCCCCAGAGCCGGCGCACCGGGAACCACCCCGCCAAGCCCCGCAGGGCTACGCGGCGAGTCGCTCCCGTGCCTCCATCAGGGCGAAGCCCAGCAGGTTGTGGCCCCGCCAGCGTTCCGGGTCCGAGGCCGCCTCGTCGTCCGCCGACAGGCCGATGCCCCAGACGCGGTCCACCGGGCTCGCCTCCACCAGGACGCGGTCCCCGGTGTTCAGCAGGAAGGTCCCGAGGCCGGCGTCGGCGGCGAACTTGTGCACACTGCCCTCGACCACGATCCGGAAGCGCTCCCGCGTCCATATCCGCTCGTCGAAGTCACGGACCAGCCGCCCCGCCTTCTTCGCCTCGGCGGGATGCCCCGCGGCCAGCACCCGTTGCTCGGCCTCGGCGTCCCCGAACAGCCGGGCCTTGCCCGCCATCATCCAGTGTTCGGCCGTCGCGTACCGCACCCCGTCGACCACGAACGGTGACGGCCACCACTGGCTCAGACAGCTCGCGCCGATCCGGCCGTCCGGCAGCGGCCGATGCCCCCAGAAGTGCAGATACTTGATCCGGGACCCCGTCCGGACCTCCCTGATCAGGGATTCCACTCCGTCGATCTTTCCCATGCACGCGAGTCTGGCAGGCACCACTGACACTCCGTCCGTCCTTTTCCGCCCTGACTCGACACCTGGTCGACAGATTTCGTCGCGTAACCAAAAGGCAACAACGGAATCACTTGTTGGAGGCCTATTGCTCTGTCAGGATCGGCACTCAAATCGAGCTGGAGCTACGCCACCCACCCCCGGGACGGGGCGCACGGCGGAGGAGAGCGACATGCACAACCCGGGCACCGCCACCCCGGAACGATTTCCCGCCCAGGACCGTTTCGCGGACGGCGCGCAATTCATCGCGGGCCGGCTGACCAAGGGCACATCGGGCCGCCACCACGCCGTGGTCGACCCCGCCACCGGCGAGGAGGTGTACACCTACGAGCTGGCCGGCGCCGACGACGTCGACGCGGCCGTCGCCGCGGCGCGTGCGGCGTTCCCGGCCTGGGCCGCCGCCACGCCGGGCGAGCGCTCGGACGCCCTGCACCGGTTCGCCGCCGTGCTCGCCGAGCGCGCCGAGGACTTCGCCCGCGCGGAGTCCCTCCAGTGCGGCAAGCCGCTCAAGCTCACCCGTGAGTTCGACGTGCCGGGGACCATCGACAACACGGCGTTCTTCGCGGGCGCCGCCCGGCATCTGCAGGGGCAGTCCGCCGGTGAGTACTCCGGCGACCACACCTCGTACGTGCGGCGCGAGCCCATCGGCGTCGTCGGGTCCATCGCGCCCTGGAACTATCCGCTCCAGATGGCCGCCTGGAAGATCCTCCCGGCGATCGCCGCCGGCAACACCATCGTCCTGAAGCCGGCCGAGCTGACCCCGCTGACCTCGCTGCTGTTCGCCCAGGCCGCGACGGACGCGGGCCTCCCGGACGGTGTCGTCAACATCGTCACCGGCACCGGCAGGGAGGCCGGCGAGCGCCTGGTCGGCCACCCCGACGTCGCCATGACCTCCTTCACCGGGTCCACCGCCGTCGGCAAGCGGGTCGCCGAGATCGCCACCGCCACCGTCAAGCGGCTGCATCTGGAGCTGGGCGGCAAGGCGCCCTTCGTCGTCTTCGACGACGCCGACCTGGAGGCCGCCGCCAACGGCGCCGTCGCGGGCGCGCTCATCAACACCGGGCAGGACTGCACGGCCGCCACGCGCGCGTACGTGCAGCGCCCGCTGTACGAGGCGTTCGTGGAGCGGACGGCCGCGCTGATGGAGACCGTGCGGCTGGGCGACCCGTTCGCGCCCGGCACCGACCTGGGGCCGCTGATCTCGCACGTCCAGCGCGACCGGGTCGCCGCCTTCGTGGACCGCGCGCGTGCCTACGCGCGCGTGGTGACCGGCGGCGAGGCTCCCCGGGGAGAGCTGGAGAACGGCGCGTACTACCGGCCGACCCTGGTCGCCGACGCGGCCCAGGACAGCGAGATCGTCCAGTCGGAGATCTTCGGACCGGTACTGGTCGTACTGCCGTTCGATAGCGATGATGAGGGCATTCGGCTGGCCAACGACACCCCGTACGGTCTCGCCGCCTCCGCGTGGAGCACGAACGTCTACCGCGCCAACCGGGCCACCCGCGAGATCAAGGCGGGCTGCGTCTGGGTCAACGACCACATTCCGATCATCAGCGAGATGCCGCACGGCGGATACAAGGCCTCGGGCTTCGGCAAGGACATGTCGGCCTATTCCTTCGAGGAATACACGCAGGTCAAGCACGTAATGTTCGACAATACGGCGGTTGCGGCGAAGGACTGGCACCGCACCGTCTTCGGGGACCGCTAGAACGACCAGGCCAGTGACCAGGCCGACCCCTCCCGAAAGGGCACCACGCGCATGGACCAGTACGAGCCCGACCGCCTGACCCCGCCCCAAGTGGCCGCCGTGCGGCGCAGCCTGCGCAGCGGCCGGGCCGCGCTGACCCGCCGGTCGCTGCTGCGGGCCTCCGCGGGCGGCGCGCTGGCCGCAGGCGGCCTCGGGGCGCTGAGCGGCTGCGGCATCCCCGCGGCCGGCAAGAGCCAGGGCGGCACCTCCGCCCAGGACCACTCGGCGCGGGAGAAGGTGGTGCACTTCTCCAACTGGACCGAGTACATCGACGTCGACAAGAGCGGCAAGCGCCACCCGACGCTCGAGACCTTCCGGAAGCGGACCGGGATCAGGGTCGACTACACCGAGGACATCAACGACAACAACGAGTTCTTCGGCAAGATCAAGCCGCAGCTCGCCGCGGGCCAGGACACCGGCCGCGACATCATCGTCCTCACCGACTGGCTGGCCGCCCGGCTGATCCGCCTCGGCTGGGTCCAGAAACTCGACCCGTCCAACCTGCCGCACGCCTACACCAACCTGTCGCCCCAGTTCCGCGATCCCGACTGGGACCCGGGGCGGGCGTACTCGTACCCCTGGCAGGGCATCTCCACGGTCATCGCCTACAACAAGAAGGCGCTCGACGGCGTCGAGGTCAGGTCGGTCTCCGACCTGCTCGACAACCCCAGACTGAAGGGGCGCGTCGGCTTCCTCTCGGAGATGCGCGACAGCATGGGGATGACCCTGCTGGACATGGGCAGGGACCCGGCGCGCTTCACCGACGACGACTTCGACGCGGCGATCGCCCGCCTCCAGAAGGCGGTCGACAAGGGCCAGATCCGCCGCTTCACCGGCAACGACTACACCTCCGACCTCACCAAGGGCGACTTCGCGGCCTGCGTCGCCTGGGCGGGCGACGTCGTCCAGCTCAAGGCGGACAGCCCGGACGTCGACTTCGTCGTCCCCGACAGCGGCTACATGACCTCGACGGACAACATGTGCGTCCCCAACAGGGCGCGGCACAAGACGAACGCCGAGCGGCTGATCGATTTCTACTACGAGCCCGCCGAGGCCGCCGCGCTCGCCGCCTACATCAACTACGTGACGCCGGTCGACGGGGTGAAGCCCTACCTTGCGAAGATCGACAAGGCCGCGGCGGACAACCCGCTGATCGTGCCCGACAAGGCCATGCAGGCGAAGTCCCATGCCTTCCGCTCCCTGAGCCAGAAGGAAGAGACGGCCTACGAAGAGAAGTTCGCGAAGCTCACAGGGGCGTGACGACGATGAAGACGACACCAGACAACAGCGGCGACGTCCGCCTCTCCGGGATCTCCAAGACCTACGGCTCCTTCACCGCCGTACACCCGCTGGACCTGACAGTGCCCGAGGGCTCCTTCTTCGCCCTGCTCGGCGCCTCCGGCTGCGGCAAGACCACCACCCTGCGCATGATCGCCGGCCTGGAAGAGCCCACGGGCGGCACGGTCCGGCTCGGCGACCAGGACGTCACCCGGCTGCCGCCGTACAAGCGGCCGGTCAACACGGTCTTCCAGTCCTACGCCCTCTTCCCGCACCTCGACATCTTCGAGAACGTCGCCTTCGGTCTGCGCCGGCGCGGCATCAAGAGCGTGAAGAAGCAGGTCGAGGAGATGCTGGAGCTGGTCCAGCTGGGCGAGCAGGCGCGCAAGAAGCCGCACCAGCTCTCCGGCGGCCAGCAGCAGCGGGTGGCCGTGGCCCGCGCGCTGATCAACCACCCCAGGGTCCTCCTGCTGGACGAGCCGCTCGGCGCCCTCGACCTCAAGCTGCGCCGCCAGATGCAGCTGGAGCTCAAGCGCATCCAGACCGAGGTCGGCATCACCTTCGTCCACGTCACGCACGACCAGGAGGAGGCCATGACCATGGCCGACACGGTCGCCGTGATGAACGGGGGCCGGGTCGAGCAGCTCGGCTCGCCCGCCGACCTGTACGAGAACCCGCAGTCCACCTTCGTCGCGAACTTCCTCGGCACCTCCAACCTCATCGAGG
Organism: Streptomyces sp. NPDC015171; assembly: GCF_043079545.1. Lineage (NCBI taxonomy): Bacteria > Bacillati > Actinomycetota > Actinomycetes > Kitasatosporales > Streptomycetaceae > Streptomyces > Streptomyces sp. NPDC015171. Next base: position 293,020 of record NZ_JBIBUO010000009.1, read on the forward strand.
CCGAGATCGACACGAAGAACGGCGACGACATCGTGCTCAGGGCGGGCGGCGCCAAGCTGGTGCTGCCCGAGGCCCGATGTTCCGCCCCGGCGACGGCCGGCGGCAAGGTACTGGTCGGCATCCGGCCCGAGAAGATCGCCCTCACCCACGCCGACGACGCCGGCTCCGTCCCCGCGGGGCGCAACCGCGTCACCGGCAAGATCGCCGACGCCAGCTTCATCGGCGTCTCGACGCAGTACGTGATCGACACCCCGGTCTGCGACGAGTTCGCGGTCTACGCGCAGAACGTCGAACGCGACGGCCGGCTGGTCCCCGGTGCCGACGTCGTCCTGCACTGGAGCCCCGCCCACACCTTCGGCCTGGACGCGGCACAGGACATCGACGCGGGCACCGAGGAAGAGGCGGCGGCCTGATGTCGACGCTCTCCGAGGCACCCCCGCCGCTCGCCCCCGCCGAACCCGAGAGCAAGCCCGCGCGCAGGCGCGGCCGGTTCACCCCGTACTGGCTGCTGCTGCCCGGCATGCTCTGGCTGATCGTCTTCTTCGCGCTGCCGCTGGTCTACCAGGCATCGACATCCGTGCAGACGGGCTCGCTGGAGGACGGCTACAAGGTCACCTGGCACTTCGCGACCTACTGGAACGCGCTGTCCGAGTACTGGCCGCAGTTCCTGCGGTCCGTCTTCTACGCCGCCGGCGCGACCGTCCTGTGCCTGGTGCTCGGCTACCCGCTGGCCTATCTCATCGCCTTCCGGGCGGGCCGCTGGCGCAACCTGATCATGGTCCTGGTGATCGCGCCGTTCTTCACCAGCTTCCTGATCCGCACGCTGGCCTGGAAGACGATCCTCGCGGACAACGGCGTCGTCGTGCACACCCTGAACTCGCTGCACATCCTGGACCTGACCAACTGGCTCGGCTGGACGGCCGGCGACCGGGTGCTGGCCACACCGCTCGCGGTGGTCTGCGGTCTGACGTACAACTTCCTGCCGTTCATGATCCTGCCGCTGTACACCTCGCTGGAGCGGATCGACGGGCGGCTGCACGAGGCGGCCGGCGATCTGTACGCCAAGCCGTGGACCACCTTCCGCAAGGTCACCTTCCCGCTCTCCATGCCGGGCGTGGTCTCCGGGACGCTGCTGACCTTCATCCCGGCGGCCGGTGACTACGTCAACGCCGAACTCCTCGGCTCCACCGACACCCGCATGATCGGAAATGTCATCCAGACGCAGTTCCTGCGGATCCTGGACTATCCGACGGCCGCCGCCCTTTCCTTCATCCTCATGGCCGCCATCCTGGCCATGGTCACGATCTACATCCGCCGGTCCGGGACGGAGGACCTGGTCTAAATGCCCTTCGTCACCTGGCTCAAGCGCCATCTCGTCGTCATCGCGGGACTGCTGACACTCGGCTATCTCCTGCTGCCGAACGTCATCGTCACGGTGTTCTCCTTCAACAAACCGAAGGGGCGCTTCAACTACGAGTGGCAGCGCTTCTCGACGGACGCCTGGAAGGACCCGTGCGGCGTCGCCGACATGTGCGGCTCGCTGTCCCTCAGCCTCCAGATCGCCGTCTGGGCGACGGTCGGCGCGACCGTCCTCGGCACGATGATCTCCTTCGCGCTGGTCCGCTACCGCTTCCGGGCGCGCGGCGCCGTCAGCTCGCTGATCTTCCTGCCGATGGCGATGCCCGAGGTCGTCATGGCGGCCTCGCTGCTCACCCTGTTCCTCAACATGGGCGCCCAGCTCGGCTTCTGGACGATCCTGATCGCCCACATCATGTTCTGCCTGAGCTTCGTCGTCACCGCCGTCAAGGCGCGCGTGATGTCGATGGACCCGCGCCTGGAGGAGGCCGCCCGGGACCTGTACGCCGGTCCCGTGCAGACCTTCCTGCGGGTCACCCTGCCCATCGCGGCACCCGGAATCGCCGCGGGCGCGCTGCTCTCGTTCGCGCTCTCCTTCGACGATTTCATCATCACCAATTTCAACGCCGGCTCGACCGTCACCTTCCCGATGTTCGTCTGGGGATCGGCACAGCGCGGCACACCCGTGCAGATCAATGTGATCGGCACGGCCATGTTCCTCGTCGCCGTCCTCTTCGTCCTGACCTCTATGCTCATCAGTAATCGCCGTAACAAGCAAAAGGCGTAGGCCTTTTTCAGGAAAGTCCGCTGTAGGGAGTTGAAATCATGGCCCCAAGCGCCATGAGCCGTGGCAAAGACAACTGGACCGCTTCTCTTTCCGAGGCCCAGCCGGTTCCGTACTGGCTGGAAGACCCTGGCAAGCCGCACCCCGAGCCCGCCCTCACCGGCACCGAGACCTGCGATCTGCTGGTCGTCGGCGGCGGCTACAGCGGGCTGTGGACGGCGCTCAACGCCAAGGAGCGCGACCCGCAGCGCGATGTGGTGCTGCTGGAAGGCCGCGAGGTGGGCTGGGCCGCCTCCGGCCGCAACGGCGGCTTCTGCGCCGCCTCCCTCACGCACGGCCTGCCCAACGGCCTCACCCGCTGGCCGGACGAGATCCACAAGCTGGAGGAGCTGGGCCGGCGCAACCTCGACGAGATCGAGGCCGCGGTCGCCCGGCACGGCATCGACTGCGAATTCGAGCGCACCGGCGAGATCGACGTCGCCACCGAGACCTACCAGGCCTGGGAACTGCGCGACTGGCACCGGCAGCTGGCGGAGCAGGGCCTCGCCGACGGCATCGACTTCCTGGACGCCGACGAGGTGCGCGAGCAGGTGAACTCGCCGACCTTCGAGGCGGGCCTGTGGGACCGCCGGGGCGTGGCCATGGTGAACCCGGCCAAGCTGGCGTGGGGCCTGAAGCAGGCGTGCGTCAGGCTCGGGGTCCGGGTCTACGAGCACACGCCCGCCCTGACCCTGCGGCCGTACGGCGCCGGCATGGCCGTACGCACCCCGTACGGCGCGGTCCGCGCCCGTCGGGTCGCGCTCGGCACGAACATCTTCCCGAGCCTGCTGCGGCGCGTGCGGTCGTACACCGTCCCGGTCTACGACTACGCGCTGATGACCGAGCCGCTCACCTCCGACCAGCTGGCGGAGATCGGCTGGAAGAACCGCCAGGGCCTCGGCGACAGCGCCAACCAGTTCCACTACTTCCGGCTGTCCGCCGACAACCGCGTCCTGTGGGGCGGTTACGACGCGATCCACCACTACGGCGGCCGGGTGCGCGCCGAGTACGACGACCGCCCGGAGACGTACGCCAAGCTCGCCGGCCACTTCTTCACCTGCTTCCCGCAGCTGGAGGGCGTCCGCTTCACCCACGCCTGGGGCGGCGCGATCGACACCTGCTCGCGCTTCTCGGCGTTCTTCGGCAGCGCCCACCAGGGCAGGGTGGCGTACGCGGCGGGCTACACCGGCCTCGGCGTCGGCGCGACCCGGTTCGGCGCGGACGTGATGCTGGACCTGCTGGACGGCGAGCGCACCGAGCGGACCGAGCTGCAGATGGTCCGCAAGAAGCCGTTGCCGTTCCCGCCGGAGCCGTTCGCCTGGACCGGGATCGCCCTCACCAAGTGGTCGCTGGCCCGCGCGGACGCCCACGGGGGCCGGCGCAACCTGTGGCTGAAGGCGATGGACCGGCTGGGGCTCGGCTTCGACAGCTGAGCCCTCAGGGTTCCCGGTCCTCGGACGACCTCCCGCCCCGCCAGGCGGCGTACAGCGTGGAGAGCCCGATCGCCACGGTGGACACCGCCTCGGGTGCGATGCCGGACAGGACGAGGACGACTCCGGTCAGCAGGACGGCGAGGAACGCGACAAGATCGGTTCGCCTTCGGGGGCCGCGCATTGGTATGCCTTTCTGGTCTCGTGGGGAGCGGGAGATCAGACTGGTGCGGTCGTCCGGTGTTGCGCCAGGCGGCACAGTTGCCACCTGCCGCAACACCGGACGGTCCGGCGCGGAGGGGGAGGACATGAGCGTTCTGGTGCCGCTGGGCGAGGACCTGCCGGAGGAGTCGCGGGCGCTGGCGGAGGCGTTACGCCGGCTGTTCGGCGGGCTCGGCATCAGCGTGCGCCGCTACGCCGCCCGCCGGCACCGGGACCCCGGCTCCCTGTCCCGGTTCCTCAACGGCTCCCGCACCCCGCCCTGGGAGTTCGTGCACGACCTGCTCCGCGACGTCGCCGAGGAGCAGGGCCGCGCCCCCACCCCCGACGCCATCGAGCTGATGCGCCGGCTGCACCGCGGCGCGCTGGCCCGCGGCGGCTCCGTACTGAACCGGGTGCAGGCGCTGGAGGACGAACTCGCCGACGCCGACCGCCACTCGCTGAGGTCCGCCGCGCTGGTCCGGGCGCTGGAGGGGGCCCTCGCCGACGCCCAGCACCGCGCCGCCGATCTGGAACTGCAGATCCGCCAGCTGCACGGCCACCAGGACCGCACGGCCGCCGAGAAGGACAAGTCCCTGCGGCTGTACGAGGACCAGGTGACCGCCCTGCTCCGGGAGCGGCAGAACCTCATGGAGCAGGTGGACGCGCTCGGCGAGGAGCTGAAGGACGCCCACGCCCGGCGGGTGCGCGCCGAGCGGCGCTGCGAGGAACTGGAGCGCCAGCTGGTCGCGGCCGAGGAGCAGGACGTCCGGGAGAGCACCCCGGACGCGGACGAGGCGCCGGCCGCCGGTGCGCGGGAGACCGCCCAGGGCACGGCTGGGGCGGCCGGGACGGCCGGGGGCTCCCCGGCCCGCCACGGGCTCGACCCGCGCTTCCGCTTCGACACCTTCGTCGTCGGCGACGCCAACCGCTTCGCCCACGGTGCCGCCCGGGCCGTCGCCGAGGCACCGGCCACCCTGTACAACCCGCTCTACGTCTACGGGACCTCCGCCATCGGCAAGACCCATCTGCTCAGCGCGATCGGCGACCACGCCCGCCGGGCGCGGCCGGGTGCCCGGGTGCGCTATGTGACGGCCGAGATGCTCGCCGACGAGTATCCCGGTCCGGGCCGCGGGCCCCGCCTCGACGCGTTCCGCCGCCGCTATCTGGGCCTGGACCTGCTCCTCGTGGACGACATCCAGGCGCTGCTCGACCGGGGCGGGGTGTGCGAGGAGTTCCGGTACCTCTTCGACGCGCTGCACGGCGCGGACAAGCAGATCGTGGTCTCCTCGGACCGCCCGCCCAAACAGCTCGCCGAGCTGGGCGACCGGCTGCGGGCCCGCCTGGAGTCCGGACTGATCACCCATGTCCAGCCGCCCGACGAGGCGGTGCGGGTCACCCTGCTGCGCCGCAAGGCGCGACGGGACGGCATCGACGCGCCTCCCGAGACGCTCGACTACATCGCCGCGCACGTCCAGCGCAACGTCCGGGAGCTGGAGGGCGCGCTCGTCCGGGTCCGCGCCTTCGCCACGCTGAACCGGCAGCCCATGGACGTCGGCCTGGCCGCCGTCGTGCTGCGCGACCTGATCCCGGACCGCGGACCCTCCCGCGAGGAGGACGCCGCCCGCCGCATCATCGAGATGACCGGCGGCTACTTCGGTGTCACGGCCGAGGAGCTGTGCGGACGGGAGCGGGGCCGCGCCCTGGTGACCGCCCGCCAGATGGCCATGTACCTGTGCCGTGAACTCACCGACCTGTCACCGCCGCGGATCGGCCAGCTCTTCGGCGGCCGGGACCAGTCGTCCGTGGACCACGCGGACCGCAAACTGCGCGCGCTGATGGCCGAACGGCGGTCCATCTACAACCAGATGACCGAGCTGACCACGCGGATCAAGGCGGCCGACGCACCACGCACCGACCGGTGGGTGTGACCCGCTTCACTCCAACGGGTGCCCGGGACCCGCGTAATGCCCCCGGGCTCCCGCCCTCTCTCCTCCTGGCGCGAGCGCGTCGTACGACAGAGAGAGGGAGGCTTTCCGATGACTGGGGCGAAGACGGCGGTCGAATGGCTGGCATCCGTCGCACCGGACCCCGAGGCCTGCCGCTGGGAGTGGGAGCGCAACCCCCTCGGGGTCGCCCTGCTGCCCGCGGGCAAGGCCTGGGACGTCCTGATCCTGCCGGGTGACCTCGGCTATCCGACCTTGGACGTGCTCACCCGCATCCTCGGCCAACCCGGCCCGGTGCTCGTCGACTTCGGCGACAACCGGGTCGGGTTCCTCGTGCCGCCGGGTACCGCGGCCCGCTGGCTGGGCACCGGCATCCGGACCGCCGGCGCCGGCACCTGGCTCGTCGTGCCGTATCCGGGCCGGGCGACCCACGGTGTGCGCTGGCTGGTGCCGCCGGACGGCGCGGGCACGCTGACCGACCCGGCGCTGCTGGAACTGGCGATGCACGAGGCGGCGGCGGGTCTCGCGGGGCGGCGGGACGAGGACGGGTAGCGCCCGGACACCTTGACAACAGGATTGGTCTGGACCAAATTGTGTGCGCTCCGCCCCTCCAACTCCCCTGATCACGGAGGCCCTTGTGGACCGCGCAAGACGTCCCAGATCCGTCCTCGCCGTGCTCACGGCCGCCCTGCTGGCCGTGCCCGGTATCACCGCGCTCTCGTCGGCCGCCCGTGCGGCCGACGCGGACGTCGCGACCAACGGCGGCTTCGAGTCCGGCCTGACCGGCTGGACCTGCACCGCCGGCACGACGGTCGGCTCACCCGTGCACGGCGGCGCCGCCGCGCTGCAGGCGACCCCGGCCGGCGGCGACAACGCCCAGTGCGGCCAGACGGTCACCGTCCAGCCCGACGCGCAGTACACCCTGTCCGGCTACGTCCGCGGCTCCTACGTCTACCTGGGCGCGAGCGGCACCGGCACCACCGACGTCTCCGCCTGGACCCAGTCCGCCCCCGACTGGCAGAAGCTGAGCACCACCTTCCGCACCGGACCCACCACCACCAAGGTCACGATCTACACCCACGGCTGGTACGGCACCGGCGCCTACTACGCCGACGACCTCACCCTGGTCGGCCCCGGCGGCAGCGGCACCGGACAGCCGCCCGCCGCACCGGCCGGCCTGCGCACCACCGCCGTCTCCGCGTCCTCCGTCGGCCTCTCGTGGTCGGCCGTGACCGGCGCCACGGGCTACGCGGTCTACCGCGACGGCGCCAAGGTCCAGACGGTGACCGGCACGTCGGCGACCGTCTCCGGCCTCACCGCGTCGACGGCGTACAGCTTCCAGGTCACCGCGGTCAACGCCGCGGGCGAGTCCGCGAAGTCCGCGGTCGTGACCGCGACGACCAGCGCGGGCTCCGGCGGCGGGTCGTCCGACCTGCCCGCCCACGCCCTCGTCGGCTATCTGCACGCCAGCTTCGCCAACGGCGCCGGCTACACCCGGCTCGCCGACGTCCCCGACAGCTGGGACGTCATCGACCTGGCCTTCGGCGAGCCCACCTCGGTCACCTCCGGCGACATCCGCTTCAACCGCTGCCCGGTCACCGAATGCCCGAACGCGGAGAGCGACGCCGACTTCAAGGCGGCCGTCAAGGCCAAGCAGGCGGCCGGCAAGAAGGTGCTGATCTCGATCGGCGGCCAGAACGGCCAGGTCCAGCTGACCACGACCGCCGCCCGCGACACCTTCGTCTCCTCCGTCTCCCGCATCATCGACACCTACGGCCTCGACGGCCTCGACATCGACTTCGAGGGCCACTCGCTGTCGCTGAACGCGAACGACACGGACTTCAAGAACCCGACCACCCCCGTGATCGTGAACCTCATCTCGGCGCTGAAGACGCTGAAGGCCAAGTACGGGTCCAAGTTCGTGCTGACCATGGCCCCGGAGACGTTCTTCGTGCAGAACGGCTACCAGTACTACGGCACCGGCAAGTGGGGCGGCCAGGACCCGCGCTGCGGCGCCTACCTCCCGGTCATCCACGCCCTGCGCGACGACCTCACCCTGCTGCACGTCCAGGACTACAACTCGGGCCCGATCATGGGCCTGGACAACCAGTACCACTCCATGGGCGGCGCCGACTTCCACATCGCCATGACCGACATGCTCCTCACCGGCTTCCCGGTCGCCGGCGACCCGGGCAACGTCTTCCCGCCGCTGCGCCCCGACCAGGTCGCCATCGGCATGCCGGCGTCGACGAACGCGGGCAACGGCTACGTCTCCCCGTCCGAGGTCACCAAGACCCTGGACTGCCTGACGAAGAAGACGAACTGCGGCTCGTACGCGACCCACGGCACCTGGCCCGCCCTGCGCGGCCTGATGACCTGGTCGGTGAACTGGGACCGGTACGCGAACTGGGAGTTCCAGAAGAACTTCGACGCCTACTTCGGCTGAGCACCAGGGACAGCGCGGTGAGCAGCACGGTGCCGAGGCACCAGGCGGCCACCACGTCCAGCGGCCAGTGCCAGCCCCGGCGGACCAGACCGTACGACACCCCGAGGACCAGGACCGCGCAGCAGGCGACCAGTGCCCGGCGGGCGGCGGCCGAGCGGAGCCAGGGGAGGAGGAGCAGCGTCGCGGAGCCGTACGCGACCATCGCCGTCGCCGTATGGCCCGAGGGGAAGTAGCCGAGAGCCGGGGGCACCACGGGTGTCCCCGGCCGCGCTGTCCACTCCTTCAGCGGTACGACGACCGCCGGGACCAGCGCCATCAGCACGGCGGCGGCGAGCGGCGGCCACCACCACCGCGGCGCACCGGCGGCCCGGCCCCGCCACAGGACGTACCCGAGGGCGACGGCCAGCACCGGCACCGCCACCTCGATGTTGCCGAGGTCGGAGAGCAGTTCGCCGAACCGGTCCGGACGCACCAGGGCCCGGCTGGCGTCCGCGTCCAGCCGGAGCAGCGGCCCGTCGGCGACGACCTGCCAGGTGAGGAGGGCGAGGACGAGCGCCGGCAGGACCAGAAGAAGCATGGCCCCAGCCTGTCAGGCACTCCCTCGCCGCCGGTACTCCGGGGCCCGCCGGGAGCGGCGCTTCGCGCGGCCGGGGGAAGCCGGGGGGAAAGGAGGTCGGCCGCCTCGGAACAGGGGGGGTGGTTCCGAGGCGGCCGTCCGGATCGGAACGTCGCACGCCCCGGGGGGTTTGGGGCGGCGACCGTCCGATCGGTGAGGAGATCCCGGAGCCGTCAGGCGCCGGTTGTGTGCGCGAGGGCACGACCAGGTCGAAGCTGGGGAGGCCTCGGCCCGATGCCGCCCACGGTCCCCCGTGAGCGGGGTGTATCTCTCATCTGGACAGAACCTACGGCAGCCAGGGGCGCTTGGGCAGACGGATTCCGATCCCGTCATCCACCTCGCACACGTTCTTCACACGGCTGCCGCAGGCATCCTTCAGAGGTGCAGACCTCTCGCTCAGATGCGCGCGAAAGCCTGCTCGATGATGTCGAGGCCCTCGTTCAGCAGGTCCTCGCCGATGACCAGCGGCGGCAGGAAGCGGAGCACGTTGCCGTAGGTGCCACAGGTCAGGACCAGCAGGCCCTCCGCGTGGCAGGCCTTGGCCAGCGCGGCGGTGGCCTCCGGGTTCGGCTCCTTGGTCGTACGGTCCTTGACCAGCTCGATGGCGATCATGGCGCCGCGTCCCCGCACGTCGCCGATGATGTCGAACTTCTCGGCCATGGCGGTGAGGCGGCCCTTCATGACCTCCTCGATGCGCTTGGCCTTGCCGTTGAGGTCCAGCTCCCGCATGGTCTCGATGGCGCCGAGGGCACCCGCGCAGGCGACGGGGTTGCCGCCGTACGTACCACCCAGGCCGCCGGCGTGCGCGGCGTCCATGATCTCGGCGCGGCCGGTGACGGCGGCGAGCGGCAGACCGCCCGCGATGCCCTTGGCGGTGGTGATCAGGTCCGGGACGATGCCCTCGTCCTCGCAGGCGAACCACTGGCCGGTGCGGCAGAAGCCGGACTGGATCTCGTCGGCGACGAAGACGATGCCGTTGTCGTTGGCGAACTTCACGATCTCCGGCAGGAAGCCCTTCGCCGGCTCGATGAAGCCGCCCTCACCGAGGACCGGCTCGATGATGATCGCGGCGACGTTGTCCGGGCCGACCTGCTTGGTGATCTGGTCGATGGCCTGCTTGGCGGCCTCCGGGCCGGCGTTCTCGGCACCGGTCGGCCAGCGGTAGCCGTAGGCGACGGGCACGCGGTAGACCTCGGGCGCGAACGGACCGAACCCGTGCTTGTACGGCATGTTCTTCGCCGTGAGCGCCATGGTCAGGTTGGTGCGCCCGTGGTAGCCGTGGTCGAACACGACCACGGCCTGCCGCTTGGTGTAGGCACGCGCGATCTTGACGGCGTTCTCGACGGCCTCGGCGCCGGAGTTGAACAGCGCGGACTTCTTGGCGTGGTCACCGGGGGTCAGCTCGGCCAGCGCCTCCGCGACCTCCACGTACCCCTCGTAGGGGGTGACCATGAAACAGGTGTGGGTGAAGTCGGCGAGCTGGGCGGCGGCCCGGCGCACGACGGCCTCGGCGGAGGCGCCGACGCTCGTCACCGCGATACCGGAACCGAAGTCGATGAGCCGGTTGCCGTCGACGTCCTCGATGATGCCGCCGCCCGCGCGCGCGGTGAACACCGGCAGCACGGAGCCCACGCCCTGCGCGACCACGGCGGTACGGCGGGCCTGCAGCTCCTGCGACTTCGGGCCGGGGATGGCGGTGACGACGCGGCGCTCCTGCGGAAGTGCGGTCATGGGGGGCTCCCTGATGATCTTGCGTACCGGGCGGTCCCGGGCGGTTCCGGGCGGTGCGTTTTCGGACGCATACCTTCTTTTCTCGCAGGCTAAGACCGGTTCCGGAGGGTGGGCATGCTCCATGTGGGCGTTGTCGGCGCCGTCCGTTGTCCGCCGTGGACATAGCCCACCCGGGCGGCTGCGACCGCCCCCGGCCGCGCTCTCGGCCGCGTAAGCGGTGAACTCCCCTTGCCGGGGCGTTAGATTGCTCGCTGATGGTGGACGGAACGGCTGGTCAGGGGGCAGGGTCGATGAACAGCGACGGCACACGGGACACCCGCGGCACCGACCCGAACCCGGTACCGCGACCGGCGGGGCCGGTCGAGGGTGGCAGGGTGCCTCCGTTGCCGGCGGCACCGCCCGGTATCCCGCCGGCATCTGGTGGCTCGGTGTTCCTGCACTGGCTGCGTACCCCCCGCCCGGCGGTCACACCCGGGGTGTGGCGTTTCGGGTACCGGCCCCGGCCTCAGGAGGACAGCGCCCGGGTCTCCGACCGCGCACTTCTGACAGGAGCCGTGGGCGCACTGCTGGCGGCACTGCTCCTGTGGTCGCTCTGGGTCAACAACCTCGTGCCCCACAAGAGGATCTTGCTGGAGTTGGTCACACCGACCGACTGGTGGCGAGGCGACACGCCGCGAGCGGCACTCACCGCCAGCGCGGTCTACGACAGCGTCTTCGCCACCCTCGTTCTGTACTACTTCGCGCGAGTGGGCAACTGGAAAGAGGTCGTCCAGCGGTACGTGACCACCCGCCCACAGCCGTCGCGCGCGCTGCGCGCCGCCCTCCTCGGGGCGCTCATCGTCTGGATGGTCGTCTGGCACGGACTGCTGTCGTACTACCGGCTCGCCGTGAGCCTGATCCCGCCCGACTGGTTCATCGTGCCCGGCGACCCCGTCGGCACCGTGCACCGGCTCCAGGTGTTCAAGACCATCCTCACGTTGCTCGCTCTGTGGGTCTTCGCCGTTGCGGGCGACTGGCCGGGGCTGCTGCGCGGTCTGCGCCGTCCCCGGGCGGAGCCCGAGAGCCGCGCGGCCACCGTGCCTGATCCCGCCGCGGACTGGGCCGAACTGCGTGCCTACGGCCAGAGCGCGACGGCCGAACGACTGGCCGAGGAGGCGCGCGCGGGCCGGATGAACGATGTGGACTGCGCCAGGATCCGTCGTGCCTGGAGCTCCGTGGTCGCCGAGCCGGAACGTCTGGACGCGTTCACCTCGGCCGTGCTCAGGGACGGCGCTCGCGCATGTCTGCACCCTTCCAGGCAGCGTGACCTTCCCACCCGCATGGCCACCCATGACCTGCTGACCTCGCAAGTGCGCATCGGCCGGTACGCGGACGCCGAGCGCACACCGCCTGACCGTCGTGCCGCGGGCGCTGCCGTGGATCCCGGCACGCTGGGCACGTGCCTGCTGGCGCTCGGTCCGTCCGGGTCGGGCAAGACCGCGCGCCTGGTGCGGCCCATCACCGAGTCGCTCGCTCTCCAGGCCCTCGCGGGCCAGGCCGCTCTCGTCGCGGTCAGCGCCTCCGGAACGCCGCTGGGCCCGGATCAGGCCTACGACATCGTGATCAGGCCGGGGGACCGGTCATCCGAGTACGATCTTGATCTCTATGGTGGGACGGACGAACCGGACGAGGCGGCCACGCTTCTCGCGGACGTGCTGGCCGGCGACTGGACCGAGGTGGACATCCGGCGCGCGGTGACCGTGTTGGCACAGCTCTTGGGGCCCTTCCAGGCCGTCCACGGCCGGTTCCCGTCCGTACCGGAACTCAGGGAACTGCTGGACGGGGAGCCGTCGGCCATGGGCCGACTGAAGACGATGCTCGACCCCCAGGAACACTCCCTGCTGCACCGGGAGCTGGACGCGCGTGCGCGCCAAGCAGGTGTTGCCGGGGATCTCGGGATAGTGCTCAGTGATCGACTCGGATGCCTGGACCGGCCCGCTTTCGCCGGCTTCTTCGACACCTCCGCTGACGCCCGGCCCTTCACGCTGCATTCGCTCGACCGTCCCCTGAGGGTCAGGATCGATCTGCCCGAACGAGCACATCCCGAGGCCGCCCAGCTGCTGGCACGGCTGCTGCTCGCCCAGTTCACGGCGAGCATGGCCACCCGCGCCGATCGATCCCTGTTCGCCTGCCTCGTCCTGGACGATGCGACCCACGCGATCACCGCCGGGTCCGTGCGTGCCCTGCGCAGGCTGCGGGAGAGCCACGCTGGTGTGGTCCTGGGGCTCCGGGCGCTCGGCGATGTGCCGGAGCACCTGAGGCAGCCGCTCATCGCGGCAGTGGGTTGTCATGCCGCGCTTTCCGGGATCACCACGTGGGAAGGCGCGCTGTTCGCGCAGGCGTGGGGCACGGAGTGGGTGGAAACGACGGAGGTGGCCAAGCACACGGTGTTCGCGGACCAGCCGTTGACCCGCTTGATCCATGCCGTACGGAAACTCGGCACCGGCAAGCCGGTCACCACCGACGCCGTCACCGTGCGGCAAGTGGAGCGGGAGCGGTGGTCGGCGTCCGAGTTGGCTCATGGGGTGCCGCCGGGGCATGCGGTGCTGTCGTTGACCACCGTCCGGGGGGAGCACGCGCCGCCGCTGCTGGTCGATCTGCGCGGGTGACACGCCAGCGGCGGCCCGTACGGTGAGGCAGAATCGGGCTAGGCCGTTCATACACAGCGGCCAAGAGATCATTTCTCCCTCCCCGTGAAGGCCCGATGCCCCCGACTCTCGCCTCGCTCGTCCACCACTCCGCGCTCAAGCTGACCGTGCGCGCGGGCGAGGACCGTCTCGACGTGCCCGTCCGCTGGGCGCACGTCAGCGAGTTGGCCGACCCCGTGCCGTACATGGAGGGCGGCGAGCTGCTGCTGATCACCGCGCTGAAGCTGGACGCGGAGGATCCGGAGGCGATGCGGCGGTACGTGCGGCGGCTGGCCGGCGCCGGCGTCGTCGGGCTCGGCTTCGCCGTCGGCGTCAATTACGAGCAGATCCCGAAGGCGCTCGTCGACGCCTGCGAACAGGAGCCGCTGCCCCTGCTGGAGGTGCCCCGCCGCACCCCCTTCCTCGCCATCAGCAAGGCCGTCTCCGCCGCGATCGCCGCCGACCAGTACCGGGCGGTCACGGCAGGCTTCGCCGCCCAGCGCGAGCTGACCAAACAGGCCCTGAACGCGGGCCCCGAGGGAGTGCTCACCGCGCTCGCCGCGCAGGTCGACGGCTGGGCGGCGCTGTACGACGCCTCGGGCGCCGTCGTCGCCGCCGCGCCGGAGTGGGCCGGCCGCCGCGCCGCCCGGCTCACCGCCGACGTCGAACGGCTGCGGGAGCGCCCGGCCCCCGCCTCCTCCGTGGTCGGCGGCCCGGACCACGAGGACCGCGTGGAGCTGCACTCCCTCGGCACCGGCCGCCGCCCGCGCGCCGCGCTCGCCGTCGGCACGGCCGCCGCGCTCGGCACCGCCGAGCGGTACGCCGTCCACTCCGCCATCGCCCTGCTCACCCTCACCACCGAACGCTCCCGCTCCCTGCACGAGGCCGAGCAGCGCGTCGGTTCCGCCGTGCTGCGCATGCTCCTGGCCGGGGAGCCCGACCATGCCCGCGCCGTCGCCGGGGACCTTTACGGCGAGCTGCTGGACGCCCCGTTCCGGGTGATCGTCGCCGAGTCCGCCTCGGGTACGGCGGGCGAACCGCTGGGCGAACTCGCGGAGGCCGTGGAGTCCGCCGCGGCGCGCTCCGGGGAGGCCGTGCTCGTCGTGCCCGAGGGCGAGCGCCTCGTGGTGCTCGCCGCCGACGAGGGCGCCGCGGTCGCCGCCTGCGCGGCCCACGCGGCGACGCTGGAGGCGGCGCGGGCGGCGGCCGAGCAGGGCCGCGCCGAGGAGGACGAACTGACCGTTGGTCTCTCGGCGCCCGCCGGGCCGATCGCCGCGGCGGCGGCGTACAAGCAGGCCGAGCAGGCGCTGTCGGTGGCGCGGCGGCGGGGCCGGGTCTTCGTGGAGCACGAGCAGCTGGCCGCGGGATCGGTCCTCCCGCTGCTGGCCGACGACGCGGTGAAGGCGTTCGCGGACGGGCTGCTGCGGGCGCTGCGCGAGCACGACGCGACGGGGCGGGGCGACCTGGTCGCCTCGCTGCGGGCGTGGCTGTCACGGCACGGGCAGTGGGACGCCGCGGCGGCCGACCTGGGCGTGCACCGGCACACCCTGCGCTATCGGATGCGCCGGGTCGAGGAGATCCTGGGGCGCAGCCTGGACGATCCCGACGTCCGGATGGAGCTGTGGCTCGCCCTGAAGGCGACCTCGGCCGAGTGAGCCGGGGCGGGGGCGGGCGGGGGCGGGCCTCGGGCCACGGCTTCCCGCGGCTTCCGCCGGTCCCGGTGCGCCACCCCGCCACCCCGCCAAACCGGCGCACCCCCCGCCCCGACTGCTCCTACTCGGACAAGCGACCCCGGGCCGGGGCCGCCCTACCGTGGAGCTCGCAAGACAAGCACACCCCCAACGCGGAAGGGCCGGGACTCGTACATGACTTCCACCCATGCCTTCTGGCTCGCCGGCCGCCAGGTCACCGGCGAGGACAGCTTCGACGTCACCTCCCCGTGGGACGGCCGGCTGGTCGCCCAGGTGAGCGTGCCGACCGACGCCCAGGTCGAAGAGGCCGTGGCCGCCGCGTACGCCGTGCGGGACGAGTTCGCCGCCACCCCGGCGCATGTCCGTGCCGCCGCGCTCGACCACGTCAGCAAGCGGCTGGCCGAGCGCACCGAGGAGATAGCCCAGCTGATCTCCGCCGAGAACGGCAAGCCGATCAAGTGGGCGCGCGGCGAGGTCGGCCGTGCCGTCTCCGTCTTCCGGTTCGCCGCCGAGGAGGCCCGCCGGTTCAACGGCGGCGAGGCCCAGCGGCTCGACACCGACGCCGGCGGCCAGGGCCGTCTCGCGCTCACCCGCCGCTTCCCGAAGGGCGTCGTGCTCGGCATCGCGCCGTTCAACTTCCCGCTGAACCTGTGCGCGCACAAGGTCGCCCCGGCGATCGCCGCCGGCGCCCCGATCATCCTGAAGCCGGCCCCGGCCACCCCGCTGTCCGGCCTGATCATCGGCGACCTGCTCGCCGAGACCGACCTGCCGGCCGGCTCCTGGAGCATCCTGCCGGTCGCCAACGAGAAGATGCCCGCCCTCGTCCAGGACGAGCGCCTGCCGGTCATCTCGTTCACCGGTTCCGAGAAGGTCGGCTACGCGATCATGGACTCGGTGCCGCGCAAGCACTGCACGCTGGAGCTGGGCGGCAACGGAGCGGCGGTCGTCCTCGGCGACTACGCCTCCGACGCCGACCTGGACTGGGCCGCGACCCGCATCGCGACCTTCTCCAACTACCAGGGCGGCCAGTCCTGCATCTCGGTGCAGCGCGTGATCGCCGACGCCTCCGTGTACGACCGGCTGCTGCCGCGCGTGGTCGCCGCCGTCGAGGCCCAGGTCACCGGTGACCCGTCCGACGCCAAGACCGACGTGGGCCCGCTGGTCAGCGAGGACGCCGCCAAGCGCGTCGAGTCCTGGGTGAAGGAGGCCGTCGAGGCCGGCGCCACCCTGCACACCGGCGGCGACCGCGACGGCGCCTCCTACGCGCCGACCGTCCTCACCGACGTACCGGCGGACACCACCCTCGCCTGCGAGGAGGTCTTCGGACCCGTCCTCACCGTGCAGAAGGTGGACGGCGAGGCCGAGGCGTTCGCCGCGGTCAACAGCTCCAAGTACGGCCTCCAGGCGGGCGTGTTCACGCACGACCTCCAGGTCGCCTTCCGTGCCCACCGCGCCCTGGAGGTCGGCGGTGTGGTGATCGGCGACGTCCCGTCCTACCGCGCCGACCAGATGCCGTACGGCGGCGCCAAGCAGTCCGGTGTGGGCCGCGAAGGCGTGCGGTTCGCGATGGAGGACTACACCTACGAGCGCGTGCTGGTCCTCACCGGTCTCGCGCTCTGACCTGCCACGGACAGGTCAGGAACAGAACGGCCGCAGCCCACTGTGCGGGGGCTGCGGCCGTTCGTCCGTCCGGCGTGCCGTCCGGTCAGCGGCACTCGCGACCGGTCACCTTGCCGGTCGGCGCCGTCACGTTCACGTACTCCGTCGTGTACTGACCGAACAGGTTGTACGTGGTGACGGCGTACACCTTGGTCTGGTACTCGACGTACGGCGCCCAGGAGCCGCCCGGCGGGATGGTGACCTCCGCGGTGAAGCTCCGCGAGACGGTGGTGTTGAGCTTCGCCCCCAGCGTCGCGGAGAGCAGATCGCTCGCCTTCGCCGAGATGTTGGCGCTCACCTCGTACGACACGGCGTAGCCAAAGGTGTCGGAGATCTTCTGCGGGGTGGGGGTGTCGTTGGCGTAGCAGTTCTGCCGGTCCTCCCACACCCGGCCCTCGCGGTACACGGTGACCAGCGGGCTCGCGCCGCCCCCGCTCCAGCTGACGCCGGGGATCTGCGGGCTCGCGGGAGCCGAGGGGTGCGTGGCGGTGCCGGTGATCACCACGGTGGGCAGGGTCGCGTCGACCGGCTCGCCGACATCGCCCTCGCTGACGTTGGGAAGGCCCTCGCCCGAGCCGCCGCCGGCGTCGCCGTAGTCCCCGTAGCCGCCGCCGTGGTCCCCGCCCGCGTCACCGCCGCCGCTGTCCCCGCCGCCCCAGTCGCCGCCGCCCCAGTCCCCGCCGAAGCCGCCTCCGTCGTCGTTCCCGCCGCCCTCGTCGCCCGTGTCCTCGTCCTGGCACAGGGTGCTGCCGCCGCAGGCGAAGGCCGTGGACGGGGCGATGACCGCGGGTACGGCGGTGAGGACGGCGGTGCCGAGTGCGGCGGCCACTGCCATGGATCTGAGCCTCAAGGTTCCTCCAGGTCGGACGGCTCGGTGCTGACGGCACGGAGTCTTTCCGGCGCGCGCCCGGCCGGGTAGCCGTAGAACTGCGCAACCGGCTACGCAGCGGCGCCGGGCGCCGGGGACGGCCGGGTGCGGCGCCGGCGGCCCGGTGCGCCGGCGGCGCCCGCCCGTTGGTACGGTCGCCGTCCGCATCACCCCTGGACGAAAGGCGGTCCTGTGGCGGCCCGCATCGAACTGGACACGGTCGACCGGACTCTGATCCGCCTGCTCCAGCAGGACGGCCGTGCCTCCTACACCGACCTCGGCAGGGAGGTGGGCCTGTCCGCCCCCGCCGTGCGGGCCCGGGTGCAGCGGCTGACGGACAGCGGACTGCTGCAGTTCGCGGCCGTCACCGACCCCCTGCGCCTCGGGCTGCCCGTCATGGCGCTGCTCGGCATCAGGCTGGACGGCGCCCCCCGCGAGGTCATCGCCGAACTGGAGCGCGTCCCGGGGGTGATCTACCTCGTCTCCACGGCCGGTTCCTTCGACCTGTTCGCCGAGGTGGTGTGCCGGAGCATGGACGAGCTCTCGGAGATCATCAACGACGACGTCAGAACCGTCCCGGGCGTGCGTGCCGTCGAGTCGTTCCCCTACTTCGGCATCCATGTGCACCGCTTCACCTGGGACGTGCCCGAGTAGTCCAACCCTTAGCCACCGCAAGGGCGTTGCGGGCATCGGAAGCGAAGTGGCCGGCCCCCGAGGAGTTCAGAAACTGAAGTGGAGTCACCTTTCGGCTTTCTGTAAGGTGGCTGTGAGCCCGTCCCGGGGCGAGCGGGGTCCGGGCGGTCTCCGGAGCGTCTGCCGGACGTCGCGGCCAGGGGGAGTGACCGTGTTCGTTGTGCCCGCACCGACGGCCGACGGCCCGCTGGCCGGGCGCGACCGGGAGACCGGGCGGCTCGGCGACATCGTGGCCGCGCTGGCGGCGGGACGCGGCGCCGTCCTGGACATCGCCGGCGACCCCGGCATCGGAAAGACCCGGCTGGCGGCCGAACTGACCGAACGGGCCGCCCGACGCGGGCTCCCGGTGCTCCGCGCCTGCGCCCTGCGCACCGACGCCCGGCCCTTCCAGGTCTTCCGGGACGCCGGATGCGCCGACCCGCGACCGGGGGAGCGCGACCGGTACGACACGGTCGTCGAGCGGGCCGCGGGCGGCGTCCTGGTCCTGGAGGACCTGCACGGCTGCGACCCCGCCTCCCTGGAACTGCTGCTGCGCCTGATCCGCTCCCCGGCCCCCGCCCCGTACGTCCTCGCCCTGGTCCACCGCCCCCGGCAGAGCCCCCCGGCACTGCTGGCCGCGCTCGATCACGGGGTCCGCACGGGCACCGTGACCCGGCTCGCGCCCGAGCCGCTGGACACCGCCGGGGTGAGCGCCCTGCTCGCCGCGTGGCGGGCGCCCGGCGCCGGCGGCGAGGAGGAACACCCGGCGGGGGACGGGCGGTTCGTGGACCGGCTGACCGCCGCGTCCGGCGGCAACCCACGCCAGCTGCGGCTGCTCGTCGCGGCGTGCTGGGACCCGGACCAGTGGCCGGACCGCGCCGGCGCCGACAGCGACGGGCTGCTGCGCGAGGCCACCGCGGTGATCGCCGAACTCGACGCGCTGAGCCCGCGGGCGGCGGTCGCGGCGCGGACGGCGGCCGTCCTCGGCGAACCGTTCCGGCTCGACGACGTCGCCCGGATCTCGGGGCTCGGTCCCGAGCGCACGCTCGACGCGTTCGCCGAACTCGTCCGCGCGGACCTGATGCGGACTGCCGGCCGAGGCGGACTGCCGGCCTTCCGCCATCCGGTCATCGGCCACATCGCCCACGAGAGCGCCGACCTGTCCTTCCGGCTGCGCGCCCACCGGCACGCCCTGACCATGATCGCCGAACGCGGGGGCCCGGCCCGCGAACAGGCCCGGCACGCCGAACACCTCGCGGGCGCCGACCCCGCGGCGGCGGCCGTCCTCGCCGAAGGCGCCGCCGAGATCGTCACCGGCACGCCCGCGACGGCGGCGCGCTGGCTCCGATTGGCCCTCGACGCGCGGCCGTCCCGCGGCCCCGCCGCCGGACCGTCCCTCGAACTCGCCTGCTGCCGTGCGCTGATCGCGGCCGGCCGGCTGGAGGAGGCCCGCGCCCTCGCCCATGAACTGCTCGCCGGCCTCGGCCCGCAGGACGGACTCGAACGGCTCCTGAAGGCCCACGCGGTCTGCGCCGCCGCCGAACGGCTGCTGTGCCGCTACGAGGAGGCCGAGGCCATCGCCCGTACGGGCCGGGCCCTGCTGCCCGCACCCCTGCCGCCGGTCCTGTCCGCCGCGGCCACCGACCTGATCCTCGAATACGGACTCGTGCACGTGCTGCGCGGCACCCACGACCAGGTCCTGCCGGTGCTCCGGGAGGCCTCGCGGGCGCGGAGCGAGGCCCCCGCCACGGTCTCCACGGCCCTGCGCGTCCTGATCGCCTTCTGCGACGTCTTCTCGGGGAGCGTCGCCCAGGCCGCACCCGAGGTGACCCGGTGCGCCCGGCTCGTCGACGCCCTGCCCGACCGGATCGCCGGGCACACCCCGGACACCCTCGCCCTGCTGGGCTGCGCCGAGCTGTACCTGGAGCGCTTCACCGACGCCCGCCGCCATCTCGGCCGGGGACTGCGCGCCGCCACCGGCGGAGCCCAGAAGCACATACGCGCCCACCAGCTGCTCGGGCTCACCATGATCGACCAGTGGGCCGGCCGGCTCGACGAGGCGCAGCGCAGCGCCCGGGAGGCCGAGCTGCTGGCCCGTGCCGTCGGCGCCCCCGACGTGGTGAAGCTCGCGACGGCGATGCGCGCCACGACCCTGGTCTGGGCCCGGGGGCGGCAGCACGCGGACCGCGCCGTCGCCCTCGCCGAACGCGCGGTCGACACCGTCTCGCTGGGCCGGGGCTGGTGGGCCACCTCCGCGATCAGCCTGCTCGCCCACGCCCAGTTGCTCGGCGGGGACGCCGCCGGGTGCCTGCGGACCCTGCTCGACGGCGGCGGCGGCGAGCGGCTGCCGCAGGTCCAGCCGACCTTCCGGCCGTCGCTGCTCGCCCTCATGGCGACGGCCGCGCTGGCGGCACGCGGCGACACGGAGACGGCCCGCCGGCTGCTGGCCCGGGCGGAGACGGCGGCACAGGGCCTGGGGCTGCCCCTCCAGTGGGCCTGCGTCCGGCGCGCGCAGGCCCAGCTGCACGGCGCCCTCGGCGCCCCCGGCACCGCTCTCGACCTCTTCGAAGGGGCGGCGGAGCAGTTCCGCGGCGCGGGGCTGCCGCTCCAGCAGGCGTGGACGCTGATCGCGGCGGCCCCCGCGGCCCGCGCGGTGCACGGCCCCGCCGCCGCCCTCGCCCTGCTGGAGCGGGCCGAGTCACTGGCCCGGCCGAGCGGCGCCGCCCTGGTACGGGAGCAGGCCAGACGGGTGCGCGCGGAGCTGGCGGAGCGCGACGCGGTCCCGGACTCCCTGAGGCTGCTCAGCGGCCGGGAACGGGAGATCGCCGAACTCGCCGCGTCGGGCCTGCGCTCCCGGCAGATCGCCGAGCGGCTCTTCCTCAGCCCCCGCACGGTCGACAGCCACCTGGCCCGTGTCTACCGCAAGCTGGGCGTGTCCTCCCGCCTCGCCCTGGCCCAGGTCGTCCGGCCGAGCGCCTGACCACCGGACGCGCGACAGCCGGCCCGGCCGCACCCGACCCGATCGGACCGCGAGGGGTGGTGGGGCCGGCCCGTTTCGGGTACCAACGATCCAGTAGCACCGGTCGGCAGCGAACGGTCCCCCATCTTCCTCTTCGCGGCGAGGTGAGCCTCAATGTCCGCCCCCACCACCCAACGCACCACCGTCTCCGAGCGCGAGGCCCGTCAGGTGGCGGAGGCCGCCCGGGAACAGGACTGGCGCAAGCCCAGCTTCGCCAAGGAACTGTTCCTCGGGCGCTTCCGGCTCGACCTCATCCACCCCCACCCGCTCCCCGCCGAGGCGTCGGTCCGGCGCGGCGAGGAGTTCCTGGCGAAGCTGCGAGCCTTCTGCGAGACGACGATCGACCCCGCCCGCATCGAGCGCGAGGCCCGCATCCCCGACGAGGTCGTGGTGGGCCTGAAGGAACTCGGCGCCCTCGGCATGAAGATCGACCCCGCCTACGGCGGTCTCGGCCTCACCCAGCTGTACTACAACAAGGCCCTCGCTCTGGTCGGCTCCGTCAGCCCCGCCGTCGGCGCGCTGCTCTCCGCCCACCAGTCGATCGGCGTGCCGCAGCCGCTGAAGATCTTCGGCACCCAGGAGCAGAAGGACGCCTTCCTGCCGCGCTGCGCCCGCACCGACATCTCGGCGTTCCTGCTCACCGAGCCGGACGTGGGCTCCGACCCGGCCCGGCTCGCCACCACGGCCGTACCCGACGGCGACGACTACGTCCTCGACGGGGTGAAGCTGTGGACCACCAACGGCGTCGTCGCCGACCTGCTCGTGGTGATGGCGCGGGTGCCGGAGTCCGAGGGGCACAAGGGCGGCATCACCGCCTTCGTCGTGGAGGCCGCGGCGGAGGGCGTCACCGTCGAGCACCGCAACGCCTTCATGGGCCTGCGCGGCATCGAGAACGGCGTCACCCGCTTCCACCGGGTGCGCGTCCCCGCCGCCAACCGGATCGGCCCCGAGGGCGCGGGCCTGAAGATCGCGCTCACCACCCTCAACACCGGCCGGCTGTCCCTGCCCGCGATGTGCGCGGGCGCCGGCAAGTGGTGCCTGAAGATCGCCCGCGAGTGGGCGGCGGAGCGCGAGCAGTGGGGCAAGCCGGTCGCGCTGCACGAGGCCGTCGGCTCCAAGATCAGCTTCATCGCCGCCACGACCTTCGCGCTGGAGGCCGTGCTCGACCTGTCCTCGCAGATGGCCGACGAGGACCGCAACGACATCCGCATCGAGGCCGCCCTGGCCAAGCTCTACGGCTCCGAGATGGCCTGGCTGATGGCCGACGAACTGGTGCAGATCCGCGGCGGGCGCGGCTACGAGACGGCCGAGTCCCTCAGGGCGCGCGGCGAGCGCCCCGTCCCGGCCGAGCAGATCCTGCGCGACCTGCGCATCAACCGGATCTTCGAGGGCTCCACGGAGATCATGCACCTGCTGATCGCACGGGAGGCCGTGGACGCCCATCTGTCCGTCGCCGGTGATCTGATCGACCCCGACAAGTCCCTGTCCGACAAGGCGAGGGCGGGCGCGAGCGCCGGCGCCTTCTACGCCAGGTGGCTGCCGAAACTGGTCGCGGGCCCCGGCCAGCTCCCCACGTCCTACAGCCAGTTCAAGCAGGGGGTCGACCTCTCCTGCCACCTCAGGTACGTCGAGCGCACCGCCCGCAAGCTGGCCAGGTCCACCTTCTACGCCATGTCCCGCTGGCAGGGCCGGATGGAGACCAAGCAGGGCTTCCTCGGACGGATCGTGGACATCGGCGCCGAGCTGTTCGCGATGAGCGCGGCCTGTGTGCGGGCCGAGCGGCTGCGGCGCGAGGGCGAGCACGGCCGTGAGGCGTACCAGCTCGCCGACGCCTTCTGCCGCCAGGCCCGCATCCGGGTGGACGAACTCTTCACCCGGCTGTGGTCCAACACCGACGACCTGGACCGCAAGGTGGTCAGGGGCGTCCTCGGCGGCTCCTACACCTGGCTGGAGGAGGGCGTCCTCGACCCCTCGGGCGAGGGGCCGTGGATCGCCGACGCGACCCCCGGGCCCTCGGCCCACGAGAACGCCCGCCGCCCCTTCGGCGGCTAGCAGTACGTGTCGCTCGGGTCCCGCGTCGTCCAGGAGCAGGAGTCGGCCTTGGCACCGTTCGCCTTGGTCAGCGTGGCCGTGTCCTTGTCGTTGTTCCAGACGTAGGCGCGGCGGTCCTGGTACTTGTCCGACGCGGTGTCCGACCCGCTGCCGGTGTGGATCTTCACGTACTTCCCGGCGCCGATCTTGACGTTCGGGAAGACGTACTTGTGGTTCGAGGCGTCCTTGAGGACCCAGCCCTTGAGCGAGACGGCCGAGCCGCCGGAGTTCTTGATCTGCACCCACTCGGCGTTGAGGCTCTTGTTGGAGCGGTTGTCCGAGCCCGGGCTGTCGAACCAGACGCGGTGGATGTGCACCCCGCCGGCCGCCTGGGCCGGGGTGCTGAGCAGGGTGCCGGTGAGCAGGGCCGCGCCGGCGAGGGCGGGCAGGGCAGCGCGAATACGCACCTTACGCATGGAGAGATCCCCCCAGGATGTCGTCCGCGAAATCATGTGGAAGGAAGTGTTATCACATGATCTTCACGGGCACTTCACAACGGGAAAACCGCTCCTTCGGGCGACGAGGGCCGCCGACGCACCCGCCCGGGGGACGCACTGTCCGGACCGTCACCGCTTGCGGCCACAATGGGGGGATGACCGACAGTCCCGCCCGTCCGGCACCCCTCGCCGATCCGCACCTCGTCTACGACCCCGCCCCGGGGGACGGCCCCAAGGACGTGGTGATCCTCGGCTCCACCGGATCCATCGGCACCCAGGCCATCGACCTCGTGCTGCGCAACCCCGACCGCTTCCGGGTCACCGCCCTGTCCGCGAACGGCGGCCGGGTCGCCCTCCTCGCCGAGCAGGCGCACCGGCTGCGGGTGCGGACCGTCGCGGTCGCCCGCGAGGACGTCGTACCCGCGCTGCGCGAGGCGCTCGCCGCCGAGTACGGCGGCGGGGAACCGCTGCCCGAGATCCTCGCCGGACCCGACGCGGCCACCCAGGCCGCCACCCTCGACGCCCACACCGTGCTCAACGGCATCACCGGTTCCATCGGCCTCGCCCCGACCCTCGCCGCCCTGGAGGCGGGCCGCACCCTCGCGCTCGCCAACAAGGAGTCGCTGATCGTCGGCGGCCCGCTGGTCACCGCGCTGGCCGAGCCGGGCCAGATCATCCCGGTGGACTCCGAGCACGCGGCGCTCTTCCAGGCGCTCGCCGCCGGCACCCGCGCCGACGTCCGCAAGCTCGTCGTCACCGCCTCCGGCGGCCCCTTCCGCGGCCGGACCAGGGCCGAGCTGGCGGACGTCACCGTCCAGGACGCGCTCGCCCACCCCACCTGGGCGATGGGCCCGGTGATCACGATCAACTCCGCCACCCTGGTCAACAAGGGACTGGAGGTCATCGAGGCGCACCTGCTCTACGACATTCCCTTCGACCGCATTGAGGTGGTCGTGCATCCCCAGTCGTATGTCCACTCGATGGTCGAGTTCACCGACGGATCCACGATCGCCCAGGCGACGCCCCCGGACATGCGGGGGCCCATCGCCATCGGCCTCGGCTGGCCCGAACGCGTTCCGGACGCGGCGCCCGCCTTCGACTGGAGCAGGGCCTCCAGCTGGGAGTTCTTCCCGCTGGACGACGACGCCTTCCCCTCGGTGAACCTCGCCCGGCACGTGGGGCAGCTCGCGGGGACGGCTCCGGCGGTGTTCAATGCGGCCAACGAGGAGTGCGTCG
Source organism: Streptomyces sp. NPDC015171 (assembly GCF_043079545.1). Lineage (NCBI taxonomy): Bacteria > Bacillati > Actinomycetota > Actinomycetes > Kitasatosporales > Streptomycetaceae > Streptomyces > Streptomyces sp. NPDC015171. The sequence continues at coordinate 317,905 of NZ_JBIBUO010000009.1, forward strand.
AGGCCTTCCTGGGCGGCGCGCTGCCCTTCAACGGGATCATGGAGACCGTCACCCGGGTGGTCGAGGAACACGGCACCCCGGTCACGGGAACTTCACTCACGGTGTCGGACGTCCTCGAAGCGGAGACCTGGGCGCGAGCCCGGGCCCGTGAACTCACAGCCACGACGGCGACCGCGGAGGCGCGTGCATGACGACCTTGATGTTCATCCTCGGCATAGCGGTCTTCGCGGTCGGTCTGCTCGTCTCGATCGCATGGCACGAGCTGGGGCACCTGTCCACGGCCAAGCTCTTCGGCATCCGCGTCCCGCAGTACATGGTCGGCTTCGGCCCGACCGTCTGGTCGCGCGACAAGGGCGAGACCGAGTACGGCATCAAGGCCATCCCGCTCGGCGGCTACATCCGCATGATCGGCATGTTCCCGCCCGACGACCAGGGCCGGGTCTCCGCCCGCTCCACCTCCCCGTGGCGCGGCATGATCGAGGACGCCCGCTCGGCGGCCTTCGAGGAGCTCAAGCCGGGTGACGAGACGCGCATGTTCTACACGCGCAAGCCGTGGAAGCGGGTCATCGTCATGTTCGCCGGCCCCTTCATGAACCTGGTCCTCGCGGTCGCCCTGTTCTTCACCGTGCTCATGGGCTTCGGCGTCCAGCAGCAGACCACCACCGTCGCCTCCGTCTCGCCCTGCGTCATCGCCCAGAGCGAGAACCGCGACACCTGCAAGAAGTCCGACAAGGCCTCCCCGGCCCAGGCCGCCGGCATGCGCAAGAGCGACAGGATCGTCGCCTTCGCCGGCCGGCCGACCAAGGACTGGGACACCCTCTCGGACCTCATCCGCGACAGCGCCGGCAAGACCGTGCCGATCGTCGTCGAACGGGACGGCAGGCAGCTGACCCTGCACGCGAAGATCGCCACGAACCTGGTCGCCAAGAAGGACTCCAGCGGCACCTACGTCCAGGGCAAGTACGTCAAGGCCGGCTTCCTCGGCTTCAGCGCCGCCACCGGCGTCGTGAAGCTGGACTTCGGCGACTCCGTCACCTGGATGACCGACCGGGTCGGCGACGCCGTCGACTCCCTCGCCGCGATCCCCGGCAAGATCCCGGCCCTGTGGGACGCCGCCTTCGGCGACGGCCCGCGCGAGCCGGACTCCCCGGTGGGCATCGTCGGCGCGGCCCGCATCACCGGCGACATCGCCACCCTGGACATCCCCGCCTCCCAGCAGATGGCGATGTTCGTGATGCTGCTCGCCGGATTCAACCTCTCGCTGTTCCTGTTCAACATGCTCCCGCTGCTCCCGCTCGACGGCGGTCACATCGCCGGCGCCCTGTGGGAGTCGCTGCGGCGCAACCTGGCCCGGGTGCTGCGCCGGCCCGACCCCGGTCCGTTCGACGTCGCCAAGCTGATGCCGGTGGCGTACGTGGTGGCGGGGATCTTCGTCTGCTTCACCGTCCTGGTGCTGATCGCCGACGTGGTCAACCCGGTCAAGATCTCCTAGCCGCCGGACGTCCCAGACGGCCCGGAACCTTCTGGTTCCGGGCCGCCTTCCTTCGTGTGGGTTTACGAGAGGGATGTGCTGACGCCGGGGCCGGTGACGTAATCTCGAAGCCTGGAGCCCGCCGTTCACGGGACCGGACCTTGATCCACGACTTGGGGTTGCACAGCAGATGACTGCGATTTCTCTCGGCATGCCGTCCGTTCCGACCAAGCTCGCCGAGCGCCGCAAGAGCCGGCAGATCCAGGTCGGAAGCGTGGCGGTCGGCGGAGACGCGCCGGTCTCGGTCCAGTCGATGACCACCACCCGCACGTCCGACATCGGCGCCACCCTCCAGCAGATCGCCGAGCTGACCGCCTCCGGCTGCCAGATCGTCCGGGTGGCCTGCCCCACGCAGGACGACGCCGACGCCCTGTCGACGATCGCCCGCAAGTCGCAGATCCCGGTCATCGCGGACATCCACTTCCAGCCGAAGTACGTCTTCGCCGCCATCGAGGCCGGCTGCGCCGCGGTCCGGGTCAACCCCGGCAACATCAAGCAGTTCGACGACAAGGTCAAGGAGATCGCCAAGGCCGCCAAGGACCACGGCACCCCGATCCGGATCGGCGTCAACGCCGGCTCCCTGGACCGCCGCCTGCTCCAGAAGTACGGCAAGGCCACCCCCGAGGCCCTGGTCGAGTCCGCGCTGTGGGAGGCGTCGCTCTTCGAGGAGCACGACTTCCGCGACATCAAGATCTCGGTCAAGCACAACGACCCGGTCGTGATGATCGAGGCCTACCGCCAGCTCGCCGCCGCCTGCGACTACCCCCTCCACCTCGGCGTCACCGAGGCCGGCCCGGCCTTCCAGGGCACCATCAAATCCGCCGTGGCCTTCGGCGCCCTGCTCTCCGAGGGCATCGGCGACACCATCCGCGTCTCCCTGTCGGCACCCCCCGCCGAGGAGGTCAAGGTCGGCCTCCAGATCCTGGAGTCGCTGAACCTCAAGCAGCGCGGCCTGGAGATCGTCTCCTGCCCGTCCTGCGGCCGCGCCCAGGTCGACGTCTACAAGCTCGCCGAAGAGGTCACCGCGGGGCTGACGGGCATGGAGGTCCCGCTGCGCGTCGCCGTCATGGGCTGCGTCGTCAACGGCCCCGGCGAGGCCCGCGAGGCCGACCTCGGCGTCGCCTCCGGCAACGGCAAGGGCCAGATCTTCGTCAAGGGCGAGGTCATCAAGACCGTCCCCGAGTCCAAGATCGTCGAGACCCTCATCGAGGAGGCCATGAAGCTGGCCGAGCAGATGGAGGCGGACGGCATCGCCTCGGGCGAGCCGTCGGTGTCGGTGGCGGGCTGACCGTCCAGGGGGGCGCGGGGAACCGCGCCCCATCCCCCGCGTTCCCGGCCCCGGAACTCAGGGACGCACCGCCAAAGCAGCGCGGCTATAGTGCGGAGATCAGCAGAACCCCCAGCCTGAGGCCCCGTACGTGTTGACGCAGACCACCTCCCGGGTGCTCGAACCGAGTGACCTCGACGCCGCGCTCGCCGTCCTTGACCGCGAGCCGGTCGTCAACGCCTTCGTGACCGCCCGCGTCCGGATCGCGGGCCTCGACCCCTGGCGGCTCGGCGGCGAGATGTGGGGCTGGTACGAGGACGGCATGCTGACGTCCCTCTGCTACGCGGGCGCCAACCTCGTCCCCATCTGCGCCACCCCGCGCGCGGTCCGCGCCTTCGCCGACCGCGCCCGCCGGGCCGGCCGCCGCTGCTCCTCCATCGTCGGCCCCGCCGCCGCCACCGCCCAGCTGTGGCGGCTGCTGGAACCGCACTGGGGCCCGGCCCGGGAGGTCCGCTCCCACCAGCCGCTGATGGTCACCGACCGGATGCCGGCCGCCCCCGCCCCCGACCCGTACGTCCGTCGCGTCCGCAAGGACGAGATGGAGACGATCATGCCGGCGTGCGTGGCGATGTTCACCGAGGAGGTCGGCGTCTCCCCGATGGCCGGCGACGGCGGCCTGCTCTACCAGGCCCGGGTCGCCGAACTCGTCGGCGCCGGCCGCTCCTTCGCCCGGGTCGACCAGGACGGCCGGGTCGTGTTCAAGGCGGAGATCGGCGCGGCCACCTCCCAGGCCTGCCAGATCCAGGGGGTGTGGGTGGCCCCCGAGTACCGGGGGAAGGGCCTCGCGGCACCCGGCATGGCGGCGGTGCTGCGCTACGCCCTCGCGGACGTGGCCCCCGTGGTGAGCCTCTACGTCAACGACTTCAACACCGCGGCGCGCAGGACGTACCGCAAGGTGGGCTTCCAAGAGGTCGGAGCCTTCATGAGCGTTCTGTTCTGAGGCCCCTGTACGCTCCCGGCATGGACCTCGCCATCGGCCCCCTGGATCTGGCAGCCCGCGTCGACGAGGCTCTGGCGGTCCAGGCCGTCGCCTTCGGGCTCGGCCCCGACGAAGTCGCCGTACGCCGTCAGATCGTCCAGCGCCATATGCAGTACAACGGCGCCCGGGCGCTCGGCGCCACCAGCCGGGGCCGGCTGGTCGGGTTCGTCTACGGCATGCCCAACAGCCGCACCCACTGGTGGTCCACCGTCGTCGAGCCCTACCTCCGGGCCGGCGGCCACGACCACTGGCTGGACGACTCCTTCGTCATCACCGAACTGCACGTCCACCCCGACCACCAGAACCGCGGCATCGGCCGGCGCCTGATCACCGCCATCACCGACACCGCCGCCGAACCCCGCTCGATCCTCTCCGCGATCGACACCGAGAGCCCCGCCCGCGGCCTCTACCACGCCCTCGGCTACGTCGACCTCGCCCGCCAGGTCCACTTCCCGAGCGCGCCGCGGCCCTACGCCGTGATGGGCGCCCCGCTGCCGCTGCGCCGCCGCTAACCGATTTCCACCGGCACAGCGAGCCCGGCTAACCTCCTATGCCATCACCCTTATCTGGCAGGAGTACGAGAACCATGGCCAACGCACCGGTCCAGCGCATGTCCCAGTTGATGGCGAAGACGCTGCGCGACGACCCGGCGGACGCCGAGGTCCTCAGCCACAAGCTCCTGGTCCGCGCCGGTTATGTCCGCCGCACGGCCGCCGGCATCTGGAGCTGGCTGCCCCTCGGCAAGAAGGTCCTCGCCAACGTCGAGCGGATCGTCCGCGAGGAGATGGACGCCATCGGCGCCCAGGAGGTCACCCTTCCCGCCCTGCTGCCGCGCGAGCCCTACGAGGCGACCGGCCGCTGGGACGAGTACGGCCAGGAGCTGTTCCGGCTCAAGGACCGCAAGGGCGGCGACTACCTCCTCGGCCCCACTCACGAGGAGATCTTCACCCTCCTGGTCAAGGACCAGTGCACGTCCTACAAGGACCTGCCGGTGATCCTCTACCAGATCCAGACCAAGTTCCGCGACGAGGCCCGCCCCCGCGCCGGCATCCTGCGCGGCCGTGAGTTCCTCATGAAGGACTCGTACTCCTTCGACCTGGACGACGAGGGCCTCGGCGCCTCCTACGCCCTGCACCGCGAGGCCTACCAGCGCATCTTCCGGCGCCTCGGCCTCGACTACCGCATCTGCGCGGCCACCGCCGGCGCCATGGGCGGCTCCAAGTCCGAGGAGTTCCTCGCCCCGGCCGAAGCCGGCGAGGACACCTTCGCCGACTGCCCCACCTGCGACTTCGCCGCCAACACCGAGGCGATCACCTACACGCTGAAGCCGGTCGACGGCTCCGCCGTGCCCGCGCTGGAGGAGATCCCCACCCCCGACACCCCGACCATCGAGACCCTCGCCGCCTCGCTCGGCGTTGCCGCCTCCGCCACGCTGAAGAACCTGCTGGTCAAGGTGGACGGCGAGATCGTCGCCGTGGGCGTGCCCGGGGACCGCGAGGTCGACATGGACAAGGTCGAGGCGCACTTCGCCCCGGCCGCCGTCGAGATGGTCACCGAGGCGGACTTCGCCGAGCGCCCCGACCTGGTCCGCGGCTATGTCGGCCCGCAGGGCCTGGGCGAGAAGGTGACGTACATCGCCGACCCGCGCGTCGCCCCCGGCACCGCCTGGATCACCGGCGCCAACAAGGAGCACACGCACGCGAAGAACGTCGTCGCCGGCCGTGACTTCGAGGTCGACACGTACGTGGACGTGGTCGTCGTGCAGGAGGGCGACCCCTGCCCCAAGTGCGGCACCGGCCTGAAGCTGGACCGCGCCATCGAGATCGGCCACATCTTCCAGCTGGGCCGCAAGTACGCCGACGCCCTCAAGCTCGACGTCCTCGGCCAGAACGGCAAGCCGGTCCGCGTCACCATGGGCTCCTACGGCGTCGGCGTCTCCCGCGCCGTCGCCGCGCTCGCCGAGCAGACCGCCGACGAGCAGGGCCTGTGCTGGCCCAAGGAGGTCGCCCCGGCCGATGTGCACGTCGTCGCCGCGGGCAAGGCGCTCCAGACCGAGCTGGCGCTGGACGTCGCCGACAAGCTCGCCGCCGCGGGCGTCCGCGTCCTGGTGGACGACCGGGCCGGGGTCTCCCCGGGCGTGAAGTTCACCGACGCCGAGCTGATCGGCGTCCCGCAGATCCTCGTGGCCGGGCGCCGCTCCGGTGACGGTGTGCTGGAGCTGAAGGACCGCAAGACCGGTGAGCGCGAGGAGCTGACGGTCGAGGAAGCGATCGCCCGCCTCACCGCCTGACCGCTCGCGCACGGACCGGACCGCACCGCCCGGCGAGGGGCGGCGGTCCGGTCCCGGCGTTTCCCGCCGGGTGCCGGAGTGCGGCCGGGCGGGCCCGCCGGGGCTGTCCGGCTAGAGCCACCCGGCGAATTCCAGCAACAGCTCCGCGTCCTTGGGGCGCCCCACCCGCAGCGCCCGCACCCCGGACTCCACGGCCCGGAACAGCGTCCAGCCGCGCAGCCGCTCCTGGTCGACCTCCAGCGACTCCGCGAGCCGCTTGATCCGGCGCCGGGTGGTGGACGGCCCGGAGGCCACCGCGATCAGGTCCTCCACCCGGTCACGGACCAGCCGCGCCAGGTCGAAGGCGCACTCGCCGACCACCGGGTCCGGGCCCACCGCGAGCCACGGCATCCGCTCCCCGGCCAGCACCTTGCTCTGCCGGAACGTGCCGTGCAGCAGCAGCCGCTCCGGCGGCTCGGCCAGCAGCTCCTCGCGGGCGGCGAGCGCCGCCTCCACCAGGGGGGCCGCCTCCGGCGCGGTCCCGGCGCCGGCCCGCATCGCCTGCGCCTGCCGCCCGGTGCGCTCGGCGACCGTCTCGAAGACCGGCCCGGCGGGCGGCTCGACCCACAGCCTGCGCAGTGTCCCCGCCGCCTCCAGCAGCGCCTTCGCCTCCGGCAGCGAGCGCACCGACACGTCCGGGTGCAGCCGCTCCAGCAGCAGCGCCCCGTCGCCCGCACCGGTCTCCAGCAGCTGTACGGCGCCGAAACCGGCCCACCGCGCCAGCGCCGCCCGCTCGCTCTCCGGGCGGGCCCGGGGCGGCGCCAGCTTCAGCACCGCCGGGGTGCCGTCCGCCCGGCGCACCAGCACCACCAGGCTGCTCCGGCCGCCCGGCACCTGCACCCGCTCGACGGTCAACTCGCGCCGGGAGACGGCCTCTCCGGCCGCCTCGGGCAGCCGCGCCAGCCAGTCGTCCCCGGCCGGTGCCGCCTCACCGAGCGCACGCACCAGGCGCTGCGGCGGTTCGAAAGCCATGCGCGAGTCGTTCCTTCCTGTCGGGTCTGTCCCGTCGTCCCGTCCGGCCCTTGTGCCGGCCGTCCTTCCCCGGCGCCTGCCCGGTGCGGTCCCCGCCGAGTCCCCGCCCCGCCGTCCGGCGGCACGGGCCCGTTCCACGGTCCGCCGGACGCGCGCCGACGCGCGATCCCGCCGCACCGGCGCCCGACGGCGCCTAGCGCGACGCCGACGCGGTGGCCGACGGGGCGGTCCCGGCCGCGCCCGTCTGCTCGCCGGAGCGCTCCGCGAGCCCAGGGAAGGCTACGCTCTGTCCGCTCCAGCGCACCGCCCGCACCGCGGCCTCCCGCAGCGCCCCGGCCGCGTCGGCCCGCCGTGCGCCGGTCGTCGCCCGCACCAGATCCGAGTAGACCCCGGCCAGCCGCTCCTCCAGCCGCGCGGCCAGCCGCACCGCCGCGGACCCGTCCTGGACCGGGAAGGGCAGCGCGTACGCGGCGTTCGCGGCCACCGGGGTGGCGCCCAGCTCGCGCACCGCGCGGACCAGCGCGTCCCGGCCCGCCCGGTGGGCGTCGTACGCCGCCCGCGCCTCGGCCCGGCGCCGCTCGCCGATCCGCCCGCCGACGACCCCGTACCCGTACACCGCCGCGTGCTCCGCCGCCAGCGCCGCCTGCAGGGCGGTCACCTCGGCCTGTGCCGTCTCGTCGCTCACCGTGCTCCCTCCGTCAGCAGGGACGCGTGCGCGGCCCCGGCCGCCGCCACCGACGCCAGCAGCCGGGCCAGCTCGCCCGGCACCTCCAGCAGGTCCTTCGCCCGCCGGCCGGCGAGGTCGCGCTCGGCGGCGGCAAGACCGGCGACGGCGTCCTTCTCGGCGGCCGGGACGGGAGCGGCGGAGGCCGGCGCCGTGGCCGTGGGCGTGCCGGTGGCCGTCGCGCCCTCCTCGAAGGCCGCCGCGTGGGCCGCGACCTGCGCCCGCAGCGGGCGCAGCCGCTCCGCGAGCCCCGGATGCGCGGCCAGCACGGCGTCGTAGCGCTCCAGCAGCCCCCGGCTGTCCCGGGCCGCACGCGCGCGTGCGGCGCCGGCGGCCGACGGGCCCGCCTCGCCGGAGCCCGGACCGGCCGAGCAGCCCGCCAGCAGGGCGGCGCCGGCCGCCGAGACGAGCAGGGATCTTCTGCGCGGCCCCGAGCGGGCGCGCTGCGGTGAGGGATACGGCACTGCGGACGTCCTCGGGAACTCGTGCGAAGGGGCAGGGGCGACGGAAGAACAGCCGGTGAGCGGCACGCCCGTGATCACCGTACCCGCGCGCCCCGCGCCCACCACTCACCGGCACCGCCCGGCCACAGGTGGACGGCAACACTCCCTGCGACCGGATACCCTTTGACCAGACACGCGACCCATCCCACAACAGCACACGCGGCCGAGGAGTCACCCGGATGAGCACCACCCAGAGCGAGAGGCTGCGCGAGCTGCTGGAACCGCTCGTCGTCTCCCAGGGGCTGGATCTCGAAGAGATCGCCGTCGACTCGGTCGGACGCAAGAGAGTGCTGCGTGTCGTCGTGGACTCCGACACCGGAGCGGACCTGGACGCGATCGCCGATGTGAGCCGTGCGCTCTCGGCGAAGCTGGACGAGACCAACGCGATGGGCGAGGACGCGTACGACCTGGAGGTCGGCACCCCCGGCGCCGAGCGTCCCCTCACCGAGCACCGGCACTACGTGCGCGCCACCGACCGGCTGGTGAAGTTCCAGCTCACGGAGGGTGACGAGGTGGTCGCGCGGATCCTGGCGGTCGACGACGAGGGCATCGACGTCGAGGTGCCCGGGGTGAAGGGCCGCAAGCCCACCGCCCGCAGGCTCGGTTTCCCGGAGATCGCCAAGGCGCGGGTGCAGGTCGAGTTCAACCGCAAGGACAGCAAGGACAGCGAGAAGGACATGAAGGAAGAGGAGGAGGCGTAGCCGTGGACATCGACATGAGCGCCCTGCGGGGCTTGGTGCGGGAGAAGGAGATCTCCTTCGACCTGCTGGTCGAGGCGATCGAGTCGGCCCTCCTCATCGCCTACCACCGCACCGAGGGAAGCCGCCGACACGCGCGCGTGGAGCTCAACCGGGAGACCGGGCATGTGACCGTGTGGGCGAAGGAGGACCCGGAGGACCTGGCCGAGGGGCAGGAGTCCCGCGAGTTCGACGACACCCCGTCCGGCTTCGGCCGTATCGCCGCCACCACCGCCAAGCAGGTGATCCTGCAGCGGCTGCGCGACGCCGAGGACGACGCGACGCTCGGCGAGTACGCGGGGCGCGAGGGGGACATCGTCACCGGCGTGGTCCAGCAGGGCCGCGACCCGAAGAACGTGCTCGTGGACATCGGCAAGCTGGAGGCCATCCTGCCGGTGCAGGAGCAGGTCCCCGGCGAGACGTACCAGCACGGCATGCGGCTGCGGTCCTACGTCGTCCGGGTGGCCAAGGGAGTCCGCGGCCCGTCCGTGACCCTCTCCCGCACGCACCCCAACCTGGTGAAGAAGCTCTTCGCCCTGGAGGTGCCGGAGATCGCCGACGGCTCGGTGGAGATCTCCGCCATCGCCCGCGAGGCCGGCCACCGCACCAAGATCGCGGTTCGCTCCACCCGTTCGGGCCTGAACGCCAAGGGCGCCTGCATCGGCCCCATGGGCGGCCGGGTGCGCAATGTGATGGGCGAGCTGAACGGCGAGAAGATCGACATCGTCGACTGGTCGGACGACCCGGCCGAGATGGTCGCGAACGCCCTGTCACCCGCTCGGGTGAGCAAGGTGGAGGTCGTGGACCTGGCCGCGCGGTCCGCCCGGGTGACGGTGCCGGACTACCAGCTGTCGCTGGCGATCGGCAAGGAGGGCCAGAACGCCCGCCTCGCCGCCCGGCTGACCGGCTGGCGGATCGACATCCGGCCCGACACGGAGCAGTCCGGGGAATAGATTCCGGACCATCTGTCGCTGAGATCACGACAACAGCCGTTCGATTCTTGCCCCAAAGGGGTGAGGTCGGTACGGGGAGGTAGACTTAACTGTGTCTGGCCGGACGCACGCCGGAGCATGCCCTGAACGCACCTGTGTGGGGTGCCGGAAGCGGGCGGCCAAGAACGATCTCCTGCGGATCGTGAGGATCGAGGACGCATGCGCCCCCGATCCTCGCGGTACGCTGCCCGGCCGGGGCGCCTATGTGCACCCCGCCCTGGTCTGTCTCGACCAGGCGGTACGCCGCCGGGCGTTCTCGCGGGCACTGCGCGCCCCGGGAACGCTCGACACAAAGGCGTTGCGTCGTTACGTCGAGCAGACAACAGTTGCCGAGCAGGCAACGCCGTAAGACGTGTCGCGCGGAAGTCCCCGTTGCGGCCCTGGTACCTCGCGAGTCGAAAGCAGGTCGAGATTGCGATGAGCACTCGATGAGTACGCGATGAGTACGCCCATGAACTAGCGACGGTCCGGCTTCAACCCGGACCTCAAAGGAGCGAAGTGGCTAAGGTCCGGGTCTACGAACTCGCCAAGGAGTTCGGTGTCGAGAGCAAGGTCGTCATGGCCAAGCTCCAGGAACTCGGTGAATTCGTCCGTTCGGCGTCTTCGACCATCGAAGCGCCGGTTGTACGTAAGCTGACCGACGCCTTCCAGGGCGGTGGCAACGGCAAGTCCGCCGGCAAGCCCGCCCCGCGCAAGGCTGCCCCCAAGCCCGCCGCGCCCTCCCCGGTGCAGGCGGCACGTCCGGCTGCCCCGAGGCCGCCGGCTCCCAAGCCTCCGACGGCGCCCGCTGCCCCGCAGCCGGCCGCCTCCTCGGAGCCCGCCGCGTCCGCGCCGGCCCCCGGCCCGCGTCCGGTGCCGGGTCCCAAGCCCGCGCCGCGTCCGGCGCCGGCCGCCCCGGAGTTCACCGCTCCGCCGGCCGCCCCGGCTCCGGCCCCGCAGGCTCCGGCCGCCCAGGGCCCGCGCCCCGGCGCCCGTCCCGGCGGCCCGAAGCCCGGTGCCCGCCCCGGCGGTCCCGGCCAGGGCCAGCGTTCCGAGCGTCCCGAGCGTCCCGCCGCTCAGGGCGGCGCCCCGCGTCCCGGTGCCTCCGCGCCGCGTCCGGGTGGCCGTCCGGCCGGTCCGCGTCCGGGTAACAACCCCTTCACCTCCGGCGGCAACGCCGGTATGGCCCGCCCGCAGTCCCCGCGTCCGCAGGGCGGTCCGCGCCCCGGCCCCGGCGGTCCCGGCGGCGCTCCCCGTCCGCAGGCGCCCGGCGCCCAGGGCGGCGGTCCGCGTCCGCAGGCTCCCGGCGGCGGTGGCCGTCCGTCCCCGGCCGGTATGCCCCGTCCGCAGGGTGGCCCGCGTCCCGGCCCGGCCGGTCCGCGTCCCAACCCCGGCATGATGCCGCAGCGTCCCGCTGCCGGCCCGCGTCCCGGCCCCGGTGGCGGCGGTCGCGGTCCCGGCGGTGCGGGTCGTCCCGGCGGCGGTGCCGGTCGTCCCGGCGGCGGCGGCTTCGCCGGTCGTCCCGGTGGCGGCGGTGGCGCCCGTCCGGGCGGTGGCGGCGGCTTCGCCGGTCGTCCCGGCGGTGGCGGCGGCTTCGGCGGCGGTCCCGGTGCCGGCGGCGGTGGCCGTCCCGGCTTCGGTGGCCGTCCCGGTGGTCCCGGTGGCCGTGGTGGCACGCAGGGCGCCTTCGGCCGTCCCGGCGGTCCCGCGCGTCGCGGTCGCAAGTCGAAGCGGCAGAGGCGCCAGGAGTACGAGGCCATGCAGGCCCCGTCCGTCGGCGGCGTGATGCTGCCTCGCGGCAACGGCGAAGCCATTCGCCTGTCGCGCGGTGCGTCCCTCACCGACTTCGCGGAGAAGATCAACGCCAACCCGGCGTCGCTCGTCGCGGTCATGATGAACCTCGGCGAGATGGTCACGGCCACGCAGTCCGTCTCCGACGAGACGCTCCAGCTCCTCGCCGGCGAGATGAACTACACGGTTCAGATCGTCAGCCCGGAGGAGGAGGACCGCGAGCTGCTCGAGTCCTTCGACATCGAGTTCGGCGAGGACGAGGGCGGCGAGGAGGACCTCGTGGTCCGTCCGCCGGTCGTCACCGTCATGGGTCACGTCGACCACGGAAAGACCCGACTGCTCGACGCCATCCGCAAGACGAACGTCATCGCGGGCGAGGCCGGCGGCATCACCCAGCACATCGGTGCCTACCAGGTCGCGACCGAGGTCAACGACGAAGAGCGCAAGATCACCTTCATCGACACCCCGGGTCACGAGGCGTTCACCGCCATGCGTGCCCGTGGTGCCCGGTCGACGGACATCGCGATCCTCGTCGTCGCGGCCAACGACGGCGTCATGCCGCAGACGGTCGAGGCGCTCAACCACGCCAAGGCGGCCGACGTCCCGATCGTCGTCGCGGTCAACAAGATCGACGTCGAGGGCGCCGACCCGACCAAGGTGCGCGGTCAGCTGACCGAGTACGGCCTGGTGGCCGAGGAGTACGGCGGCGACACCATGTTCGTCGACATCTCCGCCAAGCAGGGTCTGCACATCGACTCCCTGCTGGAAGCCGTGATCCTCACCGCGGACGCCTCGCTCGACCTGCGGGCCAACCCGCACCAGGACGCGCAGGGCATCTCGATCGAGTCCCGGCTCGACCGCGGCCGCGGTGCCGTCTCGACGGTCCTCGTCCAGCGAGGCACCCTGCGGGTCGGCGACACGATGGTCGTGGGCGACGCCTACGGTCGCGTGCGCGCCATGCTCGACGACAACGGCAACAACGTCGCCGAGGCCGGCCCGTCGACGCCGGTCCAGGTCCTGGGCCTGACCAACGTCCCGGGTGCGGGCGACAACTTCCTGGTGGTCGACGAGGACCGTACGGCCCGTCAGATCGCCGAGAAGCGCGCGGCCCGTGAGCGCAACGCCGCGTTCGCCAAGCGCACGCGCCGCGTGTCGCTGGAGGACCTGGACAAGGTGCTCAAGGCCGGCGAGGTCCAGCAGCTGAACCTGATCATCAAGGGTGACGCTTCCGGTTCGGTCGAGGCCCTCGAGTCCTCGCTGCTCCAGCTGGACGTCGGCGAAGAGGTCGACATCCGCGTCCTGCACCGCGGCGTCGGTGCGGTCACGGAGTCCGACATCGACCTGGCGATGGGCTCCGACGCCATCGTGATCGGCTTCAACGTCCGCGCGGCCGGCCGCGCGGCGCAGATGGCCGAGCGCGAGGGTGTGGACGTCCGGTACTACTCGGTCATCTACCAGGCGATCGAGGAGATCGAGGCGGCCCTCAAGGGCATGCTCAAGCCGGAGTACGAAGAGGTCGAGCTCGGTACGGCGGAGATCCGCGAGGTCTTCAAGTCGTCCAAGCTGGGCAACATCGCCGGTGTCCTGGTCCGGTCGGGCGAGGTCAAGCGCAACACCAAGGCGCGTCTGGTCCGCGACGGCAAGGTCATCGCGGAGAACCTCACCATCTCCGGTCTGCGTCGCTTCAAGGACGACGTCACCGAGATCCGCGAAGGCTTCGAGGGCGGTATCAACCTCGGAAACTTCAACGACATCAAGGTCGACGACGTCATCGCGACGTACGAGATGCGGGAGAAGCCGCGGGTGTGACACCCACGGTTCGTGCCGGCCGACGGGACTCTTCCGGTCCCGTCGGCCGGTGCGGCGTTTGCGGACCGTTCGCGGTCCGTCCGCACCCTCCACGGAGCGTAATATCCGTCGAGCGTGCGGGCCCCTTCGTTGTACGGTTCTTGATGTCCCCGGCCACACGGACCCGGGGCCATCGATCCCGTACCGGCGGGTGAACCGGATACACACATGTACGTGGGGACTCTGTCCTTCGACCTCCTCCTCGGCGACGTCCACTCGCTGAAGGAGAAGCGCTCCGTCGTCCGCCCGATCGTCGCCGAACTCCAGCGGAAGTACTCCGTGAGCGCGGCCGAGGTGGATCACATGGACCTCCACCGGCGAGCGATCATCGGCGTGGCCATGGTCTCCGGCGACACGGCGCACCTCACCGACGTACTGGACCGGTGTGAGCGGCTGGTCGCCGCCCGCCCCGAGGTGGAACTGCTGTCCGTGCGGCGGCGGCTCCACGGCGACGACGACTGACCACAGAACACGAGCAAGAGAAGAAAGAACGGGAGACGGACCAGTGGCCGACAACGCTCGGGCGAAAAGGCTGGCGGACCTCATCCAAGAGGTGGTGGCCCAGAAGCTGCAGCGCGGGATCAAGGACCCGCGGCTCGGCTCGCACGTCACCATCACGGACACCCGCGTCACGGGTGACCTGCGGGAGGCGACCGTCTTCTACACGGTCTACGGCGACGAGGAGGAGCGGCTGGCCGCTGCGGCGGGCCTGGAGAGCGCCAAGGGCGTCCTGCGCTCCGAGGTGGGCCGTGCGGCCGGGGTGAAGTTCACCCCCACCCTGACCTTCGTCGCGGATGCCCTGCCGGACACCGCCCGGACCATCGAGGACCTCCTCGACAAGGCCCGGCAGTCCGACCAGAAGGTACGCGAGACGGCCACGGGCGCCTCGTACGCGGCGGGCGCCGACCCCTACAGGAAGCCGGCCGACGACGAGACCGACACGGACGGCGACGCCCCCGAATGACCCAGAAGCACACCACGCCCGACGGCCTCGTCATCGTCGACAAGCCGTCGGGCTTCACTTCGCACGACGTGGTCGCCAAGATGCGCGGGATCGCCAGAACCCGCCGCGTCGGCCACGCCGGCACCCTCGACCCGATGGCGACCGGCGTCCTGGTCCTCGGGGTCGAACGCGCCACCAAGCTCCTCGGGCACCTCGCGCTCACCGAGAAGGAGTACCTGGGCACGATCCGCCTGGGCCAGAACACGCTCACCGACGACGCCGAGGGCGAGATCATCTCGTCCACCGACGCCTCCAAGGTGACCCGGGACGCCGTCGACGCCGGCATCGCCAAGCTGAGCGGCGACATCATGCAGGTGCCGTCCAAGGTCAGCGCCATCAAGATCGACGGCGTACGGTCGTACAAGCGGGCCCGCGAGGGCGAGGACTTCGAGATCCCCGCCCGGCCGGTGACGATCTCCTCCTTCACGGTGTACGACGTCCGGGACGTCGTCGCCGAGAACGGCACCCCCGTGGTCGACCTGGTCGTCTCGGTGGTCTGCTCCTCCGGCACCTACATCCGGGCCCTCGCCCGCGACCTGGGCGCCGACCTGGGCGTCGGCGGCCACCTCACCGCGCTGCGCCGGACGCGCGTCGGGCCGTACAAGCTGGACGCGGCGAAGACGCTGGAGCAGCTCCAGCAGGAGCTGACCGTGATGCCGGTCGCCGAGGCCGCCGGTGTGGCCTTCCCGCGCTGGCAGGTCGACGCCAAGCGGGCCCGGCTGCTGCTGAACGGCGTCCGGCTGGAGATGCCGGAGACCTACGCGGGCGCCGGCCCCGTGGCCGTGTTCGACCCCGAGGGCGCCTTTCTCGCGCTCGTCGAGGAGCACCGGGGCAAGGCCAAGAGCCTGGCCGTCTTCGCCTGAGTCCCGCGCGACCCGGGCAACCCGGGCGCGAGCTGGGTACCCGGGCGCGACTCGGCACTCTGCCGTGGAGCGGCGGCCGGCCACGGGGTGGCCCCTGCCGCCGCTCCACGGTCCCCCCTCGGTTCCCCCACCCCTAGGGTTATCCAGCGGCTTCCGCCTATTCACCCGACTGGGCAGGCGCTCGGAGTGAACCGGGGGAGCGGAAGGGGGCGCGTTCGCCGCACGATCTGTCCCGCCGATCACCGCACGCCTACCGTCGAAGACAGGGCACGGGGACGGGCGGGGAGGTACGGCCATGGCGGGACGGGGCCCGCGCACCGCGGGCGGGCGCCGGGGGCGGGAGGAACGAGCGGCTGAGGACCGCGCGTCCGGGGAGAGCGGGTACGCGCAGGGCGTGTACGGCGGACCGGGCGAGCGCGCGCCGGACAGGCACGGCGGCCCAGCGCCGCAGACCGGGCCGGGGGCGGCGGACGAGAGGGGCGGCGACGACGCCACCGGCATCCGCGCCGAGACCGACGCCGCAACCGGTGGTGACGCCGACGCCAGCCGTGCCGACGCCGCTCTCGTGCGGATCCGGGACCTGGCCGGCCGCCCGCGCGGCCTCGGCTTCCTCGCCGACCACCAGGGCACCCTGATCACCAGCCACGAGACCGTCGACGGCCTGCCCCGGCTGGTGCTGCACGCCGCCGGCGACCGCACCT
This sequence comes from Streptomyces sp. NPDC015171, assembly GCF_043079545.1. Taxonomy (NCBI): domain Bacteria; kingdom Bacillati; phylum Actinomycetota; class Actinomycetes; order Kitasatosporales; family Streptomycetaceae; genus Streptomyces; species Streptomyces sp. NPDC015171. The sequence goes on from NZ_JBIBUO010000009.1 coordinate 334,184, forward strand.
GCGTGGTCGACGCCGACGCGGTCACCCCGCTGCCCGACCTGGACCTCGCCCTGGTGCGCACCGAGGGCCTCGGCGTGGAGCCGCTGCCGCTGACCGTGCGGGAGCGGATCGCCGCCGGCAGTTACGTCCACGTCGTCGCCGGCTGCCGGCGCGAGGCCCGGGTCCTGGCCGCCACCCAGGTCACGTACACCGCCACGGACCGCTTCCACCTCCTCGACGACGCGCTGGAACTGGCCATCGGCACGGCGGGCCGGGACGCGCTCAGGCTGGGCGGCGGCGCGGCCGGCGGGCCGGTGCGGGACGCCCTGACCGGCGCGGTCGTCGGCGTCCTCGGCACCGCCCTGCACACCGCCCAGCGCGACGCCGGCTTCGCGGTCCCGCTGCGCCCCGCCGACGGCGCCCTCGCCGCCCTGCTCGCCCGCAACGCGGCCACCGTGCCGGCCTACGGCGCCGACCTCAACCTCGCCGGCATCCTCCAGCTGACCACCACCTCCGTGGGCCAGGACGGGCCGCCCGGAGTGCTCACCGGGCGCCCGGACGCCGTCGAGCCGGTCGAACGCGCGGACATCGCCCGGGAGCTGGCCGCGTTCACCGCGGGCGACCGGCCCGTGCTGGGCCTGGTGGGCTCGCCGGGCAGCGGTCGTACGACGGAACTCGCGGCGCTCGCCGCCCGCCGTGCCCGGGGCGGGACGCCCGCTCCCACGCTGTGGCTGCGCGGCGCCGACCTGGCGGACACCGACACCTCGGTGGCCGACGCCGTCCGGCGCACCCTGGAGCGTGCCGCCCGGATCGTGGCCGCCTCCCGTTCCGTCCGCTCCGCCGACCTCGGCGACCTCACCCCCGCACACCTGGCCCGGCTCGCCGCGCGGGCCGGCCGCCCGTTGCTGCTCCTCCTCGACGGCCCCGAGGAGATGCCCCCCGTCCTGGCCCACCGCCTCGCCGCGTGGACCAAGGGCACCGCCGACTGGCTCCGGGAGACCGGCGCGCGGCTGGTGATCGCCTGCCGGGAGGAGTACTGGGAGCGCACGGGGTGGGTGTTTTCCAGAGAGCTGCTTCATGATCCGGTGGCTTCGGGGGCGCCAGAGGATTCGGTCGCTTCGGTCGCTTCAGAGGCTTCGGCGGGGTGTCAGGGGCACCGGCAGGGACGAGGGGACGACAGCCGGGGGCGGGTGCCGGGTGGCTCCCGGGTCTCGGACGGGTCCGGGGGCTCGGCCGCGTGCGAGGTCTCGGCCGGGTCCGGGGGCTCGGTCGCATCCGGGGCTTCGGAGGAGGAGGGCGGTGAGCCGGGGCGTACCGTGGCCGCTCCCGGGGCCCCGGGGGACGAAGACGCGCCGGCCCGGTCCTCGGGTGCCCCGGTCGGTCCCGCCGTCCCGCGCCAGGGCCCGGCCGGTCCGGGGGAGTCGCCGGAGGCCGCCGCGGGCCCCGGGCCCTCGCCCCGGCCGGCGGCCACCCCGGTGCCGCCCGCGGCCCCGCGCCGTGCCTCGTCCGACCCCGGTGAGCTGCCTCCCGTCCTCTTCGTCCCGCCGGCCGGGGTCCCGGGCCGCCCCGGCACAGCGCCCCGCACCTCCGCCGACCCGCTGCCGCCCTGCGTACGGATCGGCGACTTCACCGCCGAGGAGGCGCGGCTGGCCCGCGCCCGCCACGGGATCCCCGACGGGGAGCTCGACGGGCGGGACGCACGGCACCCGCTCACGCTCCGGCTGTACTCCGAGGTCCGGGCGGCCGTACCCGACCTTCCCGCCGCGCGGCCGGTCGACCGGCACGAGGTGTTCGCCGCCCACCTCGATCTGATGTGCCTGCGCATCGCGGTCCGCCTCGCTGCCGCCGGCGGGCTGCGCGGTACGGCCGTACGACGGCTCGCCGCCCGGGTGGCCGGGCAGGTGCACGAGGCCGCCCGGCGCAGCCTCGGACCGGGGCAGGGGGAGCTGGACCGGGAGTCGTTCGAGGCGGTGTTCCCGTGGGGCCCGGCCCCGGCCCGGCTCGGCGGCGGCACCGGCTGGGCCTCCGCCGTGCTCACCGAGGGCCTCCTCGTGCCGGCCGGCGCCGGCTACCGCTTCGCCCACGAGGAACTGGCCGACTGGATCCAGGGCATGCACCTGGACCTGGACGAGGCACTCCGCGCCCTGGTGCACCGCACCGGCGAACCGCGCGCGAACCGCCCCGTCCCGGTGCCGCACCACCGCGTCGGCCCCGTCGTACAGGCCCTGCTGCTCCTCGCCCGCGAGCGCGGACCCGGGCAACTCTCCTTCCATCTACGGGAGTTGACCGACACACTGGACCGGGCGCCGGGTTCCTGGTGGGCCGCGCGGCTGCTGGCCCGCACACTGCTCCAGGTTCCGGACGCGACGCCGTACACCGAGGTGCTGCGCCTGCTCGCCGACCGGGTCGTCGCCTGGCGGCGCGGCCGGAGGCCCGTACCGGCCGATTTCCGCCCCGTCTTCTGGACCGCCCTGCCCGTCTCCGGTGCCGAGCGCCTCGACCTGCTGCGCCGGCTCGTGCTGGCGGACCCGGCGCCGTCCGCGGCCGGCGACCGCTACCTGGACGCCGTCGCCGGACTGCTCGCCGCCGATCCCGCCGCCGTACAGCCGCTCCTCACCCACTGGTTCGCCGATGAGCGACCGCTGCCCGCGACCCCGCACGCCACCGTGGCCACCGCCGCGCAGGCGCTGTTGCACACGCACCGGAACGGCGCCCTCGACGACCTCGCCGAGGTGCTGGTGGCCTGCGCGCACCGGCGTGCCGACGAACTCCTCGGCGTGCTCGCCGAGGAGGAGCCGTCGGCCCTCTGCCGGGCGGTCGACCGCTGGGCGCACGACGAGCGCCCCGCCCGCCGGGTGGCGGCGGTGGCCTTCGGCCTGCGCGCGGCCCCGCACGTCGGCTCGGAGGCCGACCGCGAGCTGCTGCGCTACGCCGCTCTCGCCGTGCTCGCCCGCCCCGCCGACTGCACCCTGCACGGCGGCGCCCTCGCCCTGCTGGTCCGCGACCCGCACACCCGCGACCGGCACCTGCCGGCGGCCCTGCGCCACTTCGCCGACGGCGACCCCCAGTTCCCGCCGAGCGCCCTGGTCCCCGCCCTGAGCACGCACCCGGAACCGGTCCTGGACGCCTTCCGGGCCCGGCTGGACGCCCCGGACGCGGGCGGACCGGAGACCGGGGCGGCCCTGCGCAGCCTCGCCGAGGTCACCACCCCGGCCCTCGCCCGCCGGGTCGCCGTGCTGGTCCGCGAGGCGGTGCGGCTGCGCCCGGAGACGGCGGGGCACGTCGCCGGCTACGTCGACCGCCGCCTGGAACAGGGCCCCACCGCACGCCCGGTCCTGCTGCCCCTGGTCACCGGCCTGCTCGACGGCGGTTCCGAGCAGGTCAGGGCCGCCCTCGCCACCGTCCTCGCCGCCGCGGGCACGGCCGCGTCCCGCCCGCTCCGCCGTGAGCTGCTGGAGGCCCTGCTGGACCGGGAGCAGGACCCGGCCGTCCTGGACGCCGTCCTGCACGCGGCGGCACAGGAAGGCGCGGACGGGCACGGGGACGGGGACGGGCGGGGAGGGGGCGTCGGCGACGGGGGCGACGGGGGCGGGAACGACGGGGGCGGGCGCCCGGGCGATGAGGGCGGAGGCGAGGGGGAAGGGGGCCGGGGCCGTCGGGAGGAGGAGATCCGCGGCCTGATCCACCGCACCGGCACGCTCCTCGTCCGCACACCCGAGGGAGCCACCCGCTTCGACCGGGGCCTGGTCGATCTCGGCCGGCACGTGCCCGGCTTCGCCGCCCGGATGGCCCGCTGGCTGACCGAGGCCCCGGAGGACTGGGCCGCCGTGGTGGGACCCAGCACCCGCCGCATGATCGAGAACCTGGCGGGCGTACGCGTACCGGCGTGAACGAGCCCTGAGCGTACGCGCACCGCCCCGACCAGCGCCGGGAACGTGCGCCCCGTCACAGCCCCCATGCCGATGCTGGCACCGGGCACCCGGCATGGCACCCTTAGACCTGCACAACGAGGTCATGGTAGACACGGACAAGGGTTCGAGGAGCGGTCACAGTGCAGCGCTGGCGTGGCTTGGAGGACATCCCCCAGGACTGGGGGCGCAGCGTCGTCACCATCGGTTCCTACGACGGCGTCCACCGCGGCCACCAGCTGATCATCAAGCACGCCGTGGACCGCGCCCGTGAGCTGGGCGTACCGGCCGTCGTCGTCACCTTCGACCCGCACCCCAGCGAGGTCGTCCGCCCCGGCAGCCACCCGCCGCTGCTGGCCCCGCACCACCGCCGCGCGGAGCTGATGACGGAGCTGGGCGTCGACGCCTGCCTCATCCTCCCCTTCACCACCGAGTTCTCGCGGCTCTCGCCCGCCGACTTCGTGGTGAAGGTCCTCGTGGACAAGCTGCACGCCAAGGCGGTCGTCGAGGGCCCCAACTTCCGCTTCGGCCACAAGGCGGCCGGCAACGTCGAGTTCCTCACCGAGCAGGGCAAGATCTACGACTTCGACGTCGAGGTCGTCGACCTGTACGTCACCGGTGAGGCGGGCGGCGGCCAGCCGTTCTCCTCCACGCTGACCCGGCGTCTGGTCGCCGAGGGCGACGTCGCGGGCGCCCGCGAGATCCTGGGCCGCCCGCACCGGGTGGAGGGTGTCGTCGTCCGCGGCGCCCAGCGCGGCCGCGAACTGGGCTTCCCGACGGCCAACGTCGAGACGCTCCCGCACACCGCGATCCCGGCCGACGGCGTGTACGCGGGCTATCTGCACGCGCAGGGCGAGAACATGCCGGCCGCGATCTCCGTCGGCACGAACCCGCAGTTCGACGGCACCGAGCGCACGGTGGAGGCGTACGCCATCGACCGCGTCGGCCTCGACCTGTACGGCCTGCACGTCGCCGTCGACTTCCTCGCCTACGTGCGCGGCCAGGCGAAGTTCGAGTCGCTCGACGCCCTGCTGGAGCAGATGGCCGAGGACGTGAAGCGCTGCCGGGAGATCGTGGCGGCGGACGAGTAGCCCCGTCGGATCGAAGACTCACAGCGCGAAAGGGCGGCCGGTGCGATGAGCACCGGCCGCCCTTCTTGCTGGGGCCCTACTGCTGCGGCGGGGTCTGCGGGGCCTGCGGGGGCTGCTGACCCGGGTGCGGCTGCGGGTGCGGCTGCGGCTGATGCTGGGGTTGAGGCTGGCCCTGGGCCTGGGGGTGCGGCTGGCCGGGCTGCGGATAACCCGGCTGTCCGGGCTGTCCGGGCTGTCCGGGCTGGCCCGGCTGCGCCGGGTAGGGCTGCTGACCAGGCTGTGGCTGCTGTGCCTGCTGCTGCGGGTACGGCTGCTGGCCCGGCTGTCCGGGCTGCCCCGGGGCGTACGGCTGGCCCTGGCCCTGGCCCTGCGGGTAGCCCGGCGCCGGAGCCTGCGGGTATCCCTGAGGCTGTGCCTGCGGGTATCCCTGACCCGGAACCTGCGGGTACGGCTGACCGGCACCATACGGCTGGCCCGCGGCGTACGGCTGGCCCGGCATGGGCTGGCCGGGCATGGGCTGGCCGGGCATGGGCTGGCCCGGTGTCGCGTGGCCCGGCATGGGCGGGGCGGCCACCGGCGGCGGGTTGCCGTCGCTCGTCCACAGGCCGTGCGCCTGCTGGTGCCGGGTGAAGTCCTCGGCGATCAGCGCGGCGAGGTGGAAGTACGCCTCACGCGTGCGCGGCCGCATCATGTCCAGGTCGACCTCGGCGCCGGCGGCCAGGTGCTCGTCGAAGGGCACGACCACGACCCCGCGGGTCCGTGTCTCGAAGTGGGACACGATGTCCTCGACCTTGATCATCTTGCCGGTCTCGCGGACCCCGGAGATCACGGTGAGGGAGCGGGAGACCAGGTCGGCGTACCCGTGCGCGGACAGCCAGTCCAGCGTCGTACTGGCGCTGCTCGCCCCGTCCACGGACGGCGTGGAGATGATGATGAGCTGGTCGGCGAGGTCGAGCACCCCGCGCATCGCGCTGTACAGCAGACCGGTGCCCGAGTCGGTCAGGATGATCGGGTACTGCCGGCCGAGGACGTCTATCGCCCGCCGGTAGTCCTCGTCGTTGAACGTCGTCGAGACGGCCGGGTCCACGTCGTTGGCGATGATCTCCAGACCGGAGGGCGCCTGGGAGGTGAACCGCCGGATGTCCATGTACGAGTTGAGGTACGGGATGGCCTGGACGAGGTCACGGATGGTGGCCCCGGTCTCCCTGCGCACCCGCCGCCCGAGCGTACCGGCGTCCGGGTTGGCGTCGATGGCGAGGATCTTGTCCTGCCGCTCGGTCGCGAGGGTGGAGCCGAGCGCGGTCGTGGTCGTCGTCTTGCCGACGCCGCCCTTGAGGCTGATGACCGCGATCCGGTAGCAGGACAGCACCGGGGTGCGGATCAGCTCCAGCTTGCGCTGCCGCTCGGCCTCCTCCTTCTTGCCGCCGATCTTGAACCGGCCGGCGGCCGCCGTGGGCCGCCCGCTCCGCGCCTTCTGGCGCTTGTTGTTGAGCAGCCGGTCAGCGGACAGCTCCACGGCGGCGGTGTAACCGAGCGGCGCCGCACCGGGGTTCGTCGGCTGCCGCTGGTCGTGCTGCACCGGCTGCGGCCAGGCGGCGCCGGCACGCGGGTCGACCGGCGCCTGCGGAGCGTGACCCCCCTGCCCTGCCTGCCCGGCCTGAGGCGCTTCGGGGGTCGGGGCGGGAGCGGCGCCCGGGGTCCGCGGGGGCTGAGGGAAGCCGTAACCACCCTGCTGTGCGGGGAAGTCGGGGGCACCCTGCTGAGGGAACCCGTAACCGCTCGGCTGCGCCGGCGGCTGGGGAACGCCGGGCTGCGGGAATCCGTAACCGCTCGGCGGGGTCGGGGCGTTGGGGTTCGGCTGGGGCGCCGGGGGCTGCGGGAAGCCGTAACCACCGGGCGGTGTCGGCTGGTTGGGGGCGCCGGGCTGCGGGAATCCGTAGCCGCTCGGCGGCGTGGGGCCGCCGGGCGCGGCGGCCTGGTGGGGGTGACCGGGCTGTCCGGGCTGGCCCGGCTGGTGCCACGCGGCGGGCGCGGGCTGCGGGGCCTGGGGTTGGAACGGCGGCTGCTGGCCGGGCACGCCGGCGGGGCCCTGGGCCGCCGTCGGCTGCGGCTGCTGACCGGGCATCGGTCCGGGCTGCTGAGGGGGAGTCTGCGCCGGCCACTGGGCAGCGGGAGCCGGAGCGGCGGGCTGGTACGACGGCGGCAGCGGCGGCATCCCGCTCTGCGGCGGGGGCGGCGGGGTCCAGCCGGGCTGCGCGCCCTGAGGCGCCGGGGGAGCGGAGTGCGGGGCACCGGGACCGGGCTGAGCGACGCCGGCCGCCGGGGCGCCGGGCTGCGGGAAGCCGTAGCCACCCGGCTGACCGGTGCCGGGCTGGACCGCGGCAGACTGGGCCGCACCGGACTGGGCGGCACCGGGCTGCTGGGCGTCCGCCTGCGGTGCGACGGCCTGCTGGACGGCGTCGTCCGGGCCGGCGCCGGACACGGCGTCGCGTCCCACGGCATCGCCGTCCGCGGCGCTGTCCTCAGGCGTGCCCTGCTGCGGCACGCCGTCGTGGACGACGGCGTCCGAGGGCGCCGGGGCGTCGGACGGTGCGGCGTCGGCGGCGTCCTCCTCGGCGGCGACCTCGTCCGCGCCGCTCTCCTTCGCCGCGTCCTCCGCCGCGGCGGGCTCCGGCACGACCGAGTCTTCGGCCCCGTCCGCCGGACCGCTCTCCTCATGCTCCGCGTCCTCACCGGACGCAGGCCCCGTCGAGACGGCGTCCTCCGCCACCGAGCCTTCAGCCACCGAGCCTTCCGGCGCAGCGGTCTCCGGCACAGCGGCCTCGCCGTCGGACTCCTCGGCGCCGGGCGCGTCCGAGGCGTCGGCGGAGCTTCCCGCACCGGAGCCGTCGCCCACGACAGCCTCGCCCTCGGACCCGGCCGGCTTCCCGGTGGCTTCCGCGCGCTCGGCGATCTCGGCCATCTGGCGCTTCAGGGCAGTCGCGGAGAACCGCATGGTCGCCCCGCTCTCCAGGTCACCGTTGTCCGTCTCCGGCTCGACGGCGGCTGCGGCGGCCGGCGCCTCCTGCCCGGCGGACCGAGGCTGCTGCGGCTCGAAGCCCTCGGGCAGCCGCGGCACCGGGACGGGACCGCCCTCCGGCGGCGCGGGCTGCGCGGCCGGGGCGTACGGCGTGCCCTCCGCCGTCACGGGCGGGGCGGGCGGCGCGTACGGCGTCCCCTGCGACGGGGTGAACGAAGCCCCCTGCGCGGGGCCGTGCGGCGCGTACGGAGCCCCTTGCGCGCCGGCCGGCGGTGCGTACGGAGCCCCCTGCGCGGGAGCCTGCGGTGCGTAGGGAGCCCCCTGGTCCGGAGCGGGCGGTGCGTACGGCGCCCCCGGCGGGGGAGCGTACGGCGTGCCCTGCGGGGGCGTCCCCGGTGGCGGAGCGTACGGCGTGCCCTGTGCAGGAGTTCCCGGCGGCGGAGCGTACGGCGTCCCTTGCGGAGGCGTACCCGGCGCGGGTGCGTACGGGGTCCCCTGCGGAGGGGTGCCCGTCGGGTGCCCCGCGCCCGGCGGAGGCGGCACCGGCGAGCCCGTCGGGAACGGCGGCGGCCCGGAGACGGCCGGGGCGGCCGGGTCACCTGCGGCACCTGCGGCACCTGCGGTACCGGGGACACCGGGGCCGTTCGGGCCCGGGAATCCGCTCATGCCTCCGGAGGCCGCCGGGGTGCCGGCGCCCCCGGACGTGCCGGACGCGTTCTGCGTGTACCAGGCGGGGGGAGCGTAGTCGATGGTGAACTCGCCGGTGGTCTCCACGGCCTCCGCGTCGGGCTGGTCATCGCCGGGTGTGTCCCAGCCCCCGCGCATCCCGTCCCGATCGCTGCTCACAGTTCCTCCTGGTGTGGTCGAGCACCCTCATGCCGTGCCGGGGCGAGCATGTCGTGTCGTACCGAGTCGTTCGTCATCGTTCGGGGCGGTCCGACTCGCCGGCCCTCCCCCGGGGTACCGACGCCGGGTCCACGGGTCCTGTCATCGCGCCCGCTCCCAGCCTAATCACCACGAGCCGCACCACGGCAGGCCCGCCCGACTTCCGCACACGCCCATCGGACCACCGCGCGCCCGGGGACACCGGGCACGCCTCGCGAAGCCGCCCGCCCCACCCTGAACAAAAGGGACACGCAAGGGCAGTTCAGTCCATCCGGCGCGGGGTGCCCAGCAATCCGATCTCAGCGTCCGTGGGTTGCGTCAGCACGTACTGCCGGTCACGGTCGGTGCACCACATGGTGACGCCGTCGGGCAGCGCCGGCAACGACTCCACCTCGGTACGCGACAGCCCCATCGTGCGCCCCAGTTCGGCCGCCTCGTCCGGCGAGACCCGCTGGATACCGGCGAGCCGCGCCTGCCGCAGCAGCCGGGGCGCGACGGGGCTCAGATAGGGCAGCAGGGTCAGCACCGACTGCCAGGGCCCGGACACCACCCGGCCGCGCGGCGGGCGCATACCGCAGTCCCGCACCACGAGCACCGGCGTCCCCGCCGAGGCACCCTGCGGGGGCACCCGCCCCACCTCGTACACGGACAGGCCGTTCTGGCCGCCGCCCATGGCGTGCACCATCTGCATCCACGCCTGCGGCCGGCCGGTCTCCACCGCCACCCGGGCACCGGTGGCCGCCGAGCGCAGCGCCAGCACCTGAGCCGTCCACAGACCGCCGATCAGGACGACGTCGTACGGCGTGGGCCGGTTGATGCCGAGGACGGCCGGCTGGCCCTCGGCGTCGACACCGGCCACCACCCCGTCGTCCCCGATGGGCAGGGCGAGCGCGTCCAGCTGCTGCACGGACAGTCCGTGCCGGCCGTGCCGGGGCCCGATCAGGCCGAGGCCGTGCCGCAGCCGGTCGCCCAGCCGCTGCGGTCCGGACGGCTCACGCGTCCCCTGCGCGGGCGCACCCGGCGTCATGGGGGTCGTCGGAATCGTCGTCACCGCGCACCTCCGAGGGGCAGAGTGGCCAGCATGCCGGGCAGCTGCTCGCGGTCCAGGCGGGCCAGCCCGGCCCCGGACTGCCGGGCCGCGCCCTCCAGCGCGCGCCGTGCCGCCACGAGTTCCTCGTCACTGCGCCCGGTCACCCGCAGATGCCCGCACAGCGACACCTCCTGGCGCTCCCCGCCGGCGAGCGTCAGGCTGAAGGTGGTCGCCAGGGCCGGTATCGCCGTGACCCGTGCCACGAACTGCGGCAGCGACTCGGCCCGGCCGCCGCCCAGTTGGGGCCAGCGCCGCACCCAGTACGTCGTGTGCCGCCGGTTGTCGCAGCGCCAGCTGCGCCCCGACTCCTCCGTGCGCCGCTCCCGGGTCTCGCTGCGCCCCGCCTCGGCGGTGACCAGCGGATTGGCGCAGGCGGAGGTGGCGAGGGCGGCGACCAGCTCCTCCTCGTCCAGCACCCGCGCCCGGAACCCGGCGCCGGTCAGCCGGCTCGACAGATGGTCCGCGGCCCGCACGACGCACTTCTGCGCGCCCGTCAGGCCGCCGCCGCGCGCGGCCACCGCCTCCGTGCACAGCTCGGGGTCGAGCTTCAGCGCGATCCAGGTGATGCGCACGGCCGGGGCACCGGTCTGCTCCTGGAGCGGAAGGTAGTTGGCGACGGCCACGGACTGCTGGGGCAGGTGCAGTGCGGGTGCCGGCTGCGTGTGCAGCACGATCTGGGCCGACTCCAGGCGTATCCCGTCCACCTCCAGCGCGTCCCGGACCACACCGAGCGGCAGCGGCTGGCGGGTCCGCTCGGCCCGCAGCGCGGTCGCGTCGGCCTCCACCTGGAGCACGGCCGTGACGAACGTGCCGTCTCCGACGATGCCGACCGGGCGCCGGTCCCGGGCGCCGTACGAGTACGTGCGCAGGGCGGGCTCGCACTCCACCGCCGGGACGAGGCCGGGCTCGGTGCCCGGCGGTATCGGGGTGCTCTCGGCGCGCTTCTGCCGCGCCCGCAGCTCCCGCGCGGTGGCCAGCCACTCCGGCAGGGAGCGGCCCCGCCGCCGTACGAAAGCCAGCAGGACCAGCACCAGCGCGACCACCGCGGCCGGCACCAGGGCCGCCATGCCGACGGCCCAGCCGACCAGCAGTACCGCCGCCGCCAGCTCGACCAGCATGAGCCGTTGCAAACGGAACGAACCGGCCTGGCCCGGACGCTGCCTGAGGCCGAGCGTGACCTGCGGCCGCTCCGCGCCGCGCTGGGCGGACGTCCCGCGCGGCGGCGCACCGGACCCGGCCGCGCGGCCTCGTGCCGCCGATCGGCCGCGCGCTCGCGTCCGCGTTCCGGAAGCCATCACTCCATCCCCCCGATTTGCTCACAACTCACTGGAACCAGGCCACCGAACAAGGCCCTTGAGAGCCCAGGTACCCTACCCGCTCCACGGGACCCGCTCCGTACCAGGCATAGTAGGGGCCGGGTCCGACAACGGAGGGCGGGGGAGCTGGTCCCCGGGCGCACTCCGCGTGAGACACGGGGAGAAACGGGCACAGATGGCATCTCGGCGGGATCAACTCAACGCCTACACCTTCGCGAAGCGCCGCATGCTCGCGTCGTTCGTGCAGTCGTCACCGGATGCCTCCGACGAGGGGGCGCCCCGGCCGCTGCGCGCCATCCTGCCCGGCGCGATCGCCGGCGTCGTCGTACTGGCGGCGTTCGGCGCCTGGGGCATGTTCAAACCGACGGCTCCGCAGGGCTGGGACGATCCCGGACAGAAGGTGATCATCGCCAGCAAGTCCACCACCCGGTACGTCGTGCTGGAGACCGGCCACAAGGTCCAGCTCCACCCGGTGCTCAACATGGCGTCGGCCAAGCTCGTCCTGGACACCCAGAGCGACCTCGACGTCGTCACGGTCGACGAGTCGATCCTCGACAACGGCAAGATCCCGCACGGCGTCACGATCGGCATCCCCTACGCCCCCGACCGGCTGCCCTCGGCGGAAGAGGCCGGCAAGGCCAAGCAGTGGGCCGTCTGCGAACGCCCGAGCGGCAGCGGCAGCTCCATCCAGAAGGCCGCGTTCGTGCTGGCCGAGCGGGACCAGGGCAAGCTCAACGGCGCCGAGCAGAAGCTGCACGGCGGCGAACTCCTCTACGTCACCACCCCCGGCGACAAGAAGCGGTACGTGGTCGACGCCGCGGGACGCGCCTACCCCGTGGACGCCTCCAACCGGCTGCTGCTGCAGACCCTCGTGGGCGCCGACCGGACCCCGCAGAAGGTGACGGAGTCGTGGATCGAGACCCTGCACCAGGGCGATCCGATCAGCTTCCCGCCGGTCACCGGAGTCCCCGGCGCGGCCGCCCACGCCCCCGGCCAGCTCGACGAGGAGGCCAACCGGGTCGGCATGGTGCTCCGGGCACCGGTCAACGGCCAGGAGCAGTACTTCGTCGTGCTGCCCGGCCGGGTCGCCCCCGTCTCGGACTTCGTCGCCCAGCTCCTGCTGACCAGCGAAGACCTCGTGAAGCTCGGCCAGGCCGGACACCACAAGGAGGTCAGCGCCGGCGCCATCGAGCGGGGCGAGCCCTTCGCCGCCGACCACAAGTGGCCCACCGAGAAGCCCAGCGCGGTCAACGAACCGGCCACGGCCGAGGGCAGCCGCAACACCATCTGCAACGTCCTGAACGACGTCGACCCCGACAACGGCGAGACGACCCTGAGCACCTGGGCCGGCACCGACTTCCCGGCGGTCCTGCCCACCGGCTCCTCCAGCGCGTACGTCACCGCGGGCTCGGGCCAGCTCTACCGCCAGTACCAGGGCAGCGAGACCTCGGTGGGCTCGGTCTTCCTGGTCACCGACACCGGCCTGCGCTACGCCCTGCAGTCCAACGACGACAGCACCACCGACGACAAGGGCATCGGCATGTCGGCGAAGAAGCGCGCGCAGCTCCAGCGGGAGGCCAAGCTGGCGCAGACCCGCCTCGGCTACGCGGACGTGAAGACGGCCCGCATCCCCGCGCCCTGGTCGAAGTTCCTGCCGACCGGACCCCGCCTTTCGACCTCGGCGGCCCGCCAGCCGCAGGGCTCCTGAGGGGTACGACATGCTCACGACGGCGCGCACGACCGCGCTCACGACGCAGCCTCCGGCGAAGACGCCCCGGACACCCGTACTCCGCACCCGGAGCACCCGGACTGCCCTGACGGCCGTCCTGGCCACCACCGCCACCCTGCTGGCGGCGCCGGCGGCCGCCGCGGACCCGGGCTCCGACCAGTGCACGTTCTCGAAGACGAACCACAAGTACACGGGCACGCCCTGGGCGCTGCAGCGCGTCAACCTCGACGAGCTGTGGAGCCAGTCCAAGGGCAAAGGCGTCGAGGTCGCCGTCATCGACACGGGCGTCGACACGGCCAACCCGCAGCTCACCAAGGCGGTGGACGCGTCGCAGGGAGCGAACTACCTGCCGGCCAAGGACGACAAGGGGCAGCCGATCGACCGCGGCAACGCCAAGGGCACGACGGACACGGTCGGTCACGGCTCACGCGTGGCGGGCATCATCGCCGCCCGTCCCATGAAGGGCACCGGCTTCGTCGGCCTGGCCCCCGAGGCCACGATCATCCCGATGAAGCAGAACGACGCGGAGGGCCACGGCACGGCAGCCACCCTCGCCAAAGCCATCCGGCAGGCGATCAGGGTGAAGGCCGACGTCATCAACATCTCCCAGGACACCACCAAGCCCATCGCCCGGGACGACGACCTGCAGCGCGCGGTCGAGGAGGCCCTCGGCGCCGGGATCGTCGTCGTCGCCTCGGCGGGCAACGACGGCCTGGGCGGCAACGTGAAGAAGACCTACCCCGCCTCGTTCGAGGGCGTCCTCGCCGTGGCCGCCTCCGACCGCAACAACGAACGCGCGGCCTTCTCCCAGTCCGGCGACTTCGTCGGCGTGGCGGCCCCGGGCGTCGACATGATCTCCACGGTCCCGAAAGGCGGCCACTGCTCGGACAACGGTACGAGCTTCTCCGCCCCGTACGTGGCGGGCGTGGCCGCGCTGATCAAGGCCAAGCACCGCGACTGGACGCCCCGCGAGATCGTGGCCCAGATCGAGCAGACCGCCGAACGCTCCATCCCCGGCCACGACCGCCTGGTCGGCTGGGGAGTGGTGGACCCGGTCCGCGCCCTCACGGAGGACGATCACCCGATCGAGTCCCCCCGCGCCGATACCGGCCTCACCCATGCGGAGGCCCCCACCCCCGCCCGGCTCACCCTCGGCGAAACCCCGCAGGAACGCACGGCCCGCATCGCGACGTACGTCGCCATCGGCGTGGCGGTCCTGGTGGCGGGCCTGGGCGGGGGAGCGGTGGCCCTGCGGGACGCCCGACGCAGGCGCAGGGCGGTGAGCGGACGGGCGTGAATTCCCTGACGATCTTCTGCTTCGCCGTCTCTGCGGTCTTCGTGGTCATGGCCTGTGTCCGCGCGGACCGAGTACGGGCCTGGCGGGAGTCCCTCAACCCGTCGGCCCCCGAGGTCCCGGACAGCGCCTTCGTCCTGGCCCGGATCCTCTTCCTGGGAATGGCCGCTGTCGGCCTCTACAGCGGCTTCCAGGGCCTCGCAGTCAGTGACGGCGCGGCCTGGAACGGCGACGAGCTGACCAGCGCGGTCAGCGGCGCGACGGAGGCCTTGGACGGCGACGTCGCCTACGCCGGCCCGCATGAGGGCGTCCCCGCGGACTTCGGCGGCGACTACGCCATGAAGGTTGCGGACGAGGTCACGTCCCACGGCGGTGGCGACGCTCCCGGCCCAGGCAGCGTAGACGCCACCCTGACCGGTCCTAGGGCGCCCAAGGAGGCGCACTACACCATCACCGCGGACGGCACCCCGGCCGCGTTCTGCCTGCACGTGAAGGTGAACCGGAAGAAGGACGGCGATTACGAGGCCCCGGGCATCGCGGGGGGCTCGTACCCGCAGTACGCCTACGCCTTCGACGTGACCAGCCGGAAAGGCGACTGCTGAGGACGAGGCTGTCGGCCGGATGCGTGTCCGGCTGCGGCCGTTGCGGTGTGGCGGCGCCGGTGATCACACCCCAAGGACGCCGCCGAAGGGGCCGATTCCCTCTCTCACCTTGGTCAGGGCGGTCATGGCGCAGGCGAAGGCGCCGGCGATTCGCATGCGCCGTTCCTGCTCAGGGCATTCGCGTATGCCTCGATGAAATGGCGCATGGCAGAGGCATTCACTGTGTGCTGGGTGCGCACGGTGGCCCAGACGGAGGTCTTGGCCGAGGTGGCGGGGCACTTGACCAGACCGACGGCTCCCGTCCGCGAGTAGATGACGTAGCCCCCGTCCGCAGACGTGTCGGTCGGCTCAACACCGGCCGCGGACATGGCGACGTCCCGGGCGGTGATGGTGGCATCGTGTACTTCCACGCTGCTGGAGAAGGCGACCCGCTCGTCCACGACGAGTCGGCAGCGCTTGACGCCGACGGCTGACGTCGGCGCGGCGCTGATCTTCTTTCCTGCGGGCAGCAGGGGTTCGAGCAGAGATCCGCTGACCTTGATGCCGCATACATCACCGGGCACGGTGTATTCGCGCGTGGGCGAGGGCGACGAGCAGGAGGCCAGCAGACCGATCAGAAGCGCCGCTCCCAGAGCGGAGAGCGCGGAGCGGACTCCGGTTCCGGAGTTGTCGTACATATCGCCTTCCAACGCAGGGAGTGAGAGCGGCACAGTCGGCTCCGACTCAGTCCGGGATCTCGGTGTCCATGTCCTTGGCCATCGCGTGAATGTCGGTGTTGGCATCATTGAAGCCAGTGGCCGTCCCTTCGCTGACCCAGGTGTCGATCTGGTCGCTGTAGTCGGCGTGGTGAGCCTTGGCCGCTTCGTGAGCCGCTGTGTAGTTGATGTTGGTCGTCGAATCCTTGATGGTTTCCCACCGGGTGGCGATGTCCTCGCCGGTCTCTGCCCGGTACTGACCGGAGTCGTCCTTGTAGAAAGCCTCCAGAACCATGGACGTCACGGTACCCGCGGCACCACCCACACCGGCACCCACCACCGGACTGGCGATGAAGCTCGTTCCGACGCCGACCCCGGTCCCGACAAATCCCGAGATGAAGTTCTTCTTCTGGCTCACGGCGTAGTCGTAGTCGCTGTCCTGCTCGCCGGCCGGCCCGAGGACGGCTTCCTGCCGCCCTTGGGCCAGGAGCCCGCTGAACTCGCCGGACTTACGGGAAATGCTCGTGATGGTGTCGTGCGCGTCGTGCGGATATCGCTGGTCCGCGGGCAGGTCCGGATTCAGGTGGAGGTCCATCAGGCTTGCCGTGTACGCCTTCTCACCCACGCTGAGCGCGGCGTAGCCCTCCGGATTCTGGCTGACCGTGACGAGGAACCGGGTGACGGCGCTGTGATCGAGCCCGGCGTCCGTTCCCGCGAGCGGATACAGCCGGTTCCACCCGGACTCACCGTCCCTGACCGTGGGACCGTCGGCCATGGCTCGGTGGATGTCCGGCAGATACTCGGAGCCGATCTGGCCGAGGCTGTCCGACATGTACGAGTGGTCCTTCACGCGCCCGGGGTCGTCCGAGACCGAGTCGACGAGTGCCCGCATGAGTTTGGCCTGGTCGGCCGAGTGCGGAGGTGTGTCGGCGGTCGGCATCTCCCCTGCGGGATGACCGGTCGTGGCCGCTTCCAGAGCCAGCGCCAGGTTGTTCTGGCCCGTGAACAGATCCTTCCCATGGGAGTCTGTCGCCGGGGGCCAGTCCCGCTCCTCGAACAGGTACTGGAAGTTCGACAGCGACACCCTGCCCTTCTTGCCGTTGCCGTCCGTGTCCCGTTCGAAGGGGTTGTCCGGGTCGTCCTTGCACACATACGGCTGGTTGAGGAAGTCGGTGGCGGCGTCGGGGCTGTTGGACAGGCCCTTGAGGTAGCCGGTGAGCGGGTCGTTGCCGCTGTCGTCGCCGATCCGGTTGAGCCATGAACTCGCGCCGGTCAAACGCCACATGAGGTTCTCGTGCTCACCGTTGCCGGTGAGCTTCCGCTCGGTGGCCATGAGCTTGGTTCCGTAGTCCTTCAGGAACTGATCGTCATAGTCACCGGTGCGCATGAGATTGCTCATGACCTGGAACCCCATGGGGCCGCCCCGGTCGCCGTGCAGTGGCTTGTCGCCGATGTCGATCATCTTGCGCTTCCACTCGGTCATCTCGGTGGAATCGCTCTGCGTGGCATGGGCCAGCGTCAGCCCCAGGTTCCGCTGCAGGTCGTCGAACTGGTCGTGGCGCTTCTGCCCCAGCTCGTAGTTGCCTCCGTGGGGGTCGCTGATCCCGGTCCAGAACTCCAGGGTCTTCTGCGGCCCGAGGTCAGAGGCGAAGCGCTCGGCGAACAAGGGGTCGTTCGCGTACTTCTTCAGCCCCGCGTTCAGGCGGTCGAAGTCCGCCACGGAGAGGTCTCCGGGATCCTTCCTGGCGAGCTTCGCCAGCGTATCGGCCTCCTTGACGGCGTCCGCCGCGGCGTCCCGGTTGGCATAGCTGGCGTCGGAGAACCCCGTCCTGGTCTGGTCGACGAGCGCCATCAGGACGGTCTTGGCCGAGTTGTCGCTCTCGGTGGCCTTGTCGAGGATGCCCTGGATCTCGTCACGGAGAGCGTCGACGTCCTTCTGGTCGGCCGAGCCCTTCCCGCCGCTCGGATCCGCGGCCCAGTCGGGCCGGGTGCTGCCCATGACCGAGAACTTGCCGCCACCCGCGTCGATGACGGTGATGTTCTTCTTCTGTCCGCGCGAGACGGCGTCCGTCAGCTGCTGGTGGTACGACTTCAGCTCGCCCTGTGTGTCCAGCAAAATGTTGTAGATGCTGGTCGCCTGCGTGTGGGCGTCGCCGAACTCCCCGGCCGTCTTGCCGATGAACTCCCGCGAGACCTGTGCGTTCACCCCCGCCCAGTCAGCCTTGAGAGCCGCCTTGTGCAGGTCGTCCTCGGCGTCCTTCTTCAGGTCCGCGAGATGCTTCACCAGCGTCGACCAGTCGGTGACCGCGTCATCGAGCAGCTTGAAGTTGGCGTGGTACAGAGCGTTGAAGTCCATGCGGTGTCGTCGTCCTCTGGAAGTAGCGGTGTCAGCTGACGCGGCGGGAGGGATCGCCGTCACCTCCCGGTACCGCTACTCCTTCTTCTTGCCCTTGTCCTTCTCGCCGTAGATGGAGTTCTCCTTGCCCGGCGCCCCCACCCGCTCGTCGAAGCCGGCGTCCAGCGCGTCGATGCTGCTCATCTGCCGCTGGATGTAGTTCTCGTCGTTCGCGTGCACGGCCTTGGTGGTCTGCATGTGATTGGAGATCTGGGCGCAGGCGTCCATCAGGGACTTCAGCTGCTCCTCCCAGCGGTTGGACACGTGCTGAAGCCCGGCGCCGAGGGCGAAGCCCTGCTTGGAGAGGTCACCGGCCGCCGAGTCACTGCTGGGGGTCGCCACCCGGGCCTTGTCCCACAGCTGGTCGTAGAGGTGGTGGGCGGCGCCGCCGATCTTCTCCAGATCCTTGTGGCCCACCTTGAGGTCACCGGTCTCGCTCGGCACGACGTAGGGGCCGTACGTGCCGCCGCCCGCGTCCACATGGTTGAGTCGCGTGTGCGCGGACTGCCCCTGGGCGGCGTCCGCCTTGAGCTGCTCCCATTCGTCCCATGCCATGGAAGGCCCCTTCCCCCGTGGATACTCTGGTGCGGGGTCAAGCTAGCAAGTGGTGCTGAGGAAAATTTGCACCATGTCTGCTATGTGCGATGTGTCAACTGTGAAAGTTCGGCGGAGGTGCTTCCGCCGATCGGCTGACGAGGCTTTCCTGGTTGACCGTCGACGGAACGGATGCGAACCGTCCGGCGATGCCCGTCGCGCGCATGCGAGGCCGCTGCGCGGAAGCCCGGATCCCGCCTGCCGCTACCGACGGCCGCCCCGGTCCCCGGGCGCCCTGCCAGTCGGCCGCTACGGGCCCGACCGCAACTCGGCTGACGCAAAGTTCAGTTGGCCGCGATTTGCCCAGTGACTACAGTGACTGGCGGCGACTCGCAGGGCGACTGACCCTCGATAGCTGGACAAACGGGGCAATGGGGACACGGGGAAGGGGTCGCGGTGACTGACGGTGGCGGCTCGGGCATGAGGCGTGGCATCGACGCGCTGCAGGAGTTCAAGGGCAGGCTCGACGACGCTCTGTCCGAGTTCGAGGAGGGGCACGGGGGCCCGTCCAAGGTGGCGCAGCAGTCCCTCAGCCGGACGTCGTTCGGCGGGACGCAGGCCCCCTTCAACGAGGCGGGCGATCTGCACTCGGCGTACGAGACCGTGCACGCACGTCTCACTCACCTGTCGAAGACCCTGGGGCTGCACATCGAGTCCCTGAAGCTCGCGTCGCATGCGGCCGACGCCACCTACGACGGGACCGAGGACGAGGTCCGGCAGCGCTTCTGGCGGCTTCATACGCAGATCGGTACGCAGTACGAAGAGGACATGAAGCGCTACCAGGAGCACACGAAGAAGGCCGCTCCCGCTGACAAGCAGGAAGCGGAACACGCGGGCGGTAACAAGTCGACGGGGGAGAAGGACCTCACGTGAGCGACGACTGGAAGCAGAAGCCCGAGTACGAGTCCGCCGTCCAGGGGGTCGACAAGGAGGTCGGCCAGCAGGTCGCGCCTCTCACGACCGCGCAGGACATGCTGGCGCACATGCCGTTCTTCGGCGGCGGCTTCCGGGTCAACCTCGTCGGGTCGACGGACTTCGAGGACCATGGCCTCAACGCCATGATCGACCTGGTCGAACAGGCCGACCCCGAGCACCTCGAACTGACGAGCAAGTCGCTGTTCGACGCGGGCAAGGCCATCCGCAAGGCCGCGAAGGAACTGGAGCAGCACTTCAAGGTCGACTGGGAGGGCAAGGGCGCCGAGTCCTTCCACGGGTGGACGCGGCAACTCATCGACTACACCCACGGCCTCGCCGGGTACGCCGACCAGGCCGGCACGCACATCTCCGTGGCGGCCACGGGTCTCGCCTCGGCGCGGGTCTCCATGCCTCCCCGGGATCCCCGCCCGGCCGGGGACCAGAAGCGGCCCACCGAGCTGCCCAAGGCCAAGCAGGTCGACGGCAACCCGGACTACGAGGCGGCGCTGAAGGCCGAGAAGAACCGGCAAGAGGCCATCAACCAGATGAACCGGCTGGCCTCGTACTACAAGGTCGCGGCGACGGACCTGAACAAGCAGAAGGAACCGGAGCCGCTCAAGCCGATCACGGATGTCGGAGTGCCGACACACTGGGCTGACGACAAGATGCAGAGGTACGGGTCAGAGTCGTCGACGCCCGCGTCTGCGGCCCGAGGCGATGTCAGAGAAGGCCACGTCGGCACAGTTGCATCAAACGGGACGGAGTCCAGGGGGCACGTTTTGCCCGTCAAGGACGTTCACGAGCCCAGTCCTCCTTCTGGTCGTGATGTCGGTACGGAGATCAACACCACGACGACGTTGCCTCCCCAGACGCCTGCCGCGCCGCCCAGCTCTCCGTCGCCTACCCTGCCGACCACCGGTGGCAGTGGGCAGGTGCCTCCGTTGCCGACGGGGCCGGTGGCGCCTCCTGTGGTGCCGACGTCTGGTCGTACTCCTGGTTATGGGCCGGGTGGCCGGCCGCCGGTGACGGCGCAGGGGCGCAGCGGTCCTTCGACAACCGGAAGCGGTCGGGTGCCGCAGGGGCCCGCTGGTCAGGCTGGGCGTACTGTCGCGGGCGGTCGCGTTCCGCAGGGGCCGGTGGGGCAGCAGGGAGGGCGTTCGGGTCCCGGTGGGCGTGTGCCGCAGGGTCCGATGGGACAGGCCGCTCGTGCTGCTGGACGTACGCCCGCGATGGGTCAGCAGGGTGGGCGGGGGCCGGTTCAGTCCGGTCGTTCGCCGGTGGGGCGTCCTGTCACGGGCGGCACCCCCAGGACCAGCAACACCCCCGGGCGTGCCGGGGTGACGGGGCCTAGCGCTGCGGCGCGTAATGGTGTCGTGGGTGGCAAGCCTGTCACGGGCCGTGCGTCGGGAGGTTCGGCTGGTCCGCGTGTTCCGCGCGGTACGGTCGTCGGCGCCGAGGAACCGACATCCTCCACTCCGTCGAAGGGCCCCGTCGGTCAGCGAGGTGTCTTCGGTGCTCCTGCGGCGAAGGCCGAATCCGGTTCTGACCAGGCGGTGCTGCGTTCTGCGGGCAACCCCAAGGGGGTCATCGGTTCGTCCCGTGACTCTGCGAAGGGATCCGAGCCCGGCGGTGCGGGGCTCGGCCGGGGTGCTGTGGGCAGCCGTCAGGGCTTGGGCGGTGAGGCCGGTCGTACCGGTGGGACTGCCGACAAGGATCAGCGCCGCTCGTCGCAGCAGCGGCGGGACGAGCCCAAGAAGAACGACTGAACACGAGCGAGGACGTAGACAGGCATGAAGCCAGGGACCGGCCGACACGGCACCAGGATGGCCTTCCTGACGAGGCGCAACGCGCGGCGTCTGTCCGCCGTGGGTTCGGCACTCGGCGCGCTCGTCATCACGTCGGCAACGCTTGCTCCGGAGGCTGCCGCCGTGGACGTTCAGTCCAAGGAGTGGTACCTGGACGCGATGGGCGCTGACGACATCTGGAAGATCAGCACGGGCAAGGGGGTGAAGGTCGCAGTCATCGACAGCGGGGTCAATCCGGCGACCTCCTCCCTCAAGGGCCAAGTGCTTGTCGATGAGGTACCGAAGGCCGTGGCCTACCACGTCACCCACGACAAGGCCGGGCACGGCACCTCCATGGCCGAGATCATCGCGGGCACGGGTGCCGGCGGGGGCATCAAGGGGCTTGCTCCGGATGCCAAGATCATTCCCTTTCGTATTGACGGGGGGGAATTGCGAGGCGCTGAGGAAATCAGCAGGACGCCTGATGAGGCGGAGGCGATTCGGGCGGCCGCTGATAGCGAAGCGAAAATCATCAACATGTCCTTCGGCGCTCCCGTTTTCAATGAGGAAGCGCAAGCCGCTGTGAAGTATGCGGTATCGAAGGGAAAGTTGATCTTCGCTGCCATCGGGAACGAGGGCGACAAGACCAACTACAAGGCTTACCCGGCTAGTTACCCTGGCGTGGTCGGTGTATCGGCAATTGACAAGTCGGGCACGGTGGGTAAGTTCTCCACGTACGGTGGATACGTGGACCTCGCGGCCCCGGGCCTGAGCATTCCCTCCTGGTGCGACGGCAAGTTCACCGAATACTGCGACAGCCAGGGCACCAGCCCCGCCTCCGCCATCGCCTCCGCCTCCGCCGCCCTGATCTGGTCGGCGCACCCGGACTGGACGGCCAACCAGGTGCTGCGGACCCTCATCGACACCGCTGCCAGGGACTGGGCGAAGGACAAGCCCAGCAAGTACCTCGGCTACGGCGGCGTCCGCCCCCGGCGCGTACTGATCAACAAGGACATCGACCCCGGCCCGGCCGACGTCGACCCGCTGGCCAAGGAGAACGGCGGCGGCACATCGGCGAAGCCCAGCCCCTCGGCCGAGTCCCCTTCCGGCAAGCCGGCGATGGACTCCGGCGCCGCCAACGACCCCACCTCCGCGGCCGCGAAGGACACCGATTCCGACGGTGGTACCCAGACCTGGGTGATCATCGGCGCCGTAGCCGCCGTACTGGTCATCGCAGGAGCAGGCTTCGCCGTGCTGCGCGCACGCCGCAACGCCTGAGCGGTTTCCCGTGAAGTGAAGACACGAAGAAAGGCAGTGACATGGCTTCTGGGCGTCAGAAGGTAAGTGACAAGGACATTGTTGTCCTTGAAAAGGAGCTTCTGCACCGTTTCGAGGGCATCAAGGGTCAGCTCAAGGAACTGCAGGCGCTGATCGACAGCCTCGAGGGCAACTGGAAGGGTAT